>JBFXDF010000055.1:0-18236 GCA_050181375.1 Alphaproteobacteria bacterium
GACGAGCCGTTCACGGTGCGCCTGACCGTGCGCAAGAGGGGCGATGCGATCGCGGTCGATTTCGCCGGGTCCGACCCGGCCGTGCCGGGACCGATGAACGCGCCGCTGACCGTGACCGCCTCGGGCGTCTATTGCGCGCTGAAAATGATTGCCGATCCAAAGAGCCTGATCCCGCCGAACTCGGGATGCTGGCGCCCGGTCGCGGTGACCGCGCCGGCCGGCTCGGTGGTCAACGCGCAACCGCCCTCCCCGGTCGTCTACGCCAATCACGAGATGTCGCACCGGGTCGCCGACATGGTGATGGCGGCGATGGCGGCGATCGCGCCGGACACGGTGATGGCCGGGTCGCAGGGCACCTCGGCGGTGATCACCTTTGGTGGATCCGACCCGCGCACCGGCGAGCGCTATGTCGGCTACGAGTCGCTGAAAGGCGGGTTTGGCGCCCGTCCGGTCAAGGACGGCATCAACGCCGTCGCCAGCACGGTCAGCAACATGATGAACACGCCGATCGAAATCCTCGAAATCAGCTTTCCGCTGCGGGTCGAGGAATACGCGCTGGTGCCGGACAGCGGCGGCGCCGGGAAATGGCGCGGCGGTCTCGGGACGCGGCGCGTCTGGCGCGTGCTCGGTCACGAGGCGCACGCCGCGGTGTGTTGCGAGCGCACCGTGACGCCGCCGTTCGGATTGGCCGGCGGCCATGACGGGGGCGGGATGCGTCTCAGGCTCGAACTGCCGGACGGCACGACGCAACGGCTCAATTCGAAGGGCGCGTTCCGCGTGCCGCCGGACGGCCGGGTCGTGATGGAGGCTCCCGGCTCCGGCGGCTTCGGCCCGCCATCCGAGCGCGATCCCGCGCATCTCGCCGACGATGTCGCGGACGGCTATGTCAGCCCTGAGGCGGCGCGGCGCGATCACCGCGGCGGCGCGGCCTGAGCAGGCGCCTTGGGCGGTCCTGCTCTCGCGGAAACAGCGCGGATCAGCCGTCGCTCGGATGGGTCATATCGTGCGCGCGGACCAAGGCGTCGAACTCGTCCTCGCCGACATGGCCGAGCCTCAGCGCCGCCTCGCGCAGGCTGATGCGCTCGCGATGCGCGGTCTGCGCGATCTTGGCGCTCTTTTCGTAGCCGATATGCGGCGCCAGCGCCGTCACCAGCATCAGCGATTGTTCGAGGTGCTCGACGATGCGCGCCTCGTTCGCCGCCATGCCGCGCACGCAGCGCTGCGCGAACGAGCGGCAGCCTTCCGCCAGCAATTCCGCCGACTCCAGGACATTGTGCAGGATCACCGGCTTGTACGCGTTGAGCTGGAAATTGCCCTGGCTGCCGGCGAACGCGACGGCATGGTCGTTGCCGAACACGTGCACCGCGACCATCGTCAGCGCCTCGCACTGGGTCGGGTTGACCTTGCCGGGCATGATCGAGGAGCCGGGTTCGTTTTCCGGCAGGATCAATTCGCCGATGCCGGCGCGCGGACCGCTGGCATACCAGCGGATATCGTTGGCGATCTTCATCAGCGCGCCGGCCAGCGTGCGCAGCGCGCCGCTCGCGGTCACCATCGCGTCGTGCGCCGAACCGACCGCGAAGAGATTGGCCGCCTGACGGAACGGACACGAGGTTTCGGCCGCGATCAATTCGCTCGCCAGCGCGCCGAACCCGGCCGGCGCGTTGAGGCCGGTGCCGACCGCCGTGCCGCCGAGCGGCAATTCGTATAGCCCGTCGAGCGCCGCCCGGATCGTCACCACCGCCTGGTCGAGCTGCGCCAGCCAGCCCGAGAACAGCTGGCCCATTGTCAGCGGCGTCGCGTCCATCAGATGCGTCCGCCCGATCAGCACAATGTCCGCGAAGGCCTGGCCGCGTTCGGCCAGCGCGTCGCGCAATTGGGCGACGGCGGGCAACAAAGCGCCCGCGATCGCCTCGACCGACGCGATGTGCATGACTGCCGGAAAGGCGTCGTTCGAGGACTGGCTGCGGTTGACGTCGTCGTTCGGGTGGACGCGCTTCCCGTCGAGCAGTTGACCGGCGCGGCGCGCGATCACCTCGTTCGCGTTCATGTTGGATTGCGTGCCCGAGCCGGTCTGGAACACGACCAGCGGAAATTCGCCGTCGTGGTCGCCGGCGATCACCTCGTCGGCGGCGCGCGCGATCGCATCGGCGGTGGCGGCCGGCAGCTGTCCGAGCCTCGTATTGGCGAGCGCGGCGGCTTTCTTGAGCAGACCGAAGGCGCGGATCACCGTGCGGCCCCACACAAAGCGGCCGCGCCCGATCGGAAAGTTTTCGAGCGAGCGCTGCGTCTGGGCGCCCCAAAGCCGGTCTTCCGGCACCTCGACCGGGCCGAGGCTGTCGTGTTCCCGCCGCGTCCTCATCGGCTCTCTCCCGCGCGCGGTGATCGGCCTGCCGCGCAAGATGTGGTGTGTCCGCTGTACCAACGGCAGACCGGGCCGCGCCTCTCCGGGACGCGCGGACGCCGGGTCGGGGCCGGCCGAGAATATCTATCGTCGCGTCGCGGGCGGGCGCGGCAGCGGTTTCGCTGAACCGGATGACCGTGGGGTCAAGCCGGTCGCGACGATCCTTACCCCCCCCCCGCGGTCGGCTGAACCACCTGCCCGCCGGCCAGCGGCAGCACGATTTCCGCCCAAACCCCCTCCTCGCCGAACCGCATCGATCCGGCCGCCCCGATCCGTTCGCGCAAGCCGGTTTCGATCAGCTCGCGGCCGTAATCGGCCCCGTCCGGCGCGCGCGCCGCCGGGCCGCCGGTTTCGCGCCAGCGTATCGCGAGCCGGCGCTCGGGCCCCTCGGCCGGCTCGATTGCCCAGTCGAGATAGACCCGCCCCTGCGCCACCGACAGCGCGCCCTCGGCCGCCGCGCGCGCCGCCAGCTCATGCACAACCATTCCGAGATTGACCGCGGCATTCGTCCGCAGCAGCACCGGCGGCCCCTCGATCACAACCCGCCCCTCGCGTCCGATGCCGAAATCGGCCAACTCCCGACCGGCAACCTCGTTCAGCGATACCGTCCCCGATGCCGCCTCGGAGACGAGCCGATACGCCCCGGCCAGCGCTCGCAAGCGATTGCGCAGCACCGCCGACGCGGGTTCGTCGGGGAGGGTGCGTTCGGCCATGTCGAGCACGATCCGCAGCATCGCTTCGATGCGCTCCCGCAGCTCCTCCCGGTGCGCCTCGGCTTCGACGATGCGGGTGATGTCGGTAAACGTCACGAGCACGCCGTCGACCCTCCGGTCGGCGCTGCGGTAGGGCAGTACCCGCATCGCGTATGTTGCCCCGCCGTCGCGGCTGACGACGCGGCGCATGCGGCTCTGCCCGGTCGCGAGCACCTGTTCGATCTCCTCCCGCAGGTCGAGATCGACGAGCCCGCTGACGAGATCGGTAAGCGGCCGGCCGCGGTCGCTTTCCATCAGATTGAAAATGCCGCGGATCCCCGGGGTAAAGCTGCGGATCATCAGGTTGCGGTCGAGGATGACCGTGGCGATCTCGGTGACGTCGAACACGTTGCGCAGATTGTCGTTGGCCTCGTCGAGTTCCTCGACCTTGCGCTGCAGCTCGTTGTTGACGGTTTGCAGTTCCTCGTTGATCGATTGCGATTCCTCGCGCGAGGTTTCCAGCTCCTCGTTGGTCGATTGCAGTTCCTCGTTGATCGAGACCAGCTCCTCGTTGCCCGATTTCAGCTCCTCGAGCGCGGTCTCGTATTCCTCGACCAGCGATTGCAGCCGCTCGCGTGACTCGCGCAGCTCATTCTCGAGCTGCTCGTGGGCGGCCGACTGGTCTTCGACCAGCGCCGGAACCCGCCGGTCGGGCGCTAGCGGCCCGCCGACATCGCAAAATACCATCAGAAACAGCGGCTCGGCGTCGTGATCGGGCAGCGGCTCGATCGTCAGATCGAGAAACTGCACCCGGTCGTCGATCTCGGCGTGCAGTCCCTGACGCATGACGCGGTGGCGGGTTTCGACCGCCTCGATCAGCGCAGCGCGCAGGTCGAGACGCAGTCCGCGCCGCGCCATCGCGATAACATTGCGGGTCGGGACGCCGGGAGCATTTTCGAGATATTTGCCGGTGCGCATCGAGAAATGCACGACCTCGCCGTCGCGCGTCACGACGACATGCGCCGGCGCGAACTGCTCGATCACCCGATTCTCGACAATGTGCCGCAGCGGCAGCCCGGTGTGGTTCGCGGCGATCCGCCTCGGTTCGGCGATCGACACCCGCCCGGTCGGCAGCGCCAGCGGCAGTCGGGGATGGGTGCCGGCATAGTCGCGGCGCCGGAAAATCCGGTATCTCTTGTCGATCGGCGCGAACAGATCGGCGTGTTGCGTCAGCGTCTCGGACGAACCGAGAAACAGAAACCCGCCGGGCCGCAGCGCGTAGTGAAACACCGGCACGAGCTGCTCCTGCAGGTTCCGGTCGAGATAGATCAGCAGATTGCGGCAGGAGACCAGGTCGAGGCGCGAAAACGGCGGATCGCGTATCACGCTGTGCGACGAGAAAATGCACAGGTCGCGCACTTCCTTCGACAGCGTGTAGCTGATCCCGTCGCCGGTGAAATAGCGATCGAGCCGCTCCGGGCTGACATCCTGCAGCAGCGCCGCCGGATAGCGCGCGATCCGCGCGATCGAGATCGCCGGATCGTCGATGTCGGTCGCGAAAACGACAACCTTCGGCCGCGCTTTCAGCGTCGCCATGTGCTCGAGCAGCAGGATCGCGAGCGAATACGCCTCCTCGCCGGTGGCGCAGCCCGGCACCCAGACGCGCACCGTATCCTTTACGCCCTTACCCTCGAACAATGCTGGAACGACTTGACGGGCCAGCGCGTCGAACGCCTCGCGGTCGCGGAAAAACGCGGTAACGCCGATCAGCAGGTCATGAAACAGGTTCGTCACCTCCGCCCGATCCTCCCGCAGCCTCTCGGCATAGGCGCCGATGTCGACTAAACCGAGGACCTGCATCCGGCGCTCGATCCGGCGCAGGAACGTGCGTTCCTTGTACCCCTCGAAATCATGCCCGGTCCGCTCGTGCAGGAGCTCGGTGATCGCGCGGCGCCCGTCGCCGATCCGCGTGCGCGCGGCGCGCCCCTGCCCGTCGGGGTCGAGCCCGCCGAGGCTTTGCGCGTATTCGATCAGCTTCCCGGCCATCTGCTCGACCGGCAGCTTGAGGTCGATCGCGCCCGAGGTGATCGCGTGCATCGCCATTTGCGGGTATTGCGGCCCGCCGTCGTCACCGGTCTGCGCGATCGTAAAGCCGCCCCGCTCCTTGATCGCCATCGCGCCGAGCGTGCCGTCATGCCCGACGCCGGACAGGATTACCGCCACCGCGTCCTCGCCGCGGTCCTCGGCGAGCGAGGCGAAAAACACGTCGATCGTGTTGCGCTCGCGTCGGTCGGCCGCCTGGCCGGTGAGGCGCAGCCGCTTGCGCCGCAGCACCGGTATCGCGTCGGCCGCCAGAACATAGACCCGGTTCGGCTCGATCGCCGCGCCGTCCGTCGCCGAGACGATCGGCAGATCGGTCACGCGCGCGAGGATCTGCGGCAAGGCGCTCGTTTGCCCCTCGCCGAGATGCGTCACGACGATGAACGCCATCCCGGAATCGGACGGCATTGGCTCAAAAAACGACCGTAGCGCCTCGACCCCGCCCGCCGACGCCCCGATCCCGACCACCAGAAACCGATTCCCGGCCAACCGGCGCTCCTGAAGCTGTGTTCCGCTCGCCCGCAAGTTGCTGTGGCCGATCCCGCCGCGCAACAGGATAACGCCGACTCGCCGAGACCGTCCTTAACACCGGTGAAGATCGACATCGCCTGCCGCGAGCCGATCCGCGCTCCATCGCGCGGTTCTGCTAGCTTAAGGCGCGAATTGCCGGCGCTGGCGTCCGAGCCGAACATTGGGGTTGCTTCCGCGTCCGCCCATCCCAATATACGCAATTTGCGATTTCGCTAACGAGCGCGCTCACGGATCGCGTCGCGTCGCTCGCAATGACGGCAGGGATTGTCATTGCGGGGACCCGCTGTCTTGATCCGCGGGGACGAAGCAATCTCGACCAACGTGCTCTGAACCCGTTTCGTGAGGCTAGGTTGCTACCCTGTTCCGATCCCGCAAATCCCTGTTTCGGAAAATAAACTCCCTGTTCCGGAGAATTAAAATCCCTGATCCTGCCGCCGTCTGAGCCAAAAACCGTTGCTCTACAGGGCGTTATGAACGTCGCTGGCGGATTTTTCCCTGCTGGCAGGGAATTTACCCGCCTCCGCCGGCCGGCGGACCGTTATTCGGTTCCGCCTCGGCCGGCGGCGGCTGGCGCTCGAGAAACCGCACCAGCACCTGGAGCTGCTCGTCGGCCTCGCCCCTGAGGCGCTGCCAATACGCCACCCCCAGATCGCGGCCGGCGGCGCGCGCGCTCTCCATCATCTGCCGGCACAGCTCGACCCGTTCGTTGAGCACGCGCACCGCGATCACCAGCGCCTCGTCGAGCGTCGAGCGTTGTCCGTCGGCAACCTCGCCGACACCGAAATGGTGCCCGGTATGGCAGCGGAATTCCTCTAGCGGCCCATCGCCGGTGCGGCGCAAGGCGCCGCCGCATTCGGGACAAGTCAACGCCACCGGGCGTTCCAGTTTTTCCATCATCTTGTCCGCTTCCTCCCCGGCCCTCCGCGCCGGAACCTCGACCGTCTCGGCCGCAAAACGCATGAGAAGCCCCGGCAGCTCGTCGATCGCGACGAGGTGGTTGGGCCGCACCGCCCTGGCCGCATTGCGCGGCATGTCGGGATAGAGAGCCGTGGCCGGGTCCTGAATGACAGCCAGCCCGCCGGCCTGGCGGATCGCGTGCAATCCCGTCGCGCCGTCGCTGCCGGTGCCGCTCAGCACGACCCCGATCGCCCGTGGCCCGAAATTCCGCGCGACGGAGTGGAACAGCGGATTGATCGCGGGCCGCGTGAAATGCTGGCGCGGCCCGCGCGACAGCCGGATCGCGTGGCCGAGCACCAGCATGTGCCGGTCCGGCGGCGCGATGTAAACGACCCCGGGGCGGATCGTCTCGCCATCCTCGGGGTGGCTCGCCGGCAATGGACCGGCGCGGGACAGCAGCTGCGGCAGGTGGCTGCGATGCGCACCGATATGCGACACGACAAACACGTTCCCGCCGAAATCCGCCGGCAGCCCGCCGACAACCGCGAGCATCACGTCGAGCGCGCCGGCCGAGCCGCCAATCGCGATCACGTCGCGGCGCGCCGTCCGCCGCTCGGATACCCGGCCCGCCTCAGCTTCTTGTCGTTGGTCGTCCAATCGGCCCACCTCGAAGCCGGCATCGGCACAGCGCCCGCCTCTCTTCCGAACGGGATTGCCGCCGGCCCGTTCCTGGACAAGCCGCGCCGATGCCCTCTATTTTTCCGATCGGCTGCGGCCGCGGCATAGCGCATTACGACGGAGGCATCGTTGGCCGGCATCCTCGAAGGCATTCGCGTTCTCGATTTCGGCCGCTATATCGCCGGCCCGTTCTGCGCCGCGCTGTTGGGCGATCTCGGCGCCGAGGTGATCCGGATCGAGCGCATCGGCGGCGGCGAGGACCGCTCTTTCATCCCGATAGGCGCGGGTCCCGAGGGCGGCGGCGCCATGTTTCTCGCGATGAACCGCAACAAGCTCGGCATGACGCTCGACCCGGCCGCGCCCAAGGGCCGCGAGATCGTGCGCAAACTCGTCGCCACCGCCAACGTCGTCGTCGCCAACCTGCCGCCCGCGGTGCTGCGGTCGCTCGGCCTCGACCTCGACAGCCTGCGCCGGGTGAGGCCCGACATCATCCTGACCACCGTCACCGGGTTCGGCGCCGGCGGACCGCTCAGCCACAAGCACGGGTTCGACGGCATCGGCCAGGCGATGAGCGGCGCCGTCTACCTCACCGGTTTCCCGGAGCAGCCGATCGTCAGCAAGGTCCCGTGGGTCGATTTCGGCACCGCCTGCCTGTCGGCGTTCGGCACGATGGCGGCGCTCTACGAACGCGGCAAAACCGGCAACGGCCAGAAAGTCGAGGGCGCGCTCTTACGCACCGCGGTCGCCTTCGCCAATTCGCTCTTGATCGAGCAGGCGTTGACCAACGCGAACCGGGTCGCCGCCGTCAATCGCGGCTTCAACTCGGCGCCGGCCGACTACTACCGCACCAAAGACGGCTGGATCGTCGCGACCGTGATCGGGCAGCCGATGTTCCGCCGCTGGTGCCGCATGATCGGCGACGAGCATTTTCTCGGTGATCCGCGTTTCTCGGACGACCAGGCGCGAGCCGACCACAACGAGGAAATCTCCGCGCGGATGCGCGCATGGTGCGCCGAGCGCACCTGCGAACAGGCGCTCGCCGAACTCGAAAAGGCCAGCATCGTCGCGGGACAGGTCTATTCGCCGCAACAGGCGCTCGACGATCCCCACATCCGCGCCGCGCGCCTGCTCGAGGAACGTGCCTATCCCGGTCTCGACCGGACCGTGCCGCTCGCGCCGACCCCGATTGAATTGTCCGAGACACCCGGCGCCTATCGCCGTCCGGCGCCGCTGCTCGGCGAGCACACCGACGAAATCCTCGCCAGCCTCGGCTATGACGCGGACGGGATCGCCGCGCTGCGCGCCGAGGGGATCGTCTGATGAGCAAGGCTTTTATCAAGGAAACCGACGGCGACGCGGCCGACCTGCCCGACGAGGCGCCTTCCATCCCGGCCGGCGTCACGAATTACATCACCCCGGCCGGGCATCGCTGCCTGCAAGACGAGCTGCGCCGTCTGATCAACGAGGAACGGCCAAAAACCGT
The DNA here is from genome assembly GCA_050181375.1 of Alphaproteobacteria bacterium. GTDB lineage: Bacteria > Pseudomonadota > Alphaproteobacteria > ATCC43930 > CGMCC-115725 > DATARH01. Next base: position 8,786 of record JBFXDF010000055.1, read on the forward strand.
CGAGATCGTGTCCTGGGCCGCCGGCAACGGCGACCGCTCGGAAAACGGCGACTACATCTACGGCAAGAAGCGGCTGCGGGAGATCGACCGGCGCATCCGTTTTCTGACCAAGCGGCTGGAGAGCGCCGAGATCGTCGATCCGGCGCGGCAGACACGGCGCGACCAGGTGTTTTTCGGCGCCACCGTGACCTATGCCGCAAGCGATGGCGCCGAGCGGACCGTGACGATCGTCGGCATCGACGAGATCGACCCCGAGCGCGGCCGGGTCAGCTGGATTTCCCCGATCGCGCGCGCCCTGTTGAAGGCCCAGGAAGGCGACATCGTCGAGCTGCGCACGCCGTCCGGCGTCGAGCCGATCGAAATCGTCGAGATCCGCTACGAAGCCGCGGCGGCCGACACGTAACGGAGGCGCCGCCGCGCCGCCGGGTCAGAACGCCGGCGCGACCTCGGCCATGAAGCGGGCCATCTCGTGCTTGACCTGCGGGTGCGGTTTCAGCCCGACATTGACGTAGAGAATGACCTCGTCGAAGCCCGCTTCCGCCACCTTCTTCAATGTATCGGTGATCTGCGAGGCGGACCCCAGCAGCACCGAGTTCTCGCTCAGATCCTCGGGCCGCACCTTATGCAGGCGGTCGACGATCTCGCCGAAATAGCGGTAGCTCGGCGGCGCCGTCGCGGGATCGCCGGGGAAGGCGGCGATCACGCATTCCTTGTAATAGCGGATCTGGCGGGCGCGGGCGGCTTCCTCCTCCGCCGCGCTGTCGGCGAAATGCAGGAAATAGCTGCACATCAGCCGCCCCGGCTGCTTGCCGTGCCGGGCGCAGGTCTCGCGATAGAGATCGCGCACCTGGCGCAGCCCGCCGAACGTCATCGCCGCGGCAAACGGCGCGACAATCAGGTTGCAGCCGAGCCGGGCGGCGAGTTCGATCGACGGTCGCGAGAACGAGGCGACATAGGCAGGGATCGGGCGCTGCACCGGGCGCGGCGTGATCGCGACATTGTCGAATTGGTAATGCCGGCCGCGATGCGTCAGCGGCGCGTCGTCGGACCACAGCCGCCGCACGATCTCCATCCCCTCCTCGAAGATCGCCTGGTTGTCCTCGAACGACACGCCGAACGGTCCGTATTCGCGCCGGTCGTAGCCGCGCCCGGCGGCGAAATCGACCCGCCCGCCCGACAACAGGTCTAAGGTCGCCCATTGCTCGGCGACCCGGATCGGATGGTGCAGCGGCAGTACCGTGACCGCCGGCGCGAGCCGTATCAGGCTGGTGCGCGCCGCCACCTGCGCCAGCACCAGGTCGGGGCAGGACAGGACGCCGAGCGTGCTAAAATGATGCTCGCCGATCCACGCCGAATGCAGCCCGATCTCCTCGGCATAGAGCGCCTCGTCGAGAATGTCGGCGACAAACTGGTTGGCGCCGCGCCGGTTGCCGGCGTAGTTGTTGTCGCTCAGCGTAAAATAGCCGAATTGCATCGCCGCCTCGCTTTGCCCAAGTCGCGCGCATCGCCCCGCGACGATCATGATCGGCCGCCGGTAAAATTGCCATTTTCGTGTCGTATAAGTCCGGCGGTTTCGGGTCCCGAAATCGGGCTTCATTAGCGATACGGAAAGCACAACTTCGATGTGATAATTCCCTGATACGCGGAACCGGTTCCCTGATCGCTCACGGAAAATTCCCTGATCGCTCACGGGAATTTCCAAAGAAGCACGAAGGATTCCGCGGCTCTCGCCCTACCCTGACGCGGGTTTTCCCTGATAGCAGGGAAATCCGGTCCCTAGGCCGGTTCGAGGCTGGCGTTGAAGTCGTCGAGCAGCGCCGTCACCCGCTCGACATCGGCCTGGTCGAGGATCGCGCGCGCCCGCCGCGTCGCGGCCACCATGTCGAGGCTGCGGATGCGCTGCTTGACGCGCGGGATGCTGCGCGGCGCCATCGACAATTCGCGCAGCCCCAGGCCCAGCAGCAGCGCCGAATACCTCGGATCGCCGGCCATCTCGCCGCATACGCTGACCGGGATGCCGCGCCGCTCCGCCGCCTCGACCGCGAACTGTATGAGGCGCAGTACCGCCGGGTGCAGCGGCGTGAAAAGATAGGCGACCTGCTCGTCGGTGCGGTCGATCGCCAGCGTGTACTGGATCAGGTCGTTGGTGCCGATCGCGAAAAAATCGGCTTCGGCGGCCAGCGCGTCGGCCGCCAGCGCCGCGCTCGGCACCTCGATCATCGTCCCCAGCGGCGGCAGCTCGTCCGGGATCGGCACATTGCGGCGGCGCAGCCGGCGCGCCACCTGCTCCAGCGCCTCGCGGGTGCGCGCCAGCTCGCCCAAGGTCGAAACCAGCGGCAGCAGGATGCGCACGGGGCCGTCATTGGCGGCGCGCAGCATCGCCGCGAGCTGCGTGTCGAGCAGGCGCCGCTCGCGCAGCGACAGCCGGATTGCGCGCAGCCCCAGCGCCGGGTTCGCGGTATCCGACGCGGCATACCCGGCCAAGGGCGCGGGCAGCTTGTCGCCGCCGACATCGAGCGTGCGCAAGGTCACCGGCCGGCCTTCCATGCCGCGCACGAGGCTGGCGAAAAACTCGTACTGCTCGTCCTCGCTCGGCAGCTCCTCGCGGTTCATGTAGAGGAATTCGGTGCGCACCAGCCCCAGCCCGGTGGCGCCGTTGGCGATCGCATGGTCGAGCTCGACCGGCAATTCGAGATTGGCCTCGAGCACGATCTCGACCCCGTCGCGGGTCACCGCCGGGACCCGGCGCAGCCGCGCCAAGGCCCGGCGCTGGCGGGTCAATTCCTCGCGCCGGCCGCGATATTCCTCGACGGTTTCGGGGCGCGGATCGATAATGACAAGACCCTCGGTGCCGTCGACCAGCACCGTCGCGCCGGCGCGCGCCCGTTCCAGCAGCGCCGGAACCGCCAGCACCGCGGGCAGGCCGAGCGCGCGGGCCAGGATCGCGGTATGGCCGTCCGGCCCGCCGAATTCGGCCGCGAAGCCGCCGATCCGGCGCGGGTCCATCAGCGCCGCGTCGCCCGGCGTGATCTCCTCGGCCAAAATGACCGCGCCGCCGGTGATCGACGAATAGGCAACATAAGGTTTCTTGAGCAGATTGCGGATCAGCCGCGTTCCGACCACGCGAATGTCGTCGATGCGGGCCGCGAGATAGGGATCGCCCATCGCCGCGAACGCCTTGCCGATCTCCTCGATCTCGAGCTGTATCGCCCGCTCGGCGTTGATGCGCTGGCGCGCGACGCGCTGGTTGACGCCGCGCACCAGCCGCGAGTTCGCCAGCATCGCGAGATGCGCATCGAGCAGATAGCCGATCTCGTCGGCCGCCGAACCGGGCAGCGCGGTCGCGCGCGTCCGCAGCTTTCGTAGCTGCTTGGCGGACACCGCGACGGCTTCGGCGAAACGGGCGCGCTCGGCTTCTACCCGAGCCTCGTCGATAGGGGTTTCCTCGACCGGCAGATCGCCGCGCTCGCCGATATAGGCCGAACCGATCGCAATGCCGGGCGAGACGCCGATGCCGGCCAGCCGGTGTTCTCTGGGTTCCGCGGTTCCTTCGGTTGTGTCGATCGCGTCAATCCTGCTCATCGAACTTGCATTCGATCAGGCGCGCCAGCGCCTCGACCGCCGCGGCGGCGCCCGGTCCGGCGGCGGCGATTTCGATGACGGTGCCCGAAGCCGCGGCCAGCATCATCAGCCCCATGATCGAACGCCCCGACACGGCGGTGCCGTTCTTGCGCACCGTCACCTCGGCGTCGAATTGCGCGGCTGTTTTCACAAACCGCGCGGCTGCGCGCGCGTGCAGCCCCTTCTGATTGCAGATTTTCACGAGCCGCCGGGCGGCCGCCTCGCAGTTCGGAGCAATGGCGGACAGTGCCGCGAGATGGGGCCGAGGGTTCATCGGCGAGCATCCGCCAGGATTTGGGACGCAACGTTGATATATTTTCGCCCGGCCTCCTGCGCGCCGAGGACGGTGCGCTCGAGGCTTTCGGACTGGCGCAGACTGGCCAGCTTTATCAGCATCGGCAGGTTGACCCCGGCGATCACCTCGACCTTGCCGCGGTCCATGACCGAGATCGCCAGGTTGGAGGGGGTGCCGCCGAACATGTCGGTCAACAGGACGACGCCGTCCCCGGTATCGACCTCGCGGACCGAACGCAGAATGTCCTGCCGGCGCTGTTCCATGTCATCCTCCGGGCCGATACAGACGGCCCCAACCTGGCTCTGCGGCCCGACCACATGCTCCAGCGCGGCGACAAACTCCGCCGCCAGCCGTCCATGCGTAACCAAGACCATGCCGATCATCGACACCCCTTCGCCGAGCGCCGCCGCTCGCGCGTTTCGGCTGTCTCGCCGATCCGTCCGCCGGTCCGGCAGGCCGGGATCGGCACCGCCAACGCAACCGCCGCGGCAAGGCCGCCGCCGTTGCAGATCACGCTCGTCATGTCAAATCGGGACTGTTGCTACGCAGGGCAAAGCCTATGCCGGCTTGCGCCGGTCCGGTTCATGGGGGATGACCGGCGGAAGCATGGGGGGTCTGATCGACTCGTATAGCGCCCAACGAGCCGTCCGTCATCACGCTTGATAAACAGTCGGCCTCACAACGGAGTGCCGTCCCGGCATTCGCATCCAGGCCTTCGGAAACCGGCGCTATTCGTGGATAAGGACCGGAAGCTGGCCGCCGCCGGGTTCCACCGAGCGAGCGAAAACGCGGACCGCCACGCGCAATTTAGCCGCGGCGGAAGCCTCGAATGGCGCTATCTCGATCAGTGGGACAGCGATCTCGAGAAGGGTGCCAGTCCGCGGCGGCGGCATCCGTTCGATCCGTTCGGCCGCCACCAGGTCGGCGATCAACCCGACCGGCGCCTCGGAGAGCGCGTTGAGCCGCAAGATGCCGAGACCGCGCACCTCGAACAGCCCCGCGATCGCCGCCGGCGCGCGCACCAACAGGGTGTCGCCATGCCGCCGCAACACGCACTGATCGTCGGCGACGAGACGCGCCCCGGCGTCAATCAGCCGCAACGCCAGGTCCGATTTTCCACAACCGGAGGGGCCACGCAGCAGCACGGCCTGCCCGCCGATCGCGACGGCCGTCGCGTGCAGCAGCACGCTCTGGCTCACGGGTCGCATGGCAGGCGAATGAGGAAGCGCGCGCCGCGGACATCACCGTCCGCGTCGAGCCGGTTCTCGGCCCAGATCCGGCCGCGATGCGCCTCGACGATCTGTTTCGAGATCGACAGGCCGAGACCGGAATGGGTCCCGAATTTCTCACCGGCCGGACGCTCGGAATAGAACCGGTCGAAGATCGCGGTCAGTTTGTCGCCGGGAATGCCGGGACCTTGATCCTCGACCGTTACGAGGACGGCGCGGCCGTCGGGCTGCGCGGCTATGTGGATCTCGCCGCCGGCCGGGCTGAACGAGACCGCGTTGGCGATCAGGTTCAGAAACACCTGCGACAGCCGGCTTTCGATCCCCGGCACAATCAGCGGCCGGCGCCTGCCCGGTTGATCGGCCGGGAATTCGAGCGCGAGACGCGGTGCATCCGGCGCGCGGGTCGTGTCGTGGATCTCGACCAGCGTGCGCAGCATCGCCGCGATGTCGGTCGACGAGAACTCGATGCGGCTCAATTCGGCGTCGAGCCGCGAGGCATCGGAAATATCCGTAATCAGCCGATCGAGCCGCGCGACGTCCTCTTGGATGATTGCAATGAGCCGGCGCTGTTTCTCGGGGTCGCCGATGCGCGAGACGGTCTCCACCGCGCTGCGCAGCGAGGAGAGCGGGTTCTTGATCTCGTGCGCCACATCGGCAGCAAAGCTCTCGATCGCGCTCATCCGCAGCCACAGCGCGTCGGTCATGTCGCGCAGCGCGCCGGCCAATTCGCCGATCTCGTCATTGCGCCCGGTAACGTCGGGAATTTCGATTCGCCCGCCGCGGCCGCGGGCGCGCTGCGCCGCCGCCGCGAGCCGCCGGATCGGCCGCGCGATCGTACTGGCGAGATAGAGCGAAACCAGCACCGTCACCAGCAGCGTCACCCCGAAGATGCGCAATACCTCGAGCCTCACGCGGCGCAGCTCGTCGCGGATTTCCCGATCGGACGTCGATAGCATGACCGCGCCGAGCACCTGCTTCTGGCGCTTCAGCGGTACCGCGACGCTGATGACCAGCCCGCCCGTTCGCGGGTCGTTGCGAACCGCCGATCCGCCCTCGCCCCACAAGGCCGACCGAGCCTCGGCGTAAGCCGCGGCGGTCTCGGACTCCTCGTAAACCGGCTCGGCGCGACCGGCGGGTGAGAGCGCCGCGAACCAGTCGCAGACGTTGTCCACGAGGCGCGACAGAAACCCCTTTGGCGGCTCCAGTTCGGTTACCAGCACCGGGTCGCCGGGCCCGCGCAGTAAACGGCTGTCGGCAATCAGCCGCCCCTGGGCATCGAACAGGCGTGCGCGTGTCCTGGTCGGCTCGACCAGCCGGCGCATCATCTGGCGGGACAGCTCGGGAAGCAGAACCTCGCCTTCGTCGGCCGAATCGAGTACGGCGCCCTCGCTGAGGGCGGCGGCGAAAATCTGGCCCTGCATGTGCAGCGACTCGATCTGCTGTCCGACGAGGCTCGCCTCGAACCTGCCAAGATAGAGGAAGCCGAGGGCGAGCAGCGCCAGCGGCAGGACATTGACCGCGACGATGCGGCGCGTCAGCGGCGATATCAGCGGCCATCGCAGCCGCCAGCGCAGGTAGGAGACAGCACGTGCGACAATTCCCCGGCGCGGCGTCGCCTCCGGAGACGCCGAGAGTTCGCCGGCGACAGGGAAGCCCGTCCGCGCCGCAGCCTCGGGCCGCGGGCTTGGCGCTTCAGCGGTCGCGGTATCGATAGCCGACGCCATAGAGGGTTTCGATCTGGGCGAACTCTCCGTCCACGTTCTTGAACTTCTTGCGGAGCCGCTTGATGTGGCTGTCGATCGTGCGGTCGTCGACGTAGATGTGCTCGCCATATGCCGCGTCCATCAGCTGATCGCGGTTCTTCACGTGGCCGGGGCGCTGCGCCAGCGATTTGAGGATCAGAAATTCGGTCACGGTCAGTTCGACCGGCTGACCGCGCCAGGTGCACAGGTGCCGGGCGGGGTCGAGCGTCATTTGGCCGCGCACGATAACCGGCTCGCCCTGCCCGTCCTCGCGGTTGCGCGCGAGCTCGCCGCGGCGGATCAGCGCGCGGATGCGTTCGATCAGCAGGCGCTGCGAAAACGGCTTCTTGATATAGTCATCCGCGCCCATGCGAAGGCCGAGCAGCTCGTCGACCTCGTCATCCTTCGATGTCAGAAAGATCACCGGGATCGGACTCTGGCGCCGCAGCTGGCCCAGCAGCTCCATGCCGTCCATTCGCGGCATCTTGATGTCCAGCACCGCGAGATCGACCGGCTGGGCCGTCATCGCCTTAAGCGCCTCCGCACCGTCGCTGTAGCAGCGGACGGCAAACCCCTCCGCCTCCAGTGCCATCGAAACCGAAGCCAGAATGTTGCGGTCGTCGTCGACGAGTGCGATCGTACTGGTCACGGGCATATCCCCCAATTGCCCCGCGGCGCGTTCCCGCGCCGTGCCGCGCGTGGCCGGAGCAAGCCGTCTTGCCCCTAAATATGGCCGCAGCGCGGCAAAGCTAAAGGGCGGTAAGGAATTGCCGTTACTGGTGCCCGTCCTGCGCCGCGGATCGGCGACCGGAGGCGGTCGCGCGAGGCGGCGCGCGGCATTCGGATTTGGAGACATTTTGCGCCGCAAGCGGTTCCTCTACCGGACAGGACTATCTCCGGCGAACGACCGGTTGGATCATTTCTAGCCACCAGGTAATAAGCATTTGGTGAACGGCGATTTATCGAAGCGAGCGATCGAGGCGCGGCGGCTGATCCGCGTCCGGGATCACGCCGCGTTGGCGACGAGCCTCGGCCGACGGCCCTATGCGTCGCTCGTCGCGGTGTCCTGCGACATCGACGCCAGCCCGCTGCTGCTGCTGTCCGATCTCGCGCAGCACACGAGCAACCTCGCCTCCCAGCCTCTGATTTCGCTGCTGTTCGAGAACACCTCCGGGTATGCCGACCCGCTCGCCGGGCCGCGGCTGACGCTGCTTGGACGCGCCGAACGGTGCGACGATCCGCGTCGCGCCGCCCGCTTCATTGCGCGGCACCCGGCGAGCGCGGCCTATTCAGGATTCGCCGATTTCCACCTCTATCGGGTCCTGATCGAGCGCGGCCATTTGGTGGCCGGGTTCGGCCGCATCGCGTGGATCGAGGGGGAGCAGCTGCGCTTTGCCGCCGACGCATCCGCATTGGCGGCCGCCGAACCGGAGATCGTTGCCCACATGAACGCCGATCATTCCACGGCCGTGCAGCTTTATGCCCGGCGGCTGCTGGGTCGGGCAGGCGAGGGCTGGTCGATCACCGGGATCGACCCCGAAGGGCTGGACCTGCGCCGCCAGAGCGATGCGGACAGCGAGACGGCTCGCCTCGATTTCACGGAGCCGGTCCTGACCCCGGCGGCGGCGCGGCGTGTGCTCGTCCTGCTCGCCGAGCAGGCGCGGCAGCCGGCCTGACCAGTCACAGCCGTTGATTGCGTCGGTTTCGCCGCAACCGGGCTGCTTGCCGAGGGAATGTGCCGAGCCTATCTTGTTCACAATCTCAGCGCGCGGCTTGTGCCCGTCGTCAATGGAGGAAAGCTTGGATCAGGCGGACAAACGCTTGCTTGCGCGTACTCCCCGCTTCGGCCTTGTCGAACAAGGAATGCCTCATCTTCATCCGGTTCATTGGAACCTGACGGCGCCATTTCTTTACGAGCACGCGGTGCGGCGGGGCGAAGGCGATGTCGGTCTCGGCGGCAGCTTTGTCGCTAATACCGGCCGCCATACCGGCCGGTCGCCGCGCGACAAGTACATCGTCAACGAGCCCGGCACCAAGGACGCGGTCGATTGGGGGCCGATCAATCAGCCGATCGATCCCGAGCGCTTCGACAGTCTGCACCAGCGGATGCTGGCCTATCTGCAAGGGCGCGAATTGTTCGTGCAGGACCTCTACGCCGGCGCCGACCCCGAATACCGGCTACCGGTGCGGGTCGTCGGCCCCGGCGCGTGGCACAGCCTGTTCGCGCGCAACATGTTCATCCGGCCGCCCATGGCCGAGCTCGAAGACTTTCAGCCGGCCTTCACGATCCTGCACGCGCCCGATTTCAAGGCCATTCCCGAGATCGACGGCATTCGCTCCGAGACGTGCATCCTTGTCAATTTCGCCTCCCGCCTGGTGCTGATCGGCGGCACCCGCTACGCGGGCGAAATCAAGAAATCGGTTTTCGGCTATTTGAATTTCGTGCTGCCGGGGCGCGACGTGCTGCCGATGCACTGCTCCGCCAATGTCGGGCCGAAGGGTGACGCGGCGATCTTCTTCGGCCTGTCGGGCACCGGCAAGACGACCTTGTCGGCCGACGGCTC
>JBFXDF010000056.1:0-18197 GCA_050181375.1 Alphaproteobacteria bacterium
CCCGGCCTTGGCGAGCGCCCGCAACATCTACGGCCGCGTGAACGCCTCCGCCAGGAACACCGCGTCCGGGCAGCGCGCCATGACCTCGCGGATCAACCATTCCCAGAACTGCAGCGGCTTGGTGTGCGGGTTATCGACTCGGAACGTCCGCACCCCCTGCTCGATCCAGAACAGGACCACATCGCGCAGCTCGCGCCACAGCGCCTCGCGGTCGGGGTTGTAGAAATCGACGTTGACGATGTCCTCGTATTTCTTCGGAGGATTTTCGGCGAACCTGATCGAGCCGTCGGGGCGGTACTGGAACCAGTTCTTGTGCTCCCGAACCCACGGATGATCCGGGGCGCATTGGATCGCGAAATCGAGCGCGATCTCCATGCCGCGTTCGGCTGCGGCAGCGACAAAACGGCGGAAATCCTGAAGCGTGCCGAGATCGGGATGCACCGCCGTGTGCCCGCCCTCCTCCGCGCCGATCGCGTAGGGGCTGCCCGGGTCGCCCGGCTGCGCGACGGTGGCGTTGTCGCGACCCTTGCGGTTGACGCGGCCGATCGGGTGAATCGGTACAAGATAGACGACATCGAAGCCGAGCCCGGCGATCTCGTCGAGCCGGGTGGTCATGTCGTCAAATGTCGCGCTCCGGGCGGGGTCGGTTCCCTGGCTGCGCGGGAACATCTCGTACCATGAGGCGAACCGCGCCTCGACCCGGTCGCAGACCAGCTCCAACTCGCGCGGATACCGCACGGCGTCTGCCCGGCGGTCGGCGCGGGCCATCAGCCCGCCCAGCTCATCGGACAGCATCAGGGCGGTGCGCTCCGGCTGCGCCGCCGACGCGATTTCCTTCGCGATGGCGCGCAGCCGCGTCTGGTCCTTGCGGTCCGCGTACTCGATCGCCTGCTCGATCAGCGCCTCGCCTTCAACCAGTTCGAGCGCGACGGTCTGCCCAGCCTCCTGCTTCTTCAGAAGATCGGCGCGCCAGCTCGCGAAACGGTCGGTCCAGGCCTCGATCGTGTAGCGCCAGCCTCCGACGCGGTCGGGCCGGAAATGCGCCGCCCAGCGGTCGTTATCGAACAAGGCGAACGGCGCCTCTTGCCAATCCTCGCCCGCGAAACCGTATTTCAGAACCGCCGCTATCGTGTCGTGCCCATCGCGGAAAATATCGGCCCAGACCGCGACCTCGTCGCCGATGACCCGCTTCACCGGATAACGGCCGGCATCGATCTCGGGCCAGACATCCTCGATCAGAATGCGCGCATCGGGCCGCCATTCCGCGCGGTGTCCGGGGTTGCGGCCGATATCGGGACGCGGCGCGATCGGCACGCGCCGCACCGGGCGAGGCGTCGCGTGCAGAACGCGCATTTCGAGCGGCGCGACCCGGAACCGAGCCGGCACCGGCGTCGCCTCGGCCGCGGCGAGCGCGTCGGTTACGACCGACCGATCGTCGAGCTTGCCCAGTCCCGCCGCCGACAACAGCCCTCGCAGAACCACGTCGCGCGGCTCGCTCTCTTGCGTATTGACCAGGATCAGCGCGCGGTCGCCACCGTTCTCGGTCTGCCGAAGCAATAGCAGAAGGGGATCGTCGGGCGGCGACAAACGGCGCTGCGGCCCTTCCTCGTTGAGCGCCGGGATCGACGCCTTCATGCGGTTGACGGCGGCGATGAACGGTTGCAAGTCGAACCGCGACCGCTCCCGCTCCTCCTGCTCGCCGTTCGACACGACCGAGATGCGTCGCGACCAGCCGTATTCGAATCCCATCGGCATCATCACGCCGGTCGAGAACGCGGCCGACAGCGCGTAGGCCTGCCGGTAACGCGCCTCGATCTGGTCCTCCGGAAACCCGGCCGCCAGGAGTTCGGTGACGAGCCGCTCGGTGTCGTGGCTTTCCGGAAACGCGATCGATGGCGCGATGTGGCGGAATTTCTCGTATTGATCGAGCAGCCAGGAACCCTCGAAATCCCACCATTTGAGGCTGTTGAACAGGTAATCGAAGCCGGCGCCGTCGAGCGCCAGAACCTCCTCCTCGCTCGCCCCGAGATTCTCGGCGCAGAACAAGACGTCGGGATCGCGTTCCTTAGCGGCATCGACCAGCCGGCGCCACACTTCGGTCGGTACCTTGTAGGCCGCGTCGCAGCGGAAGCCGCGAAACCCAAGATCGACATAATGGCGCACCAGGTCCTCGAAATACGCCGCGATCTCGTCGCGCTGCGGCGGCCGATAGTCGAGCTCCGCCAGATCGCCCCATACCGTTGTCTTTTTTGGATCGTCGGGATCGACAGCAAACGGCGACCGGATTTCACCCTTCGCATCCCGCGCAAACCATTGTGGCCAGCGTGCCGCCAGCTCGCTGTCCTTCGCCGTATGGTTGACGACGAGGTCCATGATGACACGCAGCCCCTGCCCTTCCGCCGCCTTGGTAAAAGCGCGCAGCAGGTCGTCATCCGAGCGGCGCGCCGTGCCGCGAAACCGAGGGTTGAGCCGATAGTAGTCCTTGACCGCGTAGAGACTGCCGGAGAAGCCGGGATAGTGAAACGGATTGACGTAGACCGCGTTGAACTTCATTGCCGCGATGCGCGGCAACTGCGCGGTCCACTCCGCGATCGACCCGGCGAGGGTCGGAAACAGATTGTAGACGCGCAGCCCTTCCCTCATCGACCGGCCCCCCGCGGTTGCGCCCGAAAGGTCGCGGCGATCGCGGCTTGCACGGGAATGGCCCTGCCACACAGATTGCCGCCGGTCCCGGGGAAACCCGAGGGCCTCGCCCGTGACCGGCGGCATCCGACACCGCAACCGCGATCTGCGACCCGAATTTCTCGGACTGCACTCCGATGCGCTTTCCCGGGATCAGCATCGGGGCCGCGGCATACATTCCGCCGCGCGGAATTTCGTACGGCAGCAGAAACGGATTGTGTACGACCCGTTCCTCGCACGGTCCAGGACCGCGCCGTCGCAGACAGCTGCCTCCTAAACGCCCGATTTGCCGCGAGGTTCCCCGGCCTCGGTCATTTTTCGGTCATATCCGGTCATGCGCTGTCGCAAACCGACACGGCAACGATGCCGGTCCGGCGCGACTTCGCGCCGGTCCCGAGCAATCAAGCGAGCGGCGCCGCCAGCGGCGGCCGTGTCAATCGGACGTCGCTGGCCTGCTCGAAGGCGTGACCGACCCGCAGCATCCCGGCTTCGTCAAAGGGTCCGGCGGCGATCTGGAACGCCAGCGGCAGCCCGTCCTCAAACCCGATCGGCACCGACATTGCCGGCAATCCGGTTATGTTGTACGGCGCCGTATACGACGCGCGCTCGAAGGTCGCATAGGTCCCGACCGCGTCGATGCGCGGGGCTGGACCCGTGGTATTGGCGGAAACGATCGCATCGACGCCGGCCAGCGCCCCGGCCATTTCCTGGCACAGCTCGCGGCGCTGGCGGATGGCTTCGATGTAGTCCGCCGCCGACAGGAACGCGCCAAGCCCGATCCGCGCGAACATGTGCCGCCCGAACAGATGCGGCCGCGCACGGAAGTCGCTCTCGTGCAGCGCATAGGCCTCGGCCATCATGATGATCCGGTTCGCGTCCGCGAAATCGATCAGCGGCGACACCGTGACATCGACGAGCCGCGCGCCGAGCGCCTCCAGCGTCCGGCAGGCGGCGTCGAAGGCGGCGACATAGGTCGGCGACGGCGCGCTGTCCGGCCCGAAACCGGCCACGGCATCCCGCTCGTGCCAGTGGCGGATCACGCCAATTCTCATGCCGTCGAGCCGAGGCGAGAGCGCCGCGCGGTAATCCGGGACCGGCACATCGGCCGAAGCCGGATCGAGCGGGTCGTAGGCGGCCAGCGCCTGCATCATCAGTGCGCAATCCTCGACCGTGCGGGTCAATGGCCCGCAATGATCGAGCGTATAGGACAGCGGAAAGACGCCGCGCCGGCTGACCCTGCCGTAGGTCGGCTTCAGCCCGATAAGGCCGCAATAGGCGGCCGGGCCGCGGATCGATCCGCCGGTGTCCGATCCCATGCCGGTGGCGCAGAGATGCGCGCCGACCGCCGCCGCGGTGCCGCTCGACGATCCCGCGGGATAGTGCGCCGGGTTCCACGGGTTGCGCGCCGGCGGGAACGGCAAGGTGAAATCGGGGCCGCCGATCGCGAATTCGTGCGTCTCCTGCTTGCCGAGCAGGATCATCCCGGCGTCGCGCAGCCGCACCCAGCTCTCGGCGTCCTCGTCCGGCACATGATCAAGATAGACGCGCGACCCGGCGGTAGTGCGGATGCCTTTCGTCTTGTAGATATCCTTGAGGCCGATCGGAACGCCGTGCAGCGGACCGCGCGAGCGCCCGTCGCGGATCTCGCGCTCGGCCCGCCGCGCCGCGTCCAGCGCCTCGTCCCGAAGCACCAGGACATAACTGTGCAATTCGCCGTCGAGCGCGGCGATCCGGTCGAGATAGGCCTCGGTTAGCGCAACCGGCGACAGGCTGCCGCCAGCGATCGCGCGTCCGGCTTCGGCGGCCGAGAGTTGCGTCGGGTCCATCGCTGCGCTCTCACGGCTTCGGGTGGACAAATATGTGCGCCGGCTCGGCGGCGCGGTCGCGCGGCCCGCCGTCCCGTCCGCGGCGCACGCTGCCGCGGAAGCGTTCGAGAAAACGGGTGCCCTGGCGCAGTTCCTCGAACCGTTCGGCGCCGATCTTCGCCGGGTCGAGCCCGGCCCGCGCGGCCAGAAAAGCGAAGTGCTCCGGAGTTAACGGATCGGACATCGCAGCCCCCTGCTCTCGCCTGTCTACGCCAGCGAGTCTACAGGCTGCGGGCCGCCGCTGTCTCCCCTATACGGAAGCGAGGCGGAACCCGGCGAGACCGTCGCGCGCGATCTCGCCGGGCAATTCGGTCTCCCACCGCAGGTAGGCGCGCATCGCTTCCTGGTTGCCGGTGTGGCGGTCGTGGTTCCAGAAGATGTAATCGATGCGGTCCGCGTCGGACGGGTCGCCGGGCGAGGCCTCGAATGGATGCCCGGCGCGCCAACCGTCGATGCCGCCCTGCACCAGCGCGATTGCCGCCCCTGCGGCGATCTCCGCGAGATCGGCGGCGGCCAGCGTCCCAACCTCGGGGTCATCGGCAAACACGAGGATACGGCGGGCGCGGAGTACGCTCTCGGGCAGGCGATCGAGACGCGGACGGATCGCCCACGCGGCGCCTTCGGGATGCCCCTGGCGATACGCGCCGCTCGGCATGATCGCGATCGACGCGGCGTCGCCCTCGTTGAGCCAATGCCCCGCCTCGGCCGCCCCGATCACAGGCACATCAGGCAGAGCTGGCCGCGACCCGGCGGCGCCGGTTTCGAGAGCTTGGCCGTCGAATGCCCGGTCGAGCACGACGACATCCCATCCCATCTGTTGCAGCCAATGCGCGGTCATGACGGCGCGCGTTCCGGTATCGTCAACCAGCACGAGCCGGGCGCCCCGAGTGCCGACCCAGCGGTCGATCGCCTGCACCAACTGGCCTCCCTCGGCCGACACCGAGCCCGGCAGATGTCCGGCCGCGTATTCGTCCGGCGTGCGCACGTCGAGCAGACAAGTCGTCCGCGACTCGCTCTCGCCAAGCCATTTATCCAGCGTCGCGCGATCGATGCGCCCGATGCCGAAGCGCCTGCCGACATTCTCGGCGAGCAGTTGCGCGGCCTCCGCCGCCGCCTTGCTGACCGGGGCGAGCGATGCCCCGGTGTCGCGCTCCAGCTCCAGCCCGGCGAGGCGCCACGCCTGCGTGCCGCCCTGCAACGACACAACCTTGTTCGGCACGCCCGCGTTGATCAGCGATTGCGCGCCGATGATGCTCCGCGTCCGGCCCGCGCAGGAGACGACGACGAGCGTGTCCGCGCCGGGCACCAGATCGGCGAAACGATGCACCAGCTCAGCGCCGGGACAGGTCACCGCGCCAGGCACGTGAAAGCGGTTGAACTCCTCGACCGTGCGGCTGTCGAGCACCGCCACCTTCGTTCCCTCGCGCCGCAGCCTATCGAGTTCCGCCGGGGTGACGTGCGGCGTGTGCCGATCTATCTCGACGATCTCGGCAAAGGCCTTGCTCGGGACGTTTGTGCTTGGGAACAGCGGATGCCCCGCGGCCTCCCAGCCGCTTACGCCGCCCCTCACGACATGCACCGCGGTGTACCCGAGGCCAGCCAACCGGCGCGCCGCCTTCTCGGCCACGGCGTCGCCGTCGTCGATCAATGCGATCCGGCACGCGCGCCGCGGCACCAGACGGCCGATATCGAGTTCGAGCCGGCTGTACGGCAGGTTGACGGCAAGCAGCGGGTGCCCGGCGCCGTGCTGGCCCTCCTCGCGGACATCGAGAAACGCGATCTCGCCGCCGTCGCCGAGCCATTCCCGCACGGTTGCGACGTTGATGTGGGTCGGATTCGGCATATTTCGTTGCTCCAGGGGCGGCTCTAACGCTGCGGGATCAGGCAGGAACCCTGCGCCGCGACCCCGAGCGCGGGGTTGAGCTTGCTGCGGAAATTCTCGAACGCGATCGCCGCGGTCAACTCGACAATCTGCGCCTCGCTGTAATAGTCCCGGAGCCGGGCGGACAACGCGTCATCGACCTTCTCGCCGGTGATCGTCATGCGCTCGGCGTATTCGAGCGCCGCGCGCTCGGCATCGCTGAACACCGCGCTGTCGCGCCAACGCGTCACCTCGACCAGTTTCGCCTCGCCGCCATCGCCTTCCCGCACACGGTGGGAATTGATGTCGATTCAGAATGGACATCCGTTGAGCGTGGCGACCCGCAAATACACCAGCGGCAGCAGCCCCGCCGGCAATTGCCCCGATTTCTCGATCGCGGCGCCGAGCGCCTTTGCCGCCTGCAGGATTGGCGGACAATGCGCCATGACCTTTGTCGAGTTCAGCAGGTCCCCGAACCGTTCGCGTTCTTTGCCGAACAGTTCGGTCAGGACGGGATCGCCTCCCGCCTCTTCGATTTCGCTCACCCGCGGCATGACCGCACCTCACGCTATGCGAACAGCGACGCCACCTGGCAGGGAGAGAGGCGACCGGGCATTCCCCAGGCGTTCCGCCGGTTGGCGCCAGATTATAGCCGGGCCAAGGCGGGTCGCGGCGAGGAAATTTCGCCGCCGCTTTGTCGCGGGGCGCGCGATGGCTCGGAAGCCGTCGCATCCGCGCTTGGCCTACCCGCTGTAGGCGACAATGGCATGTTGTTCCAATTGCCGATTGAAAGCCGTCCCTTTCGAACCAGCCTGTCCGGAAAAACGGTCCAAGCCGGGCGGTACTTCCTGTTGCCCGGCGCCCGCGATGGCATGGCGCTTGCCCGTCCCGCCGACAGCGCTTACGGCACCGGACAGGGCCGGGCATTCCAGATTTCGGCGGCGTATTCGGCGATCGTGCGGTCGCTCGAAAACCGGCCGGAGCCGGCGACGTTCAGGATCGCCTTCCTCGCCCAGCCGTCGCGATCGGCGTAAAGCTCCAGGAGGCGCCGGTCGGCATCGAGATACGACCCGAGGTCGGCCAGATGCATGTAATGGTCGCCATGGGTCAGCAGCGCATCGCGCAACGGCTCGAAAACCCCCGGCTCGTTGCGGCTGAAGTGGTTCGAGAAAATGAGGTCGAGGGCGGCGCGCGTTTCCGGCTCGTTGTCGTAATGCCAGTGCGGGTTGTACCAGCCGCGGCTGCCGGCGACCTCTTCCGCCGTCAACCCGAACAGGAAGAAGTTTTCCTCGCCGGCCGCCTCGGCCATCTCGATCGTGGCGCCGTCGCGCGTGCCGATCGTCAATGCGCCGTTCATCATGAACTTCATGTTGCTGGTGCCGCTCGCCTCGTAGCCGGCGGTCGAAATCTGGTTCGACACATCGCTTGCCGGGATCAGCCGCTCGGCCAGCGACACGTCGTAATCGGGCAGAAAAACGACGCGCAGCCGTCCGCGCACCGCCGGGTCGCCATCGATCGTGCCGGCAAGATTGTTGAGGAATTTGATGATCAGCTTCGCCAAATGATAAGCGGGCGCCGCCTTGCCGGCGAAAAAGAACGTGCGCGGCGCGATCTCGGCATCGGGGTTCCGGCGCAGTCTGTTGTACAGGACGACGATGCGCAGCCCATTGAGCAGCTGCCGCTTGTACTCGTGGATGCGCTTCACCTGGGCATCAAAGATCGAATCCGGGTCGACCGCTATGCCCGCGCTCGATTTGAGCCAGTCCGAAAACCGCGCCTTGGCGTCGCGTTTGGCTTGGCGCGCCGCGTCGCGGAAGGCGCGGTCATCGGCTAACGGCTTCAGCTTCGCCAGCTGCGCGAGGTCGGTGATCCAGCCGTCGCCGATCGCGCCGGTGATGCAGCCGGCAAGCTCGGGGTTCGAGAGCAGCAGCCAGCGCCGCGGCGTGACGCCGTTCGTCGGGTTGTTGAAGCGTTCCGGGAACAGTTCGGCGAGGTCCTTTACCGTGGTGGTGCGCAGCAGACCGGAATGGATCGCGGCGACGCCGTTTGTGCTGTGCGAACCGACGATCGCCATATTGGCCATGCGGATTTTCCGATCGCTGCCGCCCTCGATCAGGCTCGCCCGCTCGACCCGGCCTTCGTCGCCGGGAAATCGGCTCCGGACCTCATCGATAAAGCGGCGATTGATCTCGTAGACGATCTCCAGCTGCCGCGGCAGCAGCATTTCGAACCAGCGCAGCGGCCATTTTTCCAAGGCCTCCGGCAGCAGCGTATGGTTCGTGTAGGCGAGGGTGCGCCGCGTCAGATCCCAGGCCTCATCCCATCCAAGCCCGGCATCGTCGAGCAGGATGCGCATCAGTTCCGGGACAGCCAGCGCCGGGTGGGTGTCGTTGAGCTGGATCGCCACCTTGTCGGGCAGCGCACTCCAATCGCCGTTGGTCCGGCGAAAGCGCCTGATCAGGTCGGCGAGCGAGCAGGCGACGAGGAAATATTCCTGCACGAAGCGAAGCCCCTGCCCCATGCTCGTCGAGTCGTCCGGATAGAGCACTCGGGTCACCGATTCCGCGGCGAGTTGCTTCGCCAGCGCGCTGACGAACTCGCCGGCGCTGAACACCTGGAAATCGAAGCCGCTGGGGGTTGCCGCCGCCCACAGCCGCAGCGTGTTGATCGTCTTGCCGCCATAACCCACGACCGGGCGATCGAACGGCACGCCGAGCAGGCTGGACGGCAGGTCGGTGATCGCCCGCAAGCTGCCGCCCTGCACCTCGAATGAGCAGCCGAGCTTGAGTTCCACCGCTTCGTGCGGTCGAGGGACTTCCCAAGGGTCCGGCCACCATAACCAGTTATCGGGCTGCTCGCGCTGCCAGCCGTCCTCGATCGTCTGCTTGAAGATGCCGTATTCGTAGCGCAGCCCATATCCCATCGCCGGGAGCTGCATCGTCGCCATCGAATCGAGAAAGCACGCGGCGAGCCGGCCGAGCCCGCCATTGCCGAGCCCGGCATCCGGCTCCTCCTCCCGGATCGAGAGGCCGTCGAGCTGCTTTGCGTCGAGGAAGCGGCTCGCGACCGGGTCGAGACGCAGGTTCAGGATGTTGTTGGACAGCGAGCGCCCGATCAGGAACTCCATCGACAGGTAGTAGACCCGTTTCGGGTTTTCCTGTTGATAGGTGTGCTCGGTGCGGTGCCAGCGCTGCGACAGGACATCCCGCACCGAGCGCGCTACCGCCTCGTAACGCTGCCGCGGCCCGACATCGGCCGGATCGAGAACGGCGTCGAACATCAGGTGACGTTCGTAAAGCGCGTCGCCGCTGCCGGTGAATTGGATCGGACCGCAGCCGTACTGCCGCAACAGGTCTGTCGGGATCGGCTCGTCCGCCCAACGGGCGACAGGATCCGTCTGGTCGTCGTTCACGCTTTTGCTCCCCTGACCGGCGCGGCAAACGGCCGGATTTCGATCGTGCGAGAGATGTCCGGAAGCCCTAAACCGCGATCGGTCCGTTCCACACTTTGACCGCCGGGACGCCGCGATAGTCGCTGAGGATGCAGAGCGTTCCGGTATCGAGCAGAAAATGCTGCCCGCTCCCGGCCGGCGACCCGATCCACCGCGCGACGAGCACCCGCAGCACATGACCATGCGCGAACAGCGCCACGTCGCCGGACGCCGCGTGGACCCGCGCGATCACGCGATCGACCCGCGCGCCGATCTGTTCCGGCGTCTCGCCGCCCGGACACCCGTCGTTGAAGACCTGCCAACCGGGACGCGTCTTGTGAATCTGCGCCGTCGTGATCCCCTCGTACTCGCCGTAATTCCACTCCATCAGGTCGGGTTCGACCACAGCCCTGTCCCCGAACCCCGCCAGAGCGGCGGTTTCGCGGGCCCGCTGCATCGGGCTGACGAGGACCAGCGCGAAATTCTCCTTGGCCAGCACAGGGCGCAACTGTCGGGCAAGCCGGCGTCCGTTGTCGGTCAACGGGATATCGGTCGTGCCGGTATGCTCGCCGCTGAGGCTCCAGGCGGTTTCGCCGTGCCGGATCGCGAAAACGTTCATCGAACGCCTCCGCGATCAGACGTTGTCGGCCTCGGTCGAGCGCGCGCTCGACGCGACCGCCTCCCGGCCCCAGCTCCAGTTCGCGATCTCCGGCATGTCGTCGCCGTAGCGGGCGATGTACTGCTTGTGCTCGATGAGCTTGTCGCGGATCGCCTGTTTGGCATAGGCGGCGCGGGCGCCGGCCTTCGGAACGCGATCGATCACGTCGCCAACCAGATGAAACCGGTCGATGTCGTTCATCACGCACATGTCGAACGGGGTGCTGGTCGTGCCCTCTTCCTTGTAGCCGCGCACGTGCAGGTTATCGTGACCGTTGCGGCGGTAAGTCAGGCGGTGAATGAGCCAGGGATAGCCGTGGAACGCGAAGATGATCGGCTTGTCGGTCGTGAACAGCGCGTCGAAATCGCCGTCCCGCAATCCGTGCGGATGTTCGCTGCGGGGCTGCAAGGTCATCAGGTCGACGACGTTGATGACACGGACTTTCAGCTCGGGCATATACCGGCGCAGCAGATCGACGGCGGCCAGCGTCTCCAGCGTCGGCACGTCGCCGCAGCAGGCCATCACGACATCCGGCTCCCCGCCGCGATCGTTGCTGGCCCACTCCCAGATCCCAAGCCCCCGCTCGCAATGCTTCAATGCCTCGTCCATCGTCAGCCATTGCGGCGCCGGCTGTTTGCCGGCCACGACGACATTCACGTAATTGCGGCTGCGCAGACAGTGATCGGTGACCGACAACAGGCAATTGGCGTCGGGCGGCAGGTAGACGCGGACCACTTCCGCCTTTTTGTTCACGACGTGATCGATGAACCCAGGGTCCTGATGGCTGAACCCGTTGTGATCCTGCCGCCAGACATGGCTCGACAGCAGGTAGTTCAACGATCCGATCGGCCGCCGCCACGGGATCTCGTTGCATACCTTAAGCCACTTGGCGTGCTGGTTGAACATCGAATCGATGATGTGGATGAAGGCCTCGTAGCACGAGAAGAAGCCGTGCCGGCCGGTCAGCAGATAGCCTTCGAGCCAGCCCTGACATTGATGCTCGCTCAACACCTCCATGACGCGCCCGTCAGCGGCGAGATGGTCATCGTATGGCTCGATTTCCGCCATCCAGGCGCGATTGGTGACGTCGAGCACGTCCTGCCAGCGGTTTGAGTTGTTTTCGTCCGGGCTGAACAGGCGGAAGTTGCGCGATTCCATGTTCAGCTTCATGACATCGCGCAGAAAGCGGCCCATTACCCTGGTCGATTCCGCCGTAGTTGCGCCGGGCGCGGGCACCTCGACCGCATAGTCGCGGAAGTCGGGCAGCCGCAGATCGCGCAGCAGCAAGCCGCCGTTGGCGTGCGGGTTGGCGCTCATGCGCCGCTCTCCGCGCGGCGGCAGCGCGGCCAGTTCGGGACGCAGCCGGCCGTTGCCGTCGAACAATTCCTCCGGCCGGTAGCTCTTCATCCAGCCTTCGAGGATGCGCACGTGCTCGGGATTTTCGTGCATCTCGCCCATCGGAACCTGGTGCGAGCGCCAGTAGCCCTCGGTGCGCCTTCCGTCGATTTCCTTCGGGCAGGTCCAGCCCTTGGGACTGCGCAGTACGATCATCGGCCAGCGCGGGCGCGCTTTGCTCCCGTTCCGCGCGTCGGTCTGGATGCGCTTGATCTCGGCGACGACGGTTTCCAGCGTTTCCGCCATCAGTTCATGCATTTTTGGCGGATCGTCGCCCTCGACATAGTACGGGGTGTACCCGTATCCACGGAACAGTTGATCCAGTTCGTCGTGGCTGATCCGGGCGAGGATCGTCGGGTTGGCGATCTTGTACCCGTTGAGGTGGAGGATTGGCAGAACCGCACCGTCCGCGGCGGGGTTCAGGAACTTGTTCGAGTGCCAGCCGGTCGCCAGCGGACCCGTTTCCGCCTCGCCGTCGCCGACGACGCAGGCGACGATCAGATCGGGGTTGTCAAAGGCCGCGCCGTAGGCGTGCGAGAGCGCGTAGCCGAGTTCGCCGCCCTCATGGATCGAACCCGGCGTCTCCGGCGCGACATGGCTCGGGATCCCGCCGGGAAACGAGAACTGCGTGAACAGCCGCTTCATCCCCGGTTCGTCGGCCGAGATGTTCGGATAAACCTCGCTGTACGTCCCCTCGAGATAGGCGTTCGCGACCAGCGCCGGCCCGCCATGCCCCGGACCGGTGATGTAGATCATGTCGAGGTCGTATTTCTTAATCAGCCGGTTCAGGTGGACGTAGATGAAATTGAGACCCGGCGTCGTCCCCCAATGCCCCAGAAGCCGCGGCTTTATGTGCTCCTTCGAAAGCGGTTCCTTGAGCAGCGGATTGTCGTAAAGGTAGATCTGGCCCACCGACAAATAATTCGCCGCGCGCCAATATGCATCGATCAGCGACCGCTCGGCGTCCGACAGCACATCCGGCATTCAAAACTCCTGTAATCGGTAAGCAGCAGGTGACGAAGCAACCACCGACGCTTCCTGAACCCGATGTTGCTTGCGATGTTTCGGCCGGACGCGGTACGACACCGCATCCGCGTCAAAGAGCGTGGCTCTCGATCTCTTCCGAACAGGCTCCGAGGCTCGCGGCGCTGTTGCACGAGCGCGCAAGGCGATGGCCCGCGCGCCGATCGTGAGATTTTCATCGCGTCCACGCCAAGCCTTCAGCGCCGGGTCCTGCAGAGCACGCCCATAACCGAGGTTGCTTGTCCAGGGTTTTGTCGCGCGACGGCGTCTCCCATGATTACGCAGCTGATGAATTCCGTGCGCCGGGGAGCGTGAATGGCATTTCCCGGTAAAATCCGACAGCCACCCGAGGCCGGTCCAATATCGAGCGCGTCAAAGCGCCTCCTAAGCGTGGGCATTGTCTCGGAGCCGGCGATGATTCCCTTCCTCGCGCGACCAGACTCCCGGCGAAATCCTGGATCTGCCGGGACACCGCCACATCCCTTGGCCGATTACTCTACGCCCGGAGCAATTTCATCAGAATGCAACCTGTTCGGTCAACCGGGATTTTGATCCAGGTCAAATAAATCTACCCGGCGAGGTGCGCCCTGCGGTAGAATGTCTCGCGGCCGTCAGCGCGTTAAAATGAACCGATGCTGGCCGCGACCGGACCGCATCAGCTTCCCAAGCCTTCCGGGCGTCCTCTGCCTATTTCACTGCGGTTTCTGGCGCGTTCGGCCACAATTGCGACTTTGCCGGGGAGACGTTGGTTATGGCGATGCGTAAGTCTTTGGCGTTTTGTGCTTCGGTGATCCTTGCCACCTCGGGCGGCGCGTCCACCTTCGCCCAGGAACCAAACTACCCATGGGTCGAGATGGATTCGACCTCGATCGGTCTGGGTCTCGCCGGGCAATTCGGCGAGGGTCTGCTGCACCTGCCCAATTTGGGTACGAACTGCACCTATCCGTTCAGGGTCTCGGGGTTCGGCGGCGGGCTGCAGGCCGGCGTGTCGCAGATCGCCGCCTCTGGCGCGGTCACCGGGTTGAAAAAAGTCTCGGATCTGACGGGCGATTACCTCGCGACGCAGGGCGAGGCCACCGTGCTCGCCGGCGCCGGCATGACAAACATGAAAAACAGCGCGAACGACGTGAGGATCAGCCTGGCTTCCAACACCAGAGGCGCCGCTCTCGGCTTTGGCGCTCAGGGCATGAAAATCGAGGTTAAGGACCCGCCGGTGAACGCGCCGACGCAATACACGACGGAATTCGGGTTCAACAAAACGTGGGTCGGCGAGGAGGCTCGGGACACGCTCAATCAGGTCGCCGCCGCGTGGAAATGCCGGCCGGTCAACATATGGGTGTTCGGGTTTACCGACACTGTCGGCAAGGAAGATTCCAACCTGGAGCTGTCGGCGAAGCGCGCGGACGGGGTGCGCCAGTATCTGATCGGAGCGGGCGTGGCTCCCAATCGGGTGTTGACGCGGGCGATGGGTGAGAAGGATCAGCGCGTACCGACCCCGGATCAGACGCGTCTCCGCACAAACCGCGCCGCGGTGGTCGTGATCCAGGACATGTGAGGCGCGGTTTCGACCGAGGGCGCCATCGCCCGGTCCGCGTTGAAGCGTGTGAACCGGGCGGCGCTACCGGAAGCCGCTGTCAGTTTCGACTTCGTCCTCTGTCGAGACCGGCGGGGGGCGGCCGGCCGCCCCGCACAACCTCAGGTTCGAGGCGCCCGAGACCAGTGTTCAACCTCGCAACAAATCCGGTCCAGCCGGTCTGATGGCTGGCGCCGATGCCGGCGCCGTTGTCGCCGTGGAAATACTCATAGAACAACAGGTGATCACGCCAGTTCGGGTCGCTCTGAAGCTTCGCGGCGCCGCCAAATACCGGCCGGCGCCCATCGCCGTCGCGCAGAAAGATGCGGGTCAGGCGATCGGCGATCTCGCGCGCCACCTCGAACAATGTCATCAGCCGCCCGGAGCCGGTCGGGCACTCGACTTTAAAACTGTCGCCGTAATACGCGTAGTAGTGCAAAAGCGCCCGGATTATCAGCCCGTTGACCGGCATCCAAACCGGGCCGCGCCAGTTGGAATTGCCGCCGAACATTGCGGAATCCGATTCCGCCGGCAGATAACCAACCCGATATTCCTGCCCGCCGACCGAAAACACGTAGGGGTGCTCGGCATGATATCTTGACAGCGAGCGGATGCCGTAGGGGCTCAGAAACTCGTTCTCGTCGAGCATGCGAGCGAGAATCCGGCGCAGCCGCCCCTCGTTGACGAGGCCCATGATGCCGGTTTCTCCGACGCCGAAATGGCCGGGTCCGGTCGCGTGGATCGACTCGATCAGCTCCGGCATTCGGCGCAACCGGCCGGAAAAGGCCGCCGCCAACCGGGGCACGCGCTCACGCTGCCATTTCTCGACGACGGTCGTCGCGCAGAGCGGTAGCAGTCCAACCATCGACCGCACCTTCAGCCTCGTCGCATTTCCGTCGGGCAGGCGAAGGACATCGTAATAAAAACCGTCATCTTCGTCCCACATGCCCTGTGGACCGACCGCGTTCATCGCTCGGGCGATAAGCAGGAACTCCCACGCGTATGTGCTTGCGAGTTCTTCGTATGTCGAATCGTGAGCGGCCAACTCGACGGCGATCTCCAGCATGTTCTGACAGAACAGGGCGACCCAGGCCGTGCCGTCGGCCTGCTCCAGATAACCACCAGTCGGCAACGGGGCGCTGCGGTCGAATACGCCAATGTTGTCGAGCCCAAGAAATCCGCCCTCGAAAAGACTTCTGCCGAAGCGGTCCTTGCGGTTGACCCACCAGCCGAAATTGGCCGAAAGCCGGCCAAACATGCGCTTGAGGAAATCGATATCCGTATTGCCGGTCAGCGTTTGCTCCTGGCGGTACAGATAAATCGCGGCCCACGCCTGCACCGGCGGGTTGACATCGCTGAAATTCCATTCGTAGGCGGGAATCTGCCCCGTCGGGTGCAGATAAAGGTGGCGCAACAACAGATCGAGCTGATCCTTGGCGAAATCGATATCGACCGTGCCCAGCGCGATCGCGTGGAAGGCAAGGTCCCAGGCGGCAAACCACGGATATTCCCACTTGTCGGGCATCGAGATGACGTGATCGGCGATCAGATGAAACCACTCGCGGTTTCGAATTGACTTGCCGTCGCCCGGTCGCAGCGGATCGATACCGTGCTCCTCGAGCCATTTGTCGGTATCGAGAAAGAAATATTGCTTGCTCCACAGCATCCCGGCGAGGGCCTGGCGCATCACATCGGCCGCGTCCGCGCCGACATTGACGGGGGTGATGGCGCGATAGAACTCGTCCGCCTCGCGCCGCCGCCGATCGAATATGTCCGCGAACTCTTCGAAGGGATCGGCAGTTTCCCTATCACTCAGCCGCAGCCTGACAACGGATGAGCCGCTGGCGGCGACCCGCAACTCGTAATGCGCGGCCGCCTTGGTTCCGGTCCGGCTTGGGTTGACCGCGCCCTGCCGGCCAGCGACAACATACTCGGTGATCGCATCCTTGACGTAAGGCGACGGGTTGGGCGTGCCGAAAATCCGTTCGTTGTTTGTTTCGTTTTCGGTAAACAGCAGAGCTGGGCCCCCTTGGCACGACAGGACATAGCGGCCCAGCTCCGGATGCATCGCCTCGATGCCGGCAGACCCGTTGTCTCCCGGTCTCCCCCGCAGGCATGGCTTCGGGTTGTCGGGCCACCACGTCCAGGCGTTCCTGAACCACAGGGTCGGCAATAAATGCAGCGTGGCGTCCGCCGCGCCGCGATTGTGAACGGTAATCTGTATCAATGTATCGGTCGGTCCGGCCTTGCCGTATTCGACGAACACATCAAAATATCGATCATCGTCGAAAACGCCCGTGTTCAGCAGCTCATACTCCCTATCGGCGCGGCCGCGGCGCCGGTTTGTCTCCACCAGATCGGCGTAGGGATAGGCTTGCTGGGGGTATTTGTAGAGATATTTCATATAAGAGTGGGTCGGCGTACTATCGAGATAATAGTAATATTCCTTGACGTCCTCGCCGTGGTTCCCCTCGCTGTTTGTCAGCCCGAACAGGCGCTCCTTCAGGATAGGATCGTTGCCGTTCCACAAGGCCACCGCGAAGCACAGCCGCTGCTTTTCATCACTGAAGCCGGCGAGTCCGTCTTCTCCCCAATGATAGGCGCGAGAGCGCGCCTGATCGTGGGTGAAATAATCCCAGGCGTTGCCGTTCTCGCTGTAATCCTCGCGTACCGTTCCCCATTGGCGCTCGCTCAGATAAGGACCCCACAGCCGCCAGGCAGCGGTCTGCTTTTTTGCTTCGTCCAGCCGCAGGTGCTCGGCGGTTGCCATATGCGTTCATTCCCGCTTGATTACAGTGTCGGGTTAGCCCATCGGTTCACGGGCCATTTTTTGGATCGGAAGTCATCGGCTGGTCGGAGACAAAGGACAACCGGCGCCGGTTTTCCCGACCCCGAGAGTGCCGCTTGAACGCGCCGCACGACTGGTTCACCATGGCGCCGTGTTGGCTGACCGATCGGGGCAGCGATGGCGTACCGCATGGCTTCCGAGCAGACATGCCTCGGGCCGATCTCTCCGATGCCATGCGTATCCCACTGATTTAGATCAATGTGGCGGCTCATTTCACGTCGATGCTCGCCGGCGATCCGCAAGAACACCCGTTCGGGCGCGGCAGGATCATGGCGGCGAAATTGCTGCCGGTGCGTGCTGGATGTCAATCGATCCGGGGGATCGGTCCGCACACCGCCGTACGAAAGTCGAGATCGTGAATTAAGCGAGCGCCGGTTCTCGCTTTGCCGCATAACGCGCACTCAGCCGCAGGAATTTAGCAGTCCGATGTGTACGACCAAGATCGAGTTCTCCAATGCCCCGGAAAGGCGCGGAGGTTTTTCGCGGCTCATCCGGCGATCCCCGCCGGCAATGCGCGCAGCTGCAGGCGCCATGATGCTGATCTGCGGGCTGGCGGCATCGGCCGTCGCGCAGCAGCCGGGACCGTCTTCCGTGCCGGTCGGAACCGTGACCGCGGAGCGGAAACCGATCGCTCAAATGGCCGATTTCGTCGGGCGCATCCAGGCGATCGAGCGGGTCGATATCCAGGCGCGGATCACCGGCTATCTGGAGCAGGTGCTGTTCAAGGAAGGCGACACGGTAAAGGAAGGGCAGCCGCTTTATCGGATCGAAAAGGATCTGTTCAAGGCCGAAGTCGACCAGGCCGAGGGAGCGCTCGAGGCCAGCAAGGCCAAGAAGCTGCTGACCGCCATCCAGTACGAGC
>JBFXDF010000057.1:0-17744 GCA_050181375.1 Alphaproteobacteria bacterium
GGGCGCCGCCGGCCGCGCTGATGTACCGCCGCGATCTGGTCGAGAGGATCGGCGGTTTCCGCCTCGATCTTCCGGTGATCCAGGACGCCCGCTTTCTGTTCGACGCGGTGCGGCACCGGGCGCGGCTCGCGCGCTCGCCGCATGTCGGGGCGCTGTACCGCGTGCGGGCCGACAGCGTTTCGCACAGTGATCCGGCCCGGTTCTGGCGCTGCATTCTGCTGAACGGGACGCAGATCGAGGCGTTGTGGCGGGAACGGGGATGCCTCGGCGCGCCTCGGCGCGCCGCCCTCGAAGAAATCTACAACGGCGCGGCGCACGGTCTGTTTCGGGCGCGCGATCCCGCCTTCCGCGAGGCTCTCGCCGCGTTGCGCGCGGCGGGGCTGCCGATCCGCCGACGCAATCGGGCAGCCGAGCTGATGTCGGATGCGAGCGGGCAGGCGTCGGCCGTGCGGCTGGCCGAGCTGTGGACGACGACGCGTCGGGCGCTGGGCGGGGCAATAGGTCCGCCGATGCGCGCGCCGCGGGAAGAGTAGCCGAGTGCCGGCCGCTCAGCGCCCGAAGGAGTTGCGGCCGATAACCGGCGGATTGCCGGCGCCGGCGGTGCTTCACGTGCCGTTTACCTATTTCCCGGACGATGTCGGCGGAACCGAGATCCACGTCGCCGCCTTGCTCGACGCGCTGCGGGCGCGCGGCATCGACAGCGCGGTAGCGGCCCCCGGAAGGCGCGACCAGGCGTACATGCATGAGGGCGTGCCGGTTTACCGGCTCGCGACCGATCCGCGGCCCGATCTTGCCCAGGCCTACGGTGCACCCGACCGGCGGGTGGCGCGCTCGTTTGGCGAGCTTGCCGCTCGCTTGCGGCCCCGGATCGTGCATTTGCACGCGCGCACCGCCGCGGTGTCGGAGGCGCTGATCGACGCGGCGCACGCGGCGGGTGCAAAGGTCGTGTTCACGTACCATACGCCGACCGCGAGCTGCATTCGCGGCACGATGCTGCGCATGGACCGCGCCGCCTGCGACGGCCGCCTCGACCGGCGCCGCTGCACCGCCTGCGCGCTGGCGGCGCACGGCGTGCCGCCGCTGCTCCGCGATGCCGTGGCCCGCGCGCCGGCCGCGCTCGGCGACATCGCGGCGCGGGCCGGCGTCACCGGGCGCGCGATCACGGCGCTTCGGCTGCCGGCGCTGGTCGACGCGGCGCACCGGGGCTTCCACGAGCTGACGCGCAAGGCGGATCGGGTCATCGCGGTTTGCCTCTGGGCGCGCGATGTGCTGCGGGCAAACGGCGTGCCGGACGACAAACTCGTGCTGTGCCGGCAGGGATTGCCGCGCTTTTCCGCCGCGCGGCCGACCTGTCGCGCGGCCGGTTGCGACGAGGTGAACCAGGGCGTTCTGCGGCTCGGCTATTTCGGCCGGCTCGATCCGGCCAAGGGCATCGACATCCTGGTCGACGCGCTGCGCCGCATCCCCGAGGCGAGGGTGCGCCTTGATATTTACGCGGTACGGCAGAACGGTTCCGACAACTATGCGAGGCGGCTCGAACGCCGTGCCGCCGGCGACCGGCGGATCGCGTTCCGGGCCGCGCTGCCGCCCGACGCGGTGCGGGACGCGATGCAACGGTGCGACATCGTCGCGGTACCGTCGCGCTGGCTCGAAACCGGCCCGCTTGTCGTGCTCGAAGCCTTTGACGCGGGGACGCCGGTGCTTGGGACGCGGCTGGGCGGCATCGCCGAACTCGTCACCGACGGGCGGGACGGGGTTCTCCTGCCTCCCGAGAGGCCGGCCGCCTGGGCCGGCGCGATCCTCGATCTTGCCGAGCGCCCGGCCGATGTCGCGCGATTGCGGCAAGGCATTCGGCCGCCGCGCGGGATCGACGCGGTCGCGGGCGAGATGGCGGAAGTTTACCGCTCGCTCGGGCTGCGATGACCGGCGTCGCGGTCGCGCCGAACCGCGCGTTTTCCCGGCGCGTCCTTTTTGTGCAGGCGACCGAGGCGGCGGCCTATCCGCCGGTCATCCACGCGGCGAGTTTGATGGCGGAAGCGGGGTGGCGGGTATGCGTGCTGTCGGCTCCGGTCGCCGGCTCGGGTCTCGAATTTCCGTCCCACCCGAGGATCGCGCTTCGTCCAGTGGCGGCGCGGCCGTCGCATGTCATGACGAAGGCGGCCTACGCCGTCTATACCGCCGCCGCGGCGCGGCTCGCGCTCGGCTGGCGCCCCGATCTCGTTTACGCCTCGGACCCGCTCGGGGCCGGACCGGGGCTGCTGGCGGCCCGGTTGGCCGGCGCGGCGCTCGTCTATCATGAACACGACACGCCGAACCCGGGCGCATTGCACCCGTTTTCGGCTCGCTTGCGGCGGGCGGCGGCGCGCCGCGCCGCGGCGGTGATTTTTCCGAACGAGGCGCGCGCGCGGATTGCACGCGACGAAATCGGATTTCCGACCGAGCGGCTGCACGTCGTCTGGAACATGCCGCGCCGCGCCGAGCTGCCGGTTCCGCGGGACAAGCCCGACACCCCGTTGCTGCTCCATTATCACGGCAATGTTTCGCCCGTTCTGTTACCCGAAACGGTGGTCGATGCGGTGCGGCAGCTCGGCGGACGCGCGCGCCTGTCGATCGCCGGGTACGAAGCGCCCGGCGCCGCGGGCTACCTCGATCGGGTCTTGCGGCACGTCGAGCCGGGCTCGGAGCCGCCGGTCCGCTATTTGGGGCCGATCCCGCGAGGCGATCTGCTCGGTGTCGCCACGCGCGCGCATGTCGGTCTGGCCGTCGTCGCGCGCGGTATCGGCGACCTCAACATCCGTCATCTGGCCGGCGCGTCGAACAAGGTCTTCGACTATATGGCCGCCGGTTTGGCGCTGCTGGTCTCCGATCGGCCCGATTGGCGGACGATGCTTGTCGATTCCGGCTTCGCGCTATCCTGCGATCCGGCCGACATCGGGTCGATCAGGACGGCGCTCGGCTGGCTGATCGATCATCCGAAGGCGCGCGCAGAGATGGGCGCGCGCGGACGTGCCAAGATCGCGGGAGATTGGAACTACGATCGTGCGTTTTGCCCCGTCATCGAGTCGGTCGCGCAGCCGGTGCATCGGATGGCGCGGGCATGATCGAACCGACACCGCCTAGGATTGCGTTTCTGCACACGCATCCGATTCAGTACGTCGCGCCGCTGTACCAGAAGCTGAGCCGATCCTGGGATGCGAGCATCACCGCGCTGTATCTTTCGAATTATTCGCTGCGGGGCGGCGCCGACCGCGGGTTCGGACGCGGCGTTCGATGGGATATCGACCTGATCGAGGGCTACGACGCGCGGTTTGTTCGCGGCGCCGAACGGCGCGGCGAGGCGAGCGGGTTTTTGTCGGTCGTCGCGCCGTCTGTTTGGCGTGTGATCGGGTGCGGCGGTTTCGCCGCGCTGATCGTGCACGGGCACACCCCGGCGGCGATGGTGCTCGCGGCCGCCGCGGCAAAGGCATCGCGCATCCCGGTCCTGATGCGTTGCGAAACGCATCTCGGATTGCGGCGGTCGCGCGTGAAGCGCCTGTTGCGGGCACCGCTGATGGGATTTTTCTATCGCCAGTTCGATGCGGTTCTGGCGATCGGCTCCGCCAACCGCGATTTCTACCGCGCGATGGGCGTGCCGGAAGACCGCGTCTTTTTGATGCCGTACGCCGTCGATAACCGGCGGTTCACCGCGGCCGCGCGCCTTTCGGCGACCGAACGCCAGGCGGTACGGGCCTCTCTCGGGGTCGAAGACGATCGCCCGATCGTCCTTTACGCCGGCAAATTTCAGCCCCGCAAACACCCCGACGATCTGCTGCGCGCGGCCGGGCTGCTGAACCGGGACAAACTGCCCTTCCAGCTCGCGATGGTCGGGTCCGGGGAGATGGGGCCGCTTCTGCACCGCATGGCGCGGGACCTCGGAGCGACGAATGTTTGCTTCACCGGTTTTGTCAACCAGTCGGCACTGCCGCGGTATTACGGCGCCTGCGATGTCTTCGTGCTGCCTTCGGTCGACGAGCCGTGGGGGTTGGCGGTCAACGAGGCGATGTGCGCCGGGCTGCCGATCGTCGCCTCGGCGGAGATCGGCTGCGTCCCCGATCTGGTGCGCGACGGAAGTAACGGACGGGTTTTTCCGGCCGGCGACATCGCCGCTCTCGCCGACGCGCTGCGCTCGATAATCGCCGACGCGACGCGGCGCGAGGAAATGGGCAGAGCGAGCCGCGAGATCGTTTCGCGCTGGAGCTATGACGAGTGCGAGGCGGGGCTGCGCGCCGCGCTGGCGGCGGTTGGCGTCCGGGTGTGCCGTTCGCGCGGCAGTCCGGACAGGGCGGCGGCGCAATGACAGAGCTTGCCCGCGAGGTCGCCGCGGAGGAAGCGGTCGCCCGGCATGGCGATCGGGTGGCGATCGTCGGCGCGTTCCACGGGACGCATATCGGGGCAAGCCTCGCACGCGCGGCGGCGCGGCGGCGAATGACCGTGACGCTTTACGACACCGATGGTGCGATGCGCGCGAACGGGCTGGTTCGGGCGGCATTGTGGCGTTTCGGCGGCCACCGGCCGGCGCGCCTCGACGCGTTTTCGGCCGAGGTGGTCGCGGGCTGCGCCGAGGCGCGGCCGAAGCTGCTGATCGCCACCGGGGCGGCGCCGCTGACCCGCTCGGCGCTGCGGCGGCTGCGCGGCATGGGCATAGCCTGCTTCAACTACTCGACCGACGATCCCTGGAACAAGGCGCTGCGGTCATCGTGGCATTTGCGGGCGCTGCCGGAATACGACGCCGTGTTCACGACCCGATCCGCCAATATCGGCTGCTTCCGCAAAATCGGCTGCGCCGATGTGCGCTATCTGCCGTTCGGCTATGACGACGAGCTTTTTCCAGAGCCGCCCGAACCGCGCTCCCCGCCGCGCCACGATGTCTTGTTTGTCGGCGGCGCCGACGACGACCGCATCGCGTTCATGACGAAATTCCTCAAATCGGGCCTTTCGGTCGCGCTGGTCGGCGGCTATTGGCAGCGCTGTCCAGCGACGCGATCCCATGCGCTGGGCCGGCAGCCGCCCGCGACGGTGGCGCGCCTGACGGCTTCGTCCCGGATCAATCTGTGCCTGGTGCGGCGCGCCAACCGGGACGGGCATGTGATGCGCAGCTTCGAGATCGCGGCGCTGGGCGGCTGCATGCTGGCCGAGGATACCGCGGAGCACCGGCGCATATTCGGTCTCGACGGAGAGGCGGTGGCGTATTTCCGAACGCCCGACGACGCGGCTGTCAGGGCCCGCGCATTGCTGGCCGACAACGCCGAACGCGCCCGCCTGGCGGCGGCGGTTCGTCAACGCATCGTTGCCGGCGGGCATACCTATCGCGACCGGCTGGACGCGATGCTGGCGGCGGCGGTGGGCCGGACCGGTCGCGCGACGATGCCATGAGCCGGCACGGCGCGCCGCAGACGTCGCTCAGGATCGCGATAGCGGCCGCCGGCCGGTTCCATGCGCTCGATCTCGCGCGCGAGCTGCATGCGCTGGGTCACCGGGTCATGTTCTACTCCTATGTGCCGCGGTCGCGCGCCCGTGCCTTCGCGCTGCCCGACGAATGCGCCGTTTCGCTGCTCCCGTTCGCCCTGCCGATCCTCGCGTGGCAGCGCCTCGCCCCCCGCTTTCTGCCGCGATTGCGCGAGCGCCTGATGTACGCGGCGCTTAACCGCGGGGTCATCCTGCGGCTGCGCCGGTGCGATGTTTTTGTCTGCATGTCGGGGATTTACCTGGAGGCGGCACGATTTGCCCGATGGCGCTACGGCGCGAAAATCTGGCTCGAGCGCGGCAGCCGGCACATACTGTCGCAATTGCGCATTCTCGCCGGGGTTGACGGGGCGGAGCAGCCGAGCCGTTTCACGGTGCGTCGCGAGCTCGCCGGTTACGAGATGGCCGACAGAATCGTTGTTCCGTCAATCCATGCCGAGGAAAGTTTCGCGGGGGCGCCGCATTTGCGGGCCAAGCTGTTTCGCAACCCGTACGGTGTCGATCTCGGCATGTTTCCGGCGAGCGGCGCGAAAGAAATCGGCGAGACGATCGGGCTTCTCTATGTCGGGACGTGGTCGCTGCAGAAGGGCTGCGACCTGCTGGAGAACGCGGTGCGCGGTGTCGACGGCGTGCGGTTGACGCATGTCGGCGCGATCGGGGATTTGCGTTTTCCCGATCTGCCGGAGCGCTTCGCGCATCGCGATCCGGTCGCGCAGCCCGCGTTGAAGGAGTTTTACGCCGAGGCCGATCTGTTTGTTCTGGCGTCGCGCCAGGACGGGTTCGGCATGGTGCTGTCGCAGGCGCTGGCGAGCGGGTTGCCGATCGTCTGCACGGACCGCACCGGCGGCATCGATCTGGCCCGGATGCCGGGGTTCGCATCGCGCATCACTGTCGTGAGCGCGGGCGATGCGCACGCGCTGGCGGAGGCAATTCGCGGCTGGCGGGACCGGCTGCGCGGCGGCGGGCAGCCGCCGGCGCTCGGCGACGACGAGCGGCAGCGGCTGAGCTGGGCCGCCTACGCCCGCCGGTACAACGCCGAGTTGCTCGCGCACGCGGCCGGCCCGGTGACATGACCGATCTGCTGCTCCTCTGGATCGGTCTTCTGGTCGCGCTTGTGGCGCTCGCGATCGGACCGCCGGGCCGCGGCGGCGCGCTGACGCTGGCTTACTTCCTCGCGTTGTCGCTGATCCATGTCCCGGGCGTCCTGCCCTTTCTCGATACCGACCCGGCTCTCTCCGATTTCGCGGATACCAGCATCGGGTTTGCAGTGACGCTGGCCGGGATGGCGGCGTTTGTCGCGGGAGCCGTGGCGGCGCGCTTGTCGCATCGCCCTTCGTCCGACATCATAACGCGGTCAGCCGGCCCGGGGCTGGAACGCGCCGGCTGGCGCGCGCTGGCCATCGGCGCCTCTTCCTACCTGCTGCTGTCCGTCGTGTTCGGCCGGCTGGCGTCGACAACCGCTATTGTATCGTCGCTGCCCAACCTGGTGATCCTGGGGTTCTGGATGCTGTTGTATCCGACCGGTTCACTCGCCGACGCACGCCGCGGGCTCCTCGTTCTCGGACTTCTCCCGCTGCTGCCGCTGACCTCGCTCGTCGCCGACGGGTTTCTGTCCTACGGCATTCATTGGGTTCTCGTTATTCTTGCCATTTTCTACATCGTGACGCACCGCCGTTTGTGGATTTATCTCGCGTCGCCGCTGCTCGTGTATCTCGGCCTTTCGCTGTTCGTCACCTATATGGGTCAGCGCGAGGCGATCCGCGATGCGGTCTGGTACGAGCAGGCGGGCATCGTGGACCGGTTCGAGCAGGTGTCGCGGCTGATCACGGATTTCCAGCTGCTCGACCTGTCATCGAACGCGCATCTCGCAGCAATCGAGGACCGGCTCAACCAGAACGACCTGGTCGGCGCGGCGGTCGCCGGACATCGCGCCGGGTATTATGATTTCGCCTATGGCGGCACGGTTCCGCTATGGGGCTTTGTTCCGCGCGCCCTCTGGCCCGAAAAGCCGGCAGTCGGCGGCGGCGGTTCGCTTGTCACCGAGTATACCGGGATCGCGTTCGAGGAAGGGACAAGCGTCGGCGCCGGGCAAGTGCTGGAATTTTATATCAACTTCGGCATCGCGGGCGTTCTGGCCGGGTTCGCCGGGTTGGGATTTCTGCTGATGCGGCTCGATCTCGGCATGATGCGCGCGTTTGCCGCCGGGGATTTGGCCGGTGTGCTGCTGCGCGCGATGCCGGGTCTGAGCCTGCTGCAGCCGGGCGGCAACCTGCTCGAAATCCTGGTGGCATGTGTCGGGGCCACTCTCGGCGCCCTGGCGCTGGTGTATTCCGGGGTCCTCGGGCGTGACGCGGCACACCGGGCGAATACGGTCGAGCCGCAGATTTCCGGGCCGTGAGCCGGCGGACAAGGTGTCCGGTTCCCGCCAGCCGCTCGTTCCTCCGCCTCGCCCGGTGCATGTCGTCGCGGGCCTCGATCCCGCCGATGGCGGGCCGTCCTACAGCGTGCCGCGGCTCTGCGAGGCGCTTGCCGCTATGGGGGCCGACCCCGTGTTGCTGTCGGTCGCCGCCGGGCGCGACCCGCCGTGCGACACTCGGCAGGGCGGCTATCGCGACCAGCGCTTCGCGCAGGATGCGGCACGGGTTCCGGGCCTGCGCGCGTTGCGCTGCTCGGCCGGGTTTTCCGCCGCGCTGAAGGAGGCCGCCGCGGCCGCCGATCTGGTCCACGACCATGGTTTATGGCTGTTGCCGAACCTGCAGGCCGGATGGACCGCCGCCGCCGCGCGCAAGCCGTTTGTGGTCTCCCCGCGCGGCATGCTGAGCCCGCCGGCGCTGGCCTTTTCCCGGCTGAAAAAGCGGGTGTTCTGGGCACTGCTGCAGGGTCCGGTTATGCGCCGCGCGGCGTGCCTCCATGCCACCAGCGAGCAGGAATACGACGAGCTGCGCACGTTCGGGCTGCGCCACCCGATCGCGGTCATACCAAACGGCATCGACCTGCCGGTGCCTTTTCCCGACACACGCGACGGCACCGCGCGCGAGCGGATCGCGCTGTGGCTGGGCCGGATGCACCCGAAGAAGGGGCTCGAGCTGCTGCTGCAAGCCTGGGCCAGGGTCGAGCCGGCTCGCCCGGACTGGCGGCTCTCGCTGGTTGGACCGGGCGAGGAACGCTATGTCGGCGAGTTGCGCGCGATGTCCCGCGGTCTCGGGCTTGGCCGCGTTTCGTTTGACGGTCCGGTTTACGGCGCCGCGAAAGGGGAGGTCTACCGCGCCGCCGATCTGTTCGTGCTGCCCAGCCTGAACGAGAATTTCGGGCTGACCGTCGCGGAAGCTCTCGCCGCCGGCACGCCGGTTATCGCGACAATCGGCACGCCCTGGAGCAAGGTCGAGAGCGAGGGTTGCGGCTGGTGGATCGAACCGAAGAGCGACGCGCTGGCCGCGACCTTGACAAAAGCGACGGCGATGCCGCGCCCGGCATTGCGCGAAATGGGCGGCAGGGGCAGGGCGTGGATGGCGCGCGATTTTTCGTGGGATCGCGTCGCCCGCGACATTGCGGAATTATACGCGTGGCTGGTCGACCGGACCGAACCGCCGCCGAGCGTCCGGCTGAATTGAAGAACGCGGCCGTTGCCGCATTTGTTTTTCTGAACCCGTGCCTGCCGCGATGCTCGATCAAATCACCCCGCTGATCATCACGTATAATGAGCTGCCCAATATCGGGCGCACGCTCGCCCGGCTGGACTGGGCGCGGCGCATCGTCGTAATCGACAGCGGCAGCACCGACGGTACTCTCGATCTTCTCCGCCGCGATCCGCGGGTTCGCGTATTCGCGCATGAATTCATCGATTTCGCGGCTCAGTGCAATTTCGGTCTGGCGCAAATCGAGAGCCCATGGGTTCTGTCGCTCGACGCCGATCATGTGCTGAGCCCGGACTTGATAGACGAGTTGCGGGCGCTCGTTCCGCGCGAGACCACCGCCGGCTACCGCGCCCGGTTTGTCTATCGTGTTCACGGACGTGCGCTGCGCGGGGCGCTGTACCCGCCGAGAACCGTGCTGTATCGGAGAGATCACGGCTGTTACCGCCAGGAAGGTCATGCGCACAGGGTTTGCGTCGACGGCGACATCCTGGCGTTGCGCGGCGTCATCTATCACGACGACCGCAAGGCGCTGCCGCGCTGGCTGACGTCGCAGTTACGTTATGCCGCCGACGAAGCCGAGTACCTGCTGGATGGCGCCAGGCGCCTCGGGCGACCATTGACGCGAGCCGACCGTCTGCGCCTGATGGCCTGGCCGGCACCTCTCGCCGCGATGTTCTACGTGCTGTTTGTCAAGGGGTGCGTCCTCGACGGCTGGCGCGGCTGGTATTACGCGCTGCAGCGGCTGCTCGCCGAGACATTGCTGGCCCTTGAGATCATCGATCGCCGATTGCGGCGCGCGCGTGACCCGGCCGACGGCCGATGATCATTCTCGGCCTCAACGCGTTCCATGCCGATAGCGCGGCGTGCATCGTGCGCGACGGCAAGCTCGTCGCGGCGGCGGAGGAAGAGCGGTTCCGCCGGATCAAGCATTGGGCCGGATTCCCGTCGCAGGCGATCGCGTATTGCCTGCGCGAATGCGGGGTGAGCCTCGGCGATGTCGACCACGTCGCGGTCAACCAGAACAGCACGGCGCAGCTGCCCAAAAAACTCGCCTACCTGGCGTTCGCGCGCCCCAGCCCCAGGCTGGTACTCGAGCGGATAAGGAACCGGCGCATTCGCGAGCGGCTTCCCGATCGTCTCGCCGCGTTATTTCCGGGAGCCCGATCGCGGGCGACGCTGCATCGCATCGAGCACCACGCCGCGCACCTCTCCTCGGCGTTTCACGTTTCCCCGTTCAGCGAAGCGGTGGTCGTCTCGGTCGACGGTTTCGGTGATTTCGCCAGCGCGGCGTGGGGCGTCGGCAGCGGCACCGACATCAGCCTCGACGGAAGAATCCTGTTTCCGCACTCGCTCGGCATTTTTTACGAGGCAATGACCCGTTATCTCGGGTTCGCGCAATACGGCGACGAGTACAAGGTGATGGGCCTGGCGCCGTACGGAAGCCCGGTTTACCTCGACACCTTGCGCCGCCTCGTGCGGCTGAAACCGGGCGGGTCGTTTGAACTCGATTTGCGCTATTTCCGTCATCACAACGAAGAATTGTCATATCGGTGGGAAGATACGGCGCCGACCACCGGCGAGTTGTTTTCACCGGCCCTGGAGGAGTTGCTGGGGCCGCGCCGGCGACCAGAGGAGCCGCTCGAAAGCCGCCATCGCGATATCGCGTGGGGTGTGCAGGCACTATACGAAGAAGCCTTTTTCCACCTGCTCCGCGCGTTGCACGAACGGTATAAATTGACGGACATCGCGCTGGCGGGAGGCTGCGCGATGAACTCGGTCGCGAACGGCAAGATCCGCCTGACGACGCCGTTTCGGCGCGTCTATGTGCAGGCGGCCGCGGGCGACGCCGGCGGCGCGGTCGGCGCGGCGTATGCGGTATGGCACAAACTCGGCGGTGCTCGTTCTTTTATAATGGACCATGCCTATTGGGGGCCGGCGTTCGACAATTCGGAAATCGCGCGCCTGATCGAATCAAAACGCGGAGATATGACCGGCTGTGTCGTGGACCGGCTCGATGACGAGGCTGAACTCTGTTGGCGCGCCGCGAGCGCCGTCGCGGACGGAAGAATCGTCGGCTGGTTTCAGGGACGGATGGAGTGGGGGCCGCGCGCGCTCGGCAACCGCTCGATCCTCTGCGACCCGCGCCGCGCCGACATTCGGGATATATTGAATGCCAGGATCAAACGCCGCGAAAGCTTCCGGCCGTTTGCCCCATCGGTCCTCGACAACGCGGTCGGCGAATGGTTCGAGCAGGACGACGACGTCCCGTTCATGACGCAGGTGTTCCAGGTCCGCGAGAAGAAGCGATCGCAGATCCCCGCGGTCACGCATATCGACGGGTCCGGGCGTCTGCAAACCGTGTATCGCCACACCAACCCCCGTTATTACCGATTGATCGAGACATTTCGCGATTTGACCGGCATACCGCTGGTTCTCAACACATCGTTCAACGAGAACGAACCGATTGTATGCCGGCCGGACGAGGCGCTCGACTGCTTCCTGCGCACCGGAATGGATATTTTGATAATCGGTGATACGGTAGTCTCACGTGGGGCGTATAGCATGATCAGTTAGGGTTCGTCACCCGCGCGAAAGCGGCAATCCAGGGGAAGCGCTTTATCGATTGCCCCCGGTCAGGCCCGGGCAGGCTCTGAGCTTCCGCTTTCGCGGGAATGACGGTTCAACTTTAGATGAGGGGTGCTATACAAGTGCCGGGCAGGTGGCGGGACGCGATCGGATACGGTTATTTCTCCTGGAGCGCGAATACGCCATCCCAATTCGGCGGCGGCGGCTCGGTCTGGAATTGTGCGATCCGCCGCTTGTAGAGGTCGTATACCGGAGCGAGATAGCGCAGCACGGCGAGACTGCCGCTGTTCAACAGGCTCAGCGCGGTGCTCCATTCCTGGTGCCGGTAAGCGGACAGCAACGCCTGATGCTGCCGCAGCGCATCCTGCGCGGCGACCGGCTCCGGCGGCAGTGTATAAATGCGGCTCGGTTGCGTCTTGCCCTTGACGGCCACGACATCGACCTCGATCAGATCGGGATCGTCGAGCCGGGCGGCCGTGTCCTCGCCGATGATGAAATCGATACCGTACACCTTGCCGAGCCCTTCGAGCCGCGACGCGAGGTTGACCGGGTCGCCCAGCAACGAATAATCGAAACGCTTCATCGAGCCGAAATTGCCGACAACGCATTCGCCGGTGTTGAGGCCGATGCCGATTTGTACCGGGATGAACTTCTTGCCGGCGTCGGCGGCTTCTATCTCCCATTGCCGGTTCAGCTCGATCAGCGCACGGCGCATTTCCTGGACCGCCTGCACCGCGTTTTTTGCGTGCTCGGGATCGTCGAGCGGCGCATTCCAGAACGCCATGATGCAGTCGCCGATATACTTGTCGATCGTGCCCTTGCGATTGGTGATGATCTCCGTCATCGGAGACAGGAACTGATTCATGAAATGGGTCAGGGCGTGCGCGTCCATCCCTTCCGCGCGGGTCGTGAACCCCCTGATGTCGCAGAACATGATCGTCATGACCCGCATTTCGCCGCCGAGCGAGAGCTTTTCGGGATGCCGCGCGAGTTCGGCCACGTAATGAGGCGACATATAGCGAGAAAAGGCGTTGCGGATTTGACGCTGCTGCGTCTCGGTTCGCAGATACCCGAGCAGCGACGACACAACATAAACGACGATTAATACGAGGCTCGGGTATACCGGGTCGATCAGCAGGTTCGCCTTTTGGAACGCAAGCCAGGACGCCGCCACCGCCGCGCTGACCGCGAACACCCCTACCGCCGCGCTGGGCAGCGCGCCGATGCGCGGCAGGAGCCAGATCAGCCCGGCGCCGACCAGCAGCGCAAACAAGGTTTCCGCTCCGATCGCCCAATCCGGCCGGACGAGATAGTCGCCCAAGAGGATTTGTTCGATCAGTTGCGCGTGGACCTCGACACCGGGGACATTCGGGGCGAGCGGCGTCGCCTGGCGATCGTTGATCACCCCGGTGGCCGAGGTGCCGACCAGCACCATGTTGCCGTCGATCAATGAGCGATCGAACGCGCCGGCCAGTATGTCTTTGGCCGAGACATACAAATCGGGTGGCGGCGGCGCGAAATGGACGGCGACCCGGCCCGCGGCATCCGTTGGCACGATCAGCGGACCGATGCGCAGGTCGGTCATCCCGGTATTGGCGCCGAAATCGGTCTGCGCCTGGGCGCCGGCGCCGCGGACGACATAGCTGTGCGCCTCGGCCCCGATCCGTAGCATTTCAGCGACCAGCGACGGGTAGGGTTTGTCGCCGAGCTTCAAGACGAGCGGGACGCGCCGGACCACGTTGTCCCAATCGAGGTACTGGTTGAGAAACCCGTTCCCGGCCGCGGCCGACTCGAACTCGGGGAGGTTCGGGATCGCCCGCGGGAAACGCGCGACACGGGCGAGCGGGTCGTTGCCGACCGCGGCGAAGCCCGCTTTCGCGGCGGGCGGGCGCTCGCTTCCCTGGTCGCTCAGGATGAACCCGGTGACGACCGGGACGGTACGCATCGCCTCGGCCAGCTTGTCGTCGGGATCCGGGACGCTCGCCAGCAGCTTGGCCGTGTCCGCGGACGACAAGCCGTTCTGCGCCAGCAATGGCGACAGCATGCGCGGCGAGGTGCGGTCCGGTTCGGCGAAATCGATGTCGAACCCGATAATCGACGCGCCGGCCTCGCGCAGCCGATCGATCAGCTTGGCGATCATGCCGCGCGGCCACGGCCACTGGCCAAGTTCTTTGAGGCTCGCGTCGTCGATATCGACGATGCGGATCGGCAGGTTGCCGGTCTCGCGCGGCGACGCGCGCTGATAAAGGTCAAAGGCAATCAGCGCCGTGCGATCGAGGAAATCGGGAGCGGCGACGCGCGCCGCAACCGCGAGCACGAGGATCGAAAGGGGCAGGAGATACAATCCGCTTCGGCGAAGAAAAGCGAGCGCTTTCATCGCTACGAGAAATATCTGCGCGACAGTGTCAGTCTAATTGCACGTGCTGCTGCTTTGGCTGACGCAGTTGTTTTGGATCACGACCGGGGTGCCTGCGCCGAGCGTCGTAAGCGATGTGATTATGCCGGGCGTCATCGCATCCCACAGCAGCGCCTGCATCCGAGTAATATCGGTAGGCCTGGGAACATCGGCGGGCGGGGCCGGCACCCCGCCGGGCGGAACGGAGGTCGCCTGCCCGGCATTGACCACGACCGTGATCCCGTTCGCGGTCACCGTTATCGAGCCGTCCGCGACATAAACCCAGGTTCCGCTGGCGTCGGTGCGCAGATCGAGGACGGTTCCGCGCACCCCGATCGTCGCCGTCGGCGTCTTTATCGTATACTTGTCGTGCTGCAGCACGCCGGTCGTAAAACGGGCTATCCCCTTGGCGATCGAAACCGCCATTTCCGAATCCGACCGGTTCGGGTCATAAACGAAGCGATCGAGAACGACCTCAGACAGGGGGCCGATTTCGAGCTTTGTCTGATCCTCGAAAACGATGCGGGCGACGCTCTTGTCGGCGGTTTTGACGATTTCGTCGGCGAACAGGTCGACACCGACACGCAGGATCCGGGGTTCCTGCGATTTGGGGGTCCCGGTCACGTTGTTTACTATAATGACCGGAGAGCCGATACCGGCGCCGGGGGCGGCATCGGCGAGCACCATGCAAGCAAAAAGAGCCGCGATCGCCGCGGCGCTGGTCCGCCGCCGGGTGGGTGGCCTTCCTACCGATTTCGTCATCCGCAAAAAGCCGCCGAGGGATGAGAAGGCATTAGGCAAACGATACCGCCTTTCCTGCTTCAAGCAAAGAAATTGGGGGCGGGCCGCGCAAGCGGGCAAGCCGTGCCCCGGTCAATTCGCCGGCAAACCGATGCGCCGGAGGTCGGCCGGGCGGAGGCCCTGTCTTTCGAGCAGGCCGCGTATCTGCGTCCGCGCATCGGCCGATTTGGCGTCGAACAGGCCGCCGACCGCCGTCGCTTGACGATCGGCGACAAGGTCCTCGCGTATCGCGCGCGCCAAATCGCGGGCGGTTCGTTCGCGCGCGTCGGCCGGCAGAACATCCCATAGCGCAAGGCCGAAGACGCCGCGTTGCCAAAGCAGGGCGCTCTCGTTCGGCCCGGTCACCCAGGACAGCCGCAGCGCGGCCAAAATGTTTGCCGGCGGCTCGCGCGCGACGAGCCGGAAAACCGCAAGCGACAGCCAGGCCTGCGACGAAAGCGGCCGCGCGGCCAAAACGGCGGTCAGTGCGGCGACCCGCTTGTCTCCCGTTTCGGAATCGAGCGAGGCGACCCGGGCCAATGGCGGGGACAATATCGAGCCGCCGAGCCCCGGAACGCCGAGCCACCGCTGTGTCGCGTCAGGGGCCGCCGCCTCGACCGTCCCGTTGCTGTCGTCGTCCGGAGCCGACGCCGCGGCGCGCGCGAGATCGAAACCCAGCAGTGCGGCGCATCCGCACAACGCCGACACCGCGACGGCCGTGAGCGGCGTCCGCCAGCCGCGGCGTATTGCTGCCGGATACGTGACGGCGCCGCTTGGCGGACCGGCCGCTCCGTCCTCGAGGGAGACCCGTGAGCTTGCCGCTTGCGCGACGCCGGCGCCGAGCAGCGCCGCGAAGGTCAGCGCGACGGCTTGTATCTGCAGGCTGAAATCGAGCGCCGCGTGGGCGCCGACGAGAACAGCGGCCGCGACCGCAAGGCGCGGGACCGTGGCGTTTCCGCGCCGCGTCGCGGCGCCCTTCGAGCAGCGCAGGACCAGGATTGCGACGAGCGCGATAAAGACCGGCCCAAAGACCACTCCCAATCCCTGTATCGCTTCGAGGTA
Source organism: Alphaproteobacteria bacterium (assembly GCA_050181375.1). Classification (GTDB taxonomy): domain Bacteria; phylum Pseudomonadota; class Alphaproteobacteria; order ATCC43930; family CGMCC-115725; genus DATARH01. The sequence continues at coordinate 15,961 of JBFXDF010000057.1, forward strand.
GGTATTGTGCGCCTGGCTCCACGTGCCCGACCCGGCGATCGAGCCGTCGCGATACATCGGAAACACATCGACGAACGTGCCGTAGCCCCAGCCGAACCACGGCCGATCGGCGATCGAGCGCAGCGTCAGGCGATAGGCGGCGAGCCGGTTGGGATCGACCAAACCGGCGCGGTCGAGCTTGTCGGCGAGAACCGCGCCGAACAGCAGCACGGCTGCTCCGGCGAAGACGAACCCGAGGAGCGCCACGGGCCACGGGACCGGGTTGGGTCTGGCGCTGTTGCGCCGCGCGACCAGCAGCAGCGCGATAACCGCGACCCCGGTCGCGGCGATACCGCCGCGCGAGCCGGTGAGCAGCAGCGCGGTCAGGATCACGAACCCGCCGGCCAGAACCGGAGCGCCGGAGCGCCCGACCATCTCGATCAATACCGCCGCCCGATGCCGCGAAGCGCTCCGGGCATCGACGCCGTATCGCCGGCAGGTCCGCACAAAAACCTCGATCGTGGCCAATAGGCCGATCCCGGCAAAGGCGGCATAGGAATCGGGGTTGATAAACGTCGCCGACACAACGCCGCCTTGCGGCGCGTCCGGCATCCGGAGCCAGCCGGTTTTGGCGGCAATCAGCCCATAGGCGGCGTAGACCACGCCGATCAGCGCGATCGATCCGACGAGAACCCGGGCGCGGGCCGCGTCACGGCAGAGCTGCAGCGCGAGCCAGAACACGCCGGCGCCGGTGATCAGGCGCAGCAGGGCCGCGGCGGTCAGATCGCGATTGACGCTGATGCTGGCGGCCAGCGTCGACCCGACGCCCTCGCCGGCCATCTCCCAGGCGGGATTGGCGGCAACGGGAAAGACCACGGTCGCGTTCTGCAACGCAATCCACAGCACGAGCGCCAGAAACAGCGACGCCGGGAGCAGGATGTTCCGCAGCCCGACCGGATGCGGCTGGCGGCTGAGCACCAGACCCGCCTCGTACAAAACCGCGAGACCGGGGAAGAGCATCGCGTCGATGCCCCAGGCGATCGGCTCGTTGCCGCCGTGCCAGAACGGAACCCAGGCAAGCCCGCCGACAAGCAGCCAAAAGATTGAATGCTCGACGACACGGGCGCGGCGCGCCGCAACCGGGGTTTGCGCCGCGGCGGCCGTCGCGATCGCCGCCGGTCTCCCACCCCGCCGAGGCCGATCAGTATTTGTAGGAGACGCCAAAGGTGACGATGTCACGGGTAAAACCCTGATCCGGCACGTTCGAGTTCAGCGCGAGGTGCTGGTAGTCGAGGGTCAGCCCGAAGCTCTGCCAAATGCTGTAGGTGATCGTCGCCCCCAAGGTCCAGCCATTGTCGCGCCGCGGCGAATCGGTGTAGGCCGCCCGCACATAGCCGCCGCGCCCGCTCCACTCCCATTCCGGAAACGGCGCGTAAACGACCTGCCCAAGCACGCTGGTGACCAGCGACGCCGTCCCCAGCGGCGCCGCCGGGGCCACCCCGAGCAGCGTCGCCCCGATCGTTCGGTCGGCCGCGGCCCGCAGCGTCAGCTTCGGAATGGGAAAATATTCGAGGTGTCCGCCATACGCCGAACCGCCGACCGTACCGATGATCCCCGAATCGAAGCTCTCCTGCTGATACCCGCCGTAGATCTCGCCGCGAAGCAGACCGATCTGATCCGAGCCGAGGCCGACCAGCGTGCGGAACCCCGACGAGTTCAACGATGACGTATCCCAGTTGCGCTTGTCGACCGCGCCGGAGACGTACGTATAGATATCGGGCGACACCCAGACCCCGCCGCGAGTG
>JBFXDF010000058.1:0-17646 GCA_050181375.1 Alphaproteobacteria bacterium
GCGCTGTTTTCCGCCACCGCGAGCCGTTTCTATCGGCTCGACTGACCCACCGGGACCGGCGGCGGCATTGCGCTCGCGCGCGGATGGCCGGAAAATCGCCGCGATGCGATCGGGCGGCGGCGGAGCGGTGAGGATGACGGCGGATCGGCGGTTGCGGCTCGGCGCGTTCATGCGTCCGGTGGGCATTCATACCGCGTGGTGGCGCTATCCCGGCGCCTATCCCGACGCCAATTTCAACCTGAAACACCTGATCCGGTTTGCGCAGAAGCTCGAGCGCGGCCGGTTCGATGCGTGGTTTATGGCCGATCATCTGGCCGTCCTCAACATGCCGATGGCGGCCTTAAAGCGCAGCGCGACCGTGACCTCGTTCGATCCGCTCACCCTGCTGCCGGCGCTGGCGATGATGACCGAGCATCTGGGGTTGATCGCGACCGCATCGACCACGTTCGAGCCGCCCTATCTGATCGCGCGCCGGTTCGCCTCATTGGATCATATCAGCGGCGGCCGCGCCGGGTGGAACCTGGTCACGACCTCGAACCCGGACGCGGCGCTCAATTTCGGGCTGACCGAGCACATGGAGCACGGCGAGCGCTACCGCCGCGCCCGCGAATTCTTCGACGCCGTAACCGGGTTGTGGGACAGCTGGGCCGAGGACGCCTTTGTCCGCGACGTCGAGAGCGGCCTCTATTTCGACCCTGAGCGGATGCATGTCCTCGATCACAAGGGGGAATTTCTGTCGGTGCGCGGCCCCTTGAACATCGCGCGGCCGGTGCAGGGTTGGCCGGTTATCGTGCAGGCCGGAGCGTCGGACGCCGGACGCCAGCTCGCCGCCGAGACCGCCGAGATGATCTTTTCGCCCGGCGGCGGCGGTCTGGCAGGCGCCAGGGAATATTACGCTGATGTGAAGGGGCGGGCCGCGCGGCTCGGTCGCGACCCCGAGCACATCAAAATATTGCCGGGGTGCCTCGTCATGGTCGGCGACACGATCGAGGAGGCCCGCAAGAAAAGGGCGCTGCTCGACAGCCTGGTGCACCCGGACAGCGGTATCGCGTCGCTGTCGATCGCGCTCGGCTGCGATGCGTCACAATTCGACCTCGACGCACCGCTGCCGGACGACATCCCGGAAAGCAACGCCTCGAAAAGCGGCCGGGAACGGGTCGTCGCGCGCGCCCGGCGCGACAATTTGACGGTGCGCGAGCTGGCGCGGATCGCCGGAGGCTATGGCGGACTGGCTATGGTCGGGACACCCAGAACGATCGCCGACGAGATGGAGGAATGGCTCCACAGCGGCGGCTGCGACGGGTTCAACATCATGTTTCCGTACGTGCCCGCCGGTCTCGACGACTTTGTCGATCGGGTCGTGCCGGAATTGCAGCGGCGCGGCCTGTTCCGAACCGAGTACGAGGGGCGGACCCTGCGTGAAAACCTCGGCTTGCCGCGCCCCGCGAACCGGTTTTTCGCGCCGCGAGATTGAGCGCCGCCACGGCCGATCCCGGCGAACTGATCGGAGCTGTCGACGCGTTTGCCGCCAAACCGGGACAGCGCGGTTGCGCCATGCCGCCATTCGCGGCACACTCGCGCGGTGATTGCAATCAAGGATCGGTGATGCGCGCATCCATCGCCCTGGCGCTCATGGTCCTCTTTTTGTCCGGGTGCGCTACACCAATCCCGTCAAAGGACGATTTCGGCGCAAGCGCTTTAGTGGAGGTCGGCGACATTCCACCCGGTTTCGCGGCATTCAACAGGTTCGACCCGGCAACTGACGATTTGGTTGCCCGGCAGCTCTGCGCGACGCCGTATCAGCGGCTTAACGAAAACGCGATGGGAGCCGCGCCCGGCCGGATCGAGGAGTTGATCGCGCGCTGCCGCACCCACGTTCCGTTGCTCGGGTCGTAGGCCCTGCCACCGCCGGGCTGCTGGTTTGAATCGATGACAGCTCAGCCAACGGCCGCGTGTTCGCGTACCGCGCGTGCGCCAAGCAGGTCGTCGAAATAGGCGATCGTGCGTTGGAGACCGAGCCGCAGCGCGGTCCGCGGCTCCCATTCCAGCAGGCCCCTTGCCTGTGAGATGTCGGGGCAGCGCTGTACCGGATCATCGACCGGCAGCGGCCGATGCTCGATCTTCGAGCGCGACCCGGTCAGTTCGACGATGAGATGCGCCAGTTCGGCGACCGAGGTCTCGACCGGGTTGCCGAGATTGATCGGCCCGGTGATGTCGTCGGGCGCCGCCATCATCCGCACGATCCCGTCGATCATGTCGTCGACATAGCAGAAGGCACGCGTCTGGCTGCCGTCGCCGTAGAGCGTGATCGGCTCGTTCCTGAGCGCCTGCACGATAAAGTTCGATACGACGCGCCCGTCGTTCGGGTGCATGCGCGGCCCGTAGGTGTTGAAGATGCGCACCACCCGGATCTGCACCTTGTGCTGGCGATAGTAGTCGAAGAACAGCGTTTCGGCGCAGCGCTTGCCTTCGTCGTAGCACGCGCGCGGCCCGATCGGATTGACGTTGCCGCGATACGATTCGGGTTGCGGGTGCATGACCGGATCGCCATAGACCTCCGAGGTCGAGGTCTGCAGGATCTTGGCCTTGAGGCGCTTTGCCAAGCCCAGCATGTTGATCGCGCCGATCACGCTGGTCTTGGTCGTTTGCACCGGATCGAACTGGTAATGGATCGGCGATGCCGGACAGGCGAGATTGTAGATCTCGTCCACCTCGACAAAGAGGGGGTGCGTCACGTCGTGGCGCAGCGCCTCGAAATGCGGGTCGCCGAGCAGGCCGGCGATGTTGTCCTTGCGCCCGGTGAAATAATTGTCGACGCAAAGCACGTCGTGGCCCTGCGCGCGCAGCCGCTCGCAGAGATGCGAGCCGAGAAATCCGGCGCCGCCGGTAACGAGTACCCGTTTTATCACAGTACGCATCGTGATCGCGTTCCTTGAGTTTCGTCCCCCGGGAGGGGGATGGTTCAGGCTCTCGTGTCAGGCGCCGGATCAGGCAATCGTTCGCAAGCCGGCGGGGTTCTCGATCATATGGGGCCGGTCCGGTGCGTCGGTCGGCGGCCGGCCGATGCTGTGGTAGACCAGACCAGCCTCGACCATTTCCTCGGGTTTGTAGATGTTGCGCAGGTCGATCACGAGCGGCTGGCGCAGCAGCGATTTGGCGCGCGCGAGGTCGAGGGCGCGGAATTCGTTCCATTCAGTGATCAAGACGAGCGCATCGGCGCCGTCCATCGCCGCGTAGGCGTCGGTGAAATAGGCAAGCTCCGGCATCAGCTTCCGGGCCTCGTCCATGCCCTCCGGATCGAAGGCGTGGATCCGGGCGCCCGCTTCGTGCAAGACCGGCAGGATCGACAGGCTCGGGCTGTCGCGCATGTCGTCGGTATTCGGCTTGAAGGTGAGGCCGAGCACGGCCAGCGTCTTGCCGTAAACGTCGCCGCCGCAGGCCTCGGCGATGCGGTCCGCCATGCGGCGCTTGCGCGCGTCGTTGACGCGCAGCACGGTGTCGACGATCGCGAGCGGCCGCTTGGCGATCTCGGCCGTGCGGATCAGCGCCTGGCAATCCTTGGGAAAGCACGAACCGCCAAAACCGGGGCCGGCATGCAGGAACTTACGGCCAATCCTGCCGTCGAGGCCGATGCCGCGGGCAATGTCCTGCACATCGGCGCCGACCGCCTCGCACAAATCGGCGATCTCGTTGATGAACGTGATCTTGGTCGCGAGAAATGCGTTGGCGGCGTATTTGATCAGCTCAGCGCTTTCCAGCGTTGTGAAAATTACCGGCGTTTCGAGCAGATAAAGCGGTCGGTACAGCGTCCGCAGCACGCCGCGCGCGTGCTCGCAGTCGGTGCCGATCACGACGCGGTCGGGCCGCATGAAATCCTGGATCGCCGACCCCTCACGCAGAAATTCGGGGTTCGAGGCGACATCGAAACTGCCTTCCGGCAGCCGGTTGCGCAGGATGCGCTCAACGCGCCGACCGGTGCCGACCGGAACGGTCGATTTGGTGACGACGACGGTGCGTTGCGCCGGGTTCGCGGCCAGCGCCTCGGCGATCTCGGCGGCGGCGGCGAAGACATAGCTCAGATCGGCGTGTCCGTCGCCGCGCCGCGACGGCGTACCGACCGCGATGAACACGGCATCGGCTCCGGCCACGGCCGGCTTCAGCTCGGTCGTGAAGCCGAGCCGGCCGGCGGCCGTGTTGCTCGCCACCAGCTGATCGAGGCCCGGCTCGTAAATCGGGATGTCGCCGCGGCGCAGCCGCTCGATTTTCTCAGCGTCCTTGTCGACGCAAGTCACCGAGACGCCGAATTCCGAAAAACACGCGCCGGATACCAGGCCGACATAGCCCGTACCGATCATCGCTATGCGCATGAGCGCGCTCTCCTGGTTTCGCGCAGCTGATCAACGAAGCCCAAACGGCTCGCCGCCGGGCTTATTCCCCAACCCGGCACTGCGGCAAGCTGACCCGGTTTCGCGTTTTAGCGCGGGCCGGCGCCGCAAATGCGGAAGATGACCGCGCCATCTTCCGTTATGTCAATGAATGTCACGTTACCCGGTGAACACTCGATGCTGCAATCGATCCTGGTGACCGGCGGCGACGCCGGTATATCGGCAGCGACGCCTGCAAGGACGCTGGCAGGCAGGCGGGTACCTCCGCGCGATTGCGCGAACCGCGCCGCCCCGGGAGACCCGATCGGCCGCGGCTGGCTGATCCTCAAGGGACAGCACGGCACCTGAAACGCCACTCGCTTCATCTTTCTGGACAGGCAATGACGATTGTTTCACTGGCCGCACGGCGCGCCGCTCTTCATCCGGTGCCGGACGGGGAAAACGAACGCGCCGATACGGCGCTCGAGGCCGTCGGCCCGCAGCAGACGCAACCGGCAGGGCGGCAATTACCCGGTCTGCCGTTCGATTCGCCGGGTCCGGTTTCCGACGATCTGCGGGTGCCGCTGCCGCTCGACGCGGGTGAACCGGTGCGCGTTCAGGGCAAATTCTTCTTCGCCGGCGAGCGCAAGCATTTCGTCAGGGGCGTGACCTACGGTCCGTTCGCCCCGGGGACGCATGGCGCGCAATTCCCCGAACGCGCCATGGTCGAGCGCGACTTCGCGCTGATGCGCGGCGCCGGCGCGAACACGGTGCGCGTCTTTACGGTGCCGCCGGTCTGGCTGCTCGATCTCGCGGCCGCGTCGGGGCTGAAGGTGCTGGTCGGACTGCCCTGGACGCAGCATGTCGCGTTTCTCGACAGCCCGACAATCAAGACCGAGATCCGCGCCGCCGTCACCGCCGGGGTGCGCGCCTGCGCCCGCCACCGCGCGGTCTTCGCCTATCTCGTCGGCAACGAGATACCGCCCGACATGATAAGGTGGCACGGTGCCGACGCGGTGCGCGAGTTTTTGCGCGAGCTTGTGGCGCTGGTGCGCCAGGAGCATCCGGGGGCGCTGGTCAGCTACGCCAATTTCCCGTCGAGCGAGTACCTCGCCGTCGATTTCACCGATTTTGTCTGCTTCAACGTCTATCTGCACGACGAGGGTGCGTTCCGCCGCTATATCGCGCGATTGCAAAATCTGGCGGGAGACAAGCCGCTGGTGCTGACCGAGTTCGGCGTCGATTCGATGCATAACGGCGCGGCCGAGCAGGCCGGCATCCTGTCGTGGCAGGTACGCGCGGCGTTCGCCTCGGGGGTTGCCGGCACGTTTGTCTTCGCCTGGACCGACGAGTGGTTTACCGGCGGACACCTGATCGAGGACTGGGCATTCGGCCTCGTCGATCGCGACCGTCAGCCGAAACCGGCCTTTCACGAGGTGGCGCGACAGTATCACGGGCCGCTGCCGCCGCCGCTGGCCCGCTATCCGCGGGTTTCGGTCGTAGTCTGCGCCTACAATTCCGAGCGCACGATGGAGGCCTGTCTCGCCTCGCTCGAAGTGCTCAACTACCCCGATTACGAGGTCATCGTCGTCAATGACGGATCCCGGGACCGCACGCTCGAAATTTCCGAGCGGTTTGCGTATTGCCGGATCATCAGCCAGGAAAACAAGGGGCTGAGCGTCGCGCGCAATGTCGGCGCCGAGGCCGCTACCGGCGAGATCGTCGCCTATACCGACAGCGATTGCGTCGCCGACCCGGACTGGCTGACCTATCTCGTCGGCAAGATGGTGGACGGCAACCTCGCGGCGTGCGGCGGCCCCAACTTCCCGCCACCGGAGGACAGTCTGGTGCCGGCTGCGGTCGCGGTGTCGCCGGGCGGTCCGACCCACGTCCTGATCAGCGACGAGGTCGCCGAGCACATTGCCGGCTGCAACATGGCCTTCCGCCGCGACGCGCTGATCGAACTGGGCGGGTTCGACCCGCTCTACCGCGCCGCCGGCGACGATGTCGACATCTGCTGGCGCTTTCAGGATGCCGGCTACACGATCGGGTTCAGCGCCGCCGCGGTGGTCTGGCATTTCCGCCGCAACACGGTAAAGGCCTACATCAACCAGCAGCGCGGTTACGGCAAGGCCGAAGCGCTCGTCTACGCCAAGCACCCGTTCCGCTTCAACCTGTTCGGGCAGGCCAAGTGGCTCGGCCGCATCTATGGCGATCTGTCGGCGGCGCTGCTGCTATCCCGCAAGCCGGTCATTTATTCCGGCACGTTCGGGCGTGGCCTGTTTCAGACGATGTACGAGCCGCCGTCCTCGCTGATCTCGGTGTTGCCGCTGACCTTCGAGTGGAGCGTCGCAGCGCTGGCGCTGGCCTTGGCCGGCGCGATCGGCGGCGGCTGGATGTGGCTCCTGGCGGCGCCGCTGCTGACGACCTGGATCATGTGCATCAACGGGGCGCTGAAGGCGCCGATCGACCCGCGCTTCAGCGGGGTCAAGGCGCGCGCGCTGGTGGCCGTGCTGATTTATCTCGGGCCGCTGCTGCGCGGCTGGGAGCGCGTCAAGTGGCGTCTCAATACGATGCAGACGCAAGGCCATATCAGGCTCGCGCCAATCGAGCAGAAGGCGGGCGTCGCCTGGCTCGAACGCGCCTTCGTGCTGCGCTACTGGGACGAAAGCGGCGCCGAAAAGGAGGCATTGCTCGGCGGGTTGATGGATTTTCTGCTGCCGCAGAAATATTTCGTTGTCGCCGATACGGGCTGGAGCAAGTGGGACCTGAAGATCGCGCGCGGTCTATGGAGCCGGGCTCTGGTAACGGTCGTCGCCGAGAACCACGGCGGGGCAAAGCGTCTCTTGCGGGTGCGCGTCGCGATGCGCAGCTCGAAGCTCGGCCTGGTGCTGCTGCGCGCCTACGCCGCGCTGGCGGCCGGCAGCCTGATCCTCGGCGCGCCGCTTGGCGCGTCGGTGTTTGTCGCGATCGGGCTGATCAATCTCGGCGTCATCGGCTGGCAACTCGCCACGTTCGGCCAGTTGATGCATCGGATCATCGAGGCGGTTGCGCGGCAGGCCAAACTGGTGCCGGCCGAACCGCTGGCGCGGCCGGCGCTGCCGATCGGCAAGCCGCGGACGACGTGAGCTGCGGACGATAGCCTCCCGTTGCGGGAAATCCCGGACGATAACCTTGGGCGTGGCTTTGATACCTGCACCCAAAAACCCTCTCCCCAATTGGGGAGAGGGGGGTTGGGGTGAGGGGTGATGCCGGACTCGGTGGTTGCAGCGCTCACCCGGTCGCCCGCGATTGCGGCGACCGCCCTCTCCGGCGGTGCGGGAGAGGGTTCGACGACGCGGGCTAGGTGATGATCGCCAAGTTTCTGCCATATCTCAAATCGCACCGCTGGCGGGTTGGGCTGGCGCTGGCGCAGGTGTTTCTGGTCGCCGGCCTTGAGCTGCTGAAACCGTGGCCGCTGCAGATCGTGATCGACTATGTGCTCGGCGGCAAGGTTCCCCCGGTCGGAGGCATCGCCGGCGGGCTGCTGAGCCTGCCGGCGCCGATGCTGCTGCTGCTCTCCTGCCTCGGCATCGTGCTCGTGCATTTCGGGGTCGGCGCGCTGACCTTGTGGCACAACTACACGACGATCCGGGTCGGCCAGGCGATGGTCAACGACCTGCGCGGCGATCTTTACGCGCATTTGCAGCGCCTCTCGCTCGGCTACCACGGCCGCCAACGGGTCGGCGATCTGATGTATCGCGTCACCGCCGACAGTTTCGCAGTGCAGACAATGATCATGAACGGGCTCTTGCCGATCCTGTCGGCGCTGGTGCTGCTCGGCGGCATGCTGATCGTGCTGTTTCCGATCGATCCGCTGCTGACCGTGCTGGCGCTGACGATCGTGCCGGTGATGTTCGTGCTGATCGCCGCGTTCAACCGCAAGATCGTCACGGTCGCGACCGAGGTTCGCGATCTCGAAAGCCGGGTCTATTCGCTCGTGCAATGGGGCATGGCGGCGATCAAGGTCGTCCAGGCCTTCACGAAGGAGGAGGACGAGCACCGGCGCTTTATGGGCGCCAGCCGTGAAAGCCTGCGCGCGACGCTGCGTCTCTATAACTGGCAGACGTTATATTCGGCGGCGGTAAACGTCGTCGTCGCGGTCGGGACGGCTGTTGTCGTGTTTGCCGGAGCACGCGCCGTGCTGTCCGGCAATCTTACCGTGGGACAGTTGCTCGTCTTCATCTCCTATCTTGCGCAGCTGTATCAGCCGATCAACCAGATCACGCAGAGCTGGGGCCTGATCGCGGCGGCGCGGGTCGGGGCGACGCGGGTGTTCGAGGTGCTGGAGACCGAGGCCGACCTGCGGAGCGGCACGCGGCAGTTTCCGCCGGGCGGGGTGCGCGGCAATATCGCCTGGCGCGATGTCAGTTTCCGCTATCGACCGGACACGCCGGTTCTGAACGACATCGATGTTGCAGTTCCCGCCGGGTCGAAGATCGCGATTGTCGGTCAGACCGGGGCCGGCAAATCGACGCTGCTTGGTTTGTTGCCGCGATTTTTCGATCCGTCGCGCGGCGTTGTCACGATCGACGGTGTCGACATTCGCGAATACTCGCTGAATTCCCTGCGCGGGCAAATCGCGATGGTGTTGCAGCCGCCGCTGATCTTCCCGTTGTCGGCGGCCGACAACATCGCCTATGGCCGCCCCGGCGCCGATCGCCAGGCGATCGAGCACGCCGCGCGTCTGGCGCGCATCCACGACACGATCGCGCGCATGCCGGACGGGTACGCGACGCTGCTCGGCGAAGGCGGCGTCGCGCTCTCCGAAGGCGAGAAGCAGCGAATCACGATCGCTCGCGCCTTGCTGCGCGATGCACCGATCCTGATCCTCGACGAGCCGACCTCCGCGCTCGATGTCGAGACCGAATCTTTAGTCATGGAGGCGATTGAACGGTTGATGGAAAGGCGCACGACCTTCATCATCGCGCATCGCCTGTCCACGATCAGGCGCTGCGACCGCATCCTCGTGCTGCGCGACGGAACGATCGCCGAGGCCGGCGGCTTCGCCGAACTGCTGTGCCGTGGCGGCACCTTCGCCGAATATTATCGCACCCAGTTTGCTCCGGGCGAGGCGCTTTCGCCGGCGCCCGCGGTTGCCTGATCGGCGGCACGCCGCTCCGGCGTTGCGGATTCGCAACCTTTGTGTTGCGTAATTGTCGCTCATTTTTGATGGATTTTCTATACATTGGCAATCCGCCGTGCCTGCTGTGGCGGTTCTGCCAGTATACGACCAGTATATCGGCACCTTTGGCGAAGGCATCCAAATCGACCTCAGTTCCCGACGCGTTCCTTCCGATTCGGCGACTGTCGTTTCTCTTGATTACGGATGCCTCGAAAGCGGGTTGTTGCAGATATACAGGCGCGCGGAATCGCGTAACACGGCATTTGCTGTTGCGAGACCGCGTTTGCGGCGATAGTGTGCCCGCGCGTTGGGGGAACGATCAGCCGCGCGCTGTTGGGGTCTCGGGGACGGCTCCGAACCGAACGGGATTTCCCGTTTCCGGGTAGCGGGCCAGATGGCACGAGCGCGACGCCGTGCCGCTCCGGTGGCTGCCGCGGCGAGGCGGTCGATGAGCGCGGGGGACAGCAATGACCGATCAGTTGCGCAGAGGAGGCGCGCGCTTCCTGGAACGGGGCGTGTGGCACTGCGGCACCGCCGCGTTGGGGCTGGTCGCCGTCGCGGGCGCGGCGGGGTCGGTCTATTATGGTATCGAATCCATCCATTATCAGCGGGCGGCCGTTGCCGAGCGGGCTGCCGCGCAGATCGCGATCGCTGCGCTTCAAAAGGAACTCGGCGGCGCCAAGCAGGCGCTGAGCGCCGCGCAGGAGCGGCTTGGAGACGTGAAGGACGAGGCGCGCGACAAAATCGCAGCCTCCCAGCAGGCCGTCAGCTCGAACGCCGACCGGATAGCGGAACTCACGCGCAAACTCGACCAAGTGCAGCGCGCGCTGCGTTTGGCCGAGGTGCAGCGGGCGACACTGATCGCCCGCCTCAGCAGGTCCGAGGTCGAAACGGCGCAGGACCAGGCGCGCCGGCAAGAGGAGATGCGGGCCGATCAGGATCAGCTGGAGAAGAAGCTGCGCCAGCTTACCGCTGAGCGCGAAAAGATCGAGGCCGAACGGAACAAGGCCGAAAGCGAGCGCGATCGTCTGCGCACCCGTGTCGGCCAGCTCGAACAGAAGCTGTCGTTGCAGAACCGGCAGCAGCAGCCGGGGATGGTCGCCAACTCGCGTCCCGCCGCTGCACCGCCGATCGCGCCGATTCGCGAGCCGACGGCGCGCGTCGCGGTGCTCCGCACCGCTCCCGAAACGGCGGCGACGACGCCGGCCGCGACCCCGAGCGTCGCCGCGGTTCCCGTTTCGGCAACACCGGAGCCGGTCGCAGCCGCGTCCGCGGCCGTCGCGGCGACACCCGCGCCGGTTGCCGCGGTTTCGCCCGCGAGCACGACGACGGCGTCGGTTCCGCTCCAACAGAGCGCGGCTACCGCGCCTTCGCCGACGAGTGCACCCGCGGCGCCGGCGGTTCCGCCGCAACCTGTCGCCGCGGCGCCGGCGCTGCAGGTTACCTATGCCTCGAACCCGCAGCCGCAGCGCCCGGCGGCTCCGGTGACGGTTCCCGCGGTGGCGCATGGCGGCATCGCGCAAGTCGAGCGGGTGTTGGCCTCTGCCGGAGTCGACGTGAGGAACCTGTTCGCGCAATTCGGCATGAACCGGGGCCTCGGCGGGCCGTATATCCCAAACCCTCGCGGGGTGCAGCCGGAGCAGCTGTCGGCCGAGAGGCTCGAAGCGCTGAGCCGGATGGTCAAATCGCTGCCAGTCTCGGCGCCGCTGCATTCGTATGAGATCGGCAGCCGGTTCGGGGTGCGCGGCGATCCGATCAACGGCCGCGGGGCGCTGCATACCGGCACCGATCTTCGGGCGCCGTACATGTCACCGGTTTACGCGACCGCGGCCGGAACCGTGACGTTTTCCGGGTATCGCGACGATTACGGAAAGATCGTTGAAATCGATCACGGCAACGGCCTTGTGACCCGCTACGGGCACCTCAGCCGGACGACGGTCTCGGTCGGGCAGCGTGTCGCGGCCCAGACGCAGATCGGCTTCCTCGGCAGCACCGGCCGCGCGACCGGCCCCCATGTGCACTACGAGGTCGTCGTCAACGGCGAACCGCAAGACCCTGAAAAGTTCATGGCCTTGGGACGGATTGTTCCCGTCGCCGCGCAGCGCTAGCGCATCATCCGTTAAGATCCTATCTCATTCCTGAGCCGTGATCCCGGCCGGCCTCCAGCGCTTTGGGAGGGGAGGCAACGCATGAGTGACAGGACAGCCGGCCCGGCGGGCGTCGAACGGCCGGTTCTCGCCAACCAGCCCGGCGACTACTGGGGCAGCGACGCGGCGGCGCTGATGCTGCGCGAACTGCACCTGCCCTATGTCGCACTGAACCCCGGCGCGTCGTATCGCGGGCTGCACGACAGTATCGTCAACCTGCTCGGCAACCGCGACCCGCAGATGCTGCTGTGCCTGCACGAGGAGCACGCCGTCGCGATCGCGCACGGCTATTACAAGGCGACGGGCCGACCGATGGGCGCGATCGTGCACAGCAATGTCGGGCTGATGCACGCGACGATGGCGATGTTCAACGCGTGGTGCGACCGTGTGCCGGTGTTTGTGCTCGGCGCCACCGGGCCGGTGGACGCGGCAAAGCGACGGCCGTGGATCGACTGGATCCACACCGCGCAGGACCAGGGCGCGCTGATCCGGAATTTCACGAAATGGGACGACCAGCCGGCCTCGGTGCCGGCCGTGGCGGAATCGCTGCTGCGCGCCTATCGCATGATGATGACGCCGCCGTGCGGCCCGGTTTATGTCTGCCTCGACGCGGCGTTGCAGGAAAGCCGCATCGGCGACCTGCCGCCGTTGCCGGACGCCTCGCGTTTCCGCCCGCCAGGCGCCGCCGCGCCCGACCCCGCCGCGCTGGCCGATGCCGCCGCGCTGCTGCAAAGGGCCGAGCGGCCGCTGATCCTGGTCGGGCGCAACTCGCGCTCCGAGGCCGCGTGGCGGCGACGCGTTGAACTCGCCGAGGCGCTCGGCGCGGTGGTGCTGACCGACGCGAAAGCGGGAGCCGGCTTCCCGTCCCGTCACCGGCTGCATGGCCCGCCCGCCGGCAACAACCCGAGCGAGGCGGCCTGCGCGCTTATACGCGATGCCGACGCGATCCTCAGCCTCGATTGGGTCGACCTCGCCGGTGCGTTCAAGGCCGCGTGCGGCGGCGAACCGCCGCGTGCCAAGGTAATTTCCGCCTCCCTCGACCACCTGGTCCACAATGGCTGGAGCATGGATTACCAGGGTCTGCCGGCGGTCGACATCCCGCTCGCCGCCGAACCCGACGCCGCCATCACTTTGTTGCTGCCGCTCCTGAAGCCGCGCGCCCCCGGCTGGTCAGGCCGCCAGCCGACCCCGCCGCCGGAGCTGCCGGCGGTTGCGGGAGAAAATATTCCGCCGCTGGTGCTGGCCGCCGCATTGCGCGAGGCGCTCGGCGGCCGGCCTTCCTGCCTGATCCGAGGCCCGCTGGCCTGGGCGAACAACACCTGGGATGTCGCGCACCCGCTCGATGCGCTCGGCGGCGACGGCGGCGGCGGCATTGGCAGCGGTCCGGGCATGGCGGTTGGCGCGGCGCTCGGTCTGCGCGATGGCGCCGATAACGGCGGGCGGATGCCGGTCGCGGTGCTCGGCGACGGCGATTTCCTGATGGGCGCGACCGCGCTGTGGACCGCCTTGCATTACGGCATCCCGCTGCTCGTTGTCGTGTCGAACAACAATTCGTTCTTCAACGACGAGCTGCACCAGGACCGCATGGCGCGGCAGCGCAGCCGTCCCGTCGCGAACCGCTGGATCGGCCAGCGCATCGCCGATCCCGAGCCGGACCTCGGCCTGCTCGCGAAGGCGCAGGGTGCTGAGGGCTTCGGCCCGATCCGCCGGCCCGACGAATTGCCGCGGGCGCTGCGCGCCGCGATCGAGTGCGTCGAACGCGGCGGGGTCGCGGTTGTCGATATTCGCGTTGAACCCGGCTACGCACCGGTCGATTCAGCCGCAACCTCGCGTGGTGCATCGGCATAGAGACAACAACTATCCAAGGTATTGGAAACAGGACCGCGGCCTGTCGCGTTGTCGAGTGAATACGGGTCGTCGTCTTGAAGGAGGCGCTTATGCGCATCAAAGCCTTGGCAATTGCCGCCGCCACCGCAGGCCTATTCGGAGTCCCCGGGCTCGCGAATGCCGTCCCGGCCGCCCCGTCGCCGGCACAGACCGGCATCTCTCAGCAGCCCGAATTGCTGCAGGTGCGCGACGGCTGCGGCCGCGGATTTTATCTTTCCCAATGGCGGGACCAGTGGGGCCGCTGGCACCGCCGCTGTGTTCCGATGCGTGGCTGGGGCGGGCCGTGGAGCGGGGGCGGATGGGGCCCGCGCTGGGGGAATCCCGGCTGGGGCGGGCCTTGGCGCTAGCTAGAGCCTGACCGGCTCAGATTGAAACGATCTGAGCCGTGAAGGCTCTAGCAGGCGAGCGCGAGTGGCTGTTGGCGCGGATTGCCGAAAAGCCGGATCTGACCCTGCGGGCGGTGATGGCCGAGCTCGCCGAACGCGGCACGCCGGCGAGCTACGGTGCGGTGTGGCGCTTTCTCGCCCACGAGGGGATCACTTTTAAAACACGAGCGGATCACTTTTAAAAAAAGCCTGCACGCCAGCGAGCAGGACCGGCCCGACATCGCCCGGCGGCGGACTCGCTGGAGGATCGCGCCAGCCTTACCTCTGGCTATTACCTGCTGCCCTCGGTCGGGTTTTTGGGGCACGCGCAGAAATTCCGGCCGGACCTCGATGCAAGATGGCCGGAGCTGTTTATCGCCGCCTGCAGCCGCGCCGCCGAGTGGGGATTGAAGCTTCATTCCCATTTGTCGGCCGCGCACCGACGACTGCAGGAGGCGGCGCCGCGATAGGGGGTCACCTGACGATCTGTTCAAAACTGCACGTTAAGCCGAAAATCAAGCAAATTCAGCACATTTCACAAACGTCCGTTTGCGAATAAATTCTGGGTCACTCGGATTTCTGCCGATTTTCGTTTTCAGAATCCCTTTTCAAAACTGCTTTCAAAGGCAACTGGGATTTGGAACGGCAGGCGTTCTCAGAACGCTCGCCTTACCGTGCAGTTTTGAACAGATCGGCAAGTGACCCCGACGGCGCTCGACCTCCAGCATGGCGGCGCTCATCGACCTTCTGGTCGCCACACCTTCCTTGTCATCCGCAAGAGCGGCGGACGCGCTTCACATCACCCCGCTCGGCGCCCGCCGCATGCTCGACGGGCTTGCAAGCAAAAGCCTCGTGCACGAGCTGACAGGCCGGACCGCCTTCCGGCTCTATACGCCGGCATCGCTCGCACGGTTTTTGCCGGGGTTTGAGCGCGATTCGAGGGCAATGCTCGGTATCGGCATAGGCATTAACCACTCCTCGTATTATTGACCCGCCCTTCTTTCAAAGGCCGCTGCTGCTCGGAGCCGTTCCGCGGCGCACTCCCGGATGAGAAAGTCGAGCAGCGCCCGCACTGAGGGGAGCAGCCCGCGTCGCGACGGGAAGACGGCATGGACAACACCCGCGCGTGGCCGCCAGTGGGGCAGAACCTGGACGAGCTGGCCGGCCTCGATGTCTTTCCAGACGACCATTGTCGGCAGTTGCACGATACCGACGCCGGCAATCGCCGCCCGGCGCAGTACCGGCATGTCGTCCGTGACGAGCCGCGGATGATGGGGGATCAGCGCTTCCCGGCCATCGACATGATGGAGGCTCCATTGGTGGTCTCGGCGCGCGGGACCGAGATCAAGGCTAGGAAGATGGTTCGTGTCGTCGGGTGACGAGAGAGGTGTTGGAATCAGTGCCGGGCTTGCGACCAGGCATTGGGTGCTCTCGTCAAGATGGCGCATCACAAGGTCGGTTGGCTGCAGCGGCGGGAAACGCACGCGGATGGCGACGTCGAAGCCTTCGGCAATGACATCGACGCGGCGATTGGTGCTTTCGAGATGCACCACGACCGCCGGGTTTTCGGCCATGAACCTGACGATCAGCGCTCCGAACTGGAAATCGAGGAGTGCGACGGGGCAACTCATCCGCACGACGCCACGGGGCTCGGCGCGGACCTCCGCGATCACCTGCTCGGCGGCCTCGGCCTCGACCAGCATCGCGACGCACCGCTCGTAAAATTCGCGTCCAATCTCGGTTACCGAGAAATGCCGCGACGACCGGTTCAGCAGTCGCACACCGAGCCCATCCTCAAGCTGAAGGATGCGGCGGCTCAGCTTTGATTTTGGGATCGCGAGCGCGCGGCCAGCGGCGGCAAAGCCCCCATGATCGACAACCTGGACAAAGTAGTAGAGGTCATTGAGGTCGCGCATCGTCCGATTGATAGGACGATGCGTCGAGTATTTGCAATCTCGTCCGGCGGCCGTCTTGACAATATCTCTTCTCGCGAACCGATCCAGCACCGTTTTGGCGGATCGCCGTTGGGGACATGACCATGCGCAAGAAGGTTGTCGGCCGCTATGGCAATAATCGTGGCCACTGGGTGGGCGATGGGTTTCCGGTCCGCTCGCTCTTTTCCTACCAGGACCTGGGTAGGCATATCAGCCCGTTCCTGCTGCTCGACTATGCGGGACCGCATTACTTCGAGCCGACAAACGCACGTCGCGGCGTCGGCCAGCACCCGCACCGCGGTTTTGAGACGGTTACCATCGTCTATGATGGGGAAGTGGAGCACCGCGATTCCGCCGGCAATGGCGGCGTCATCGGGCCCGGCGACGTGCAGTGGATGACAGCGGCGCGCGGGATCCTTCACGAGGAGTATCATTCGCCGGCCTTCGCCAAGACCGGCGGTCCGTTCCGCATGGTGCAGCTCTGGGTCAACCTGCCGGCCAAGGACAAGATGGCGCCCGGTAACTACCAAGCCATCCTCTCGGCGGACATTCCGGTCATCGACCTGCCAGGCGGGGCCGGCAAGGCGCGCGTCATCGCCGGCCGTCTGCTCGGCGCCAAAGGCCCGGCACGGACCTTTACGCCGGTCAACGTCTGGGATGTCCGGCTAAACCGCGACGCCGACCTGACGCTCGACCTGCCGGAAGGCCATACTGCGATGCTCGTCGTGCTGGGCGGACATGTGACCGTTAACGGCGCTCAGGCAGCAGGCGAAGCGGAGTTGGTCATCCTCAGCCGCGAGGGCAGCGATGTCGCGATCCATGCCGACGGGGATGCGATGCTGCTGGTGTTGACCGGCGAGCCGATCGACGAGCCGGTCGTCGGCTACGGCCCATTCGTGATGAACAGCGAGGCTGAAATCCGCCAGGCGATCGACGACTTCAATAGCGGCAAGTTTGCACCGGTAGCTGCGTGACCGCCGGAACCCCGGCCCACCCACCAAGGGCCGGGTGTTCGCGCTGAAGAATGTAAAGGAACGAGATCATGATCGAGATGGTGATCGAGCAGCGTCGGCGCAGTCTAGGCGGCGGTCTTGACGTCGGGCGCGTCCTTCCCTTCGCCAGACGGCGGATGGTCGGGCCCTTCGTATTCTTCGACCATATGGGGCCGCTCGACGTTGCAGCCGGGGTCGATCGGAGCCTCGATGTCCGTCCGCATCCGCATATCGGCCTGTCGACGGTGACCTACCTGTTTGCGGGCGAGGTCATGCATCGCGACAGCGTCGGGTCGGAGCAGGCGATCCGGCCGCAGGAGGTGAACTGGATGACGGCGGGCCGCGGCATCACGCACAGCGAACGGTTCGAAAAGGCGCGCGCTCAGGGCGATCATTTGCACGGTATCCAGGCCTGGGTCGCGCTGCCGGTCGAAGACGAGGAAACCGATCCCTCATTCTCGCATCACGCCGGTTCCGATCTCCCGCAATGGAGCGACGGCGGCGTCCGCGGCCGGCTTATCGCTGGCAGCGCCTATGGCATGACCGCTGCTGCGAGAACGCATTCTCCGTTGTTTTACGCTCACCTCGACATGGAGCCTGGCGCGGTAGTGGAGATCCCATCCGAATTTTCCGAGCGCGCGCTTTATGTGGCGACTGGCGCGGTCGAAATGGATGGAGCTCGCCATGATGCCGGAAGGATGCTCGTGCTAGGGGGCGGCGCGTCGCAAGCCCGCTCTGCCGAGCGGTCGACCGTGATGCTGCTGGGCGGCGAGCCGGTCGGCGAGCGGTTTCT
>JBFXDF010000059.1:0-17429 GCA_050181375.1 Alphaproteobacteria bacterium
GATCGGCTCAGATCGCAACGATCTGAGCCGTGAATCAGGCTCTGCATATTTGAATCGAGAGCAAGATTCACGGGTCAGATGCTTCCATCTGACCCGATCTTGCTCCAGGCGGCTCCGGCGCTTCGCGGATTCCCTGACAGAGGCGGATTACCCGGCGCGCAGGTATTGCACCGCCTCGTCTCGCCGGAACAGGTAAAGCAACAGCCGCAAGGCCGCGCCGCGCGCGCTGGAAAGGGCGGGGTCGCGTTCCAGAACGAGGCGCGCGTCGTCGTGCGCGACCGCGATTAGCGCTTCGTGCCGCGCCAGATCGGCGAGGCGCAACTGCGGCAGGCCGCTCTGCCTCGTGCCGAGCACCTCGCCGCCGCCGCGCAGCCGCAAATCCTCCTCGGCGATGCGGAACCCGTCCTCGGTCTCGCGCAGCACCGCAAGCCGCCGCCGCGCGACATCGCCGAGCGGCGCCTGATACAGCAACAGACACGTCGAGGGCTGGTCGCCGCGTCCGACGCGGCCGCGCAGCTGGTGCAATTGCGCGAGGCCGAAGCGCTCGGCGTGCTCGATGACGATCACGGTCGCGGCCGGCACGTCGATCCCGACCTCGATGACCGTCGTCGCGACCAGCAGATCGACGCCGCCACCGGTCGGATCGGTCGCGGCAAAGGCGGCCATCGCGCGGTCCTTGTCGGCGCTCCTCATGCGGCCGTGCACCAGCCCGACCCGCCCCGGCAGCAGTTCCGATAAGGCGCGGTGGCGTTCCTCGGCGGCGGCGATGTCGGCGTTCTCCGATTCCTCGACGATCGGGCAGACCCAGAACACCTTGGCACCGCGACCCAGCGCCCGCGCGATCGCCCCCGTTACCTCCTCGGCGCGGTCGAGCGGCACGGCGCGGGTGTCGACTTTCTGCCGTCCCACGGGTTTCTCGGTCAGGCGCGAGGTGTCGAGGTCGCCGTACACGGTCATCATCAAGGTGCGCGGGATCGGCGTCGCGCTCATCAAGAGCGTGTCGGCGTCGCGCCCCTTGGCTGAGAGTGCGAGGCGCTGCTCGACGCCGAACCGGTGCTGCTCGTCGATCACCACCAGCGCAAGATCGCGGAACTCCACATCGGCTTGAAACAGCGCGTGCGTGCCGACGACGACCGGGGTCAGCCCGGAGGCGAGGCTCGCCAGCATCGCATCGCGCGCCCGCCCTTTTTCGCGCCCGGTCAGCAGCCCGATCTCGACCCCGGCCGGCGCCGCGAGCCGCCGCAATGTCTGATGGTGCTGGCGCGCCAGCACCTCGGTCGGGGCGAGCAGCGCCGCCTGCGCCCCGCTTTCGACCGCGATCAGCATCGCCAGCAGCGCGACGACGGTTTTGCCGCTGCCGACATCGCCCTGCAGGAGGCGCATCATGCGATGCGGCGATCTCATGTCGCCGGCGATCTCGGCCATCGCCTGACGCTGGCTGAAGGTCAGCGCGAAACCGAACCGGGCCTCGGCGCGCGCCTGCAACTCCCCGGTGCCGGCGAGAACGCGGCCCCTGCGGCGGCGGCGTCGCGCCCGCACCAGCGCGACCGCCAGCTGGCTCGCCAGGATTTCGTCATAGGCCAGCCGCTCGCGCGCCGGTGTCTCGGGGTCGAGATCGGCGGCGCTTTGCGGCGCGTGGGCGGCGAGAAGCGCCTCGCGCCACCCCGGCCAGCCGCGCCGCTCCTTGAGCGCGGGGTCGAGCCATTCGGGCAGGGCGGGGGCGCGCTCGCCGGCGGCGGCGATCGCCTTTGACACGATTCGCGAGGACAGCCCGGCGGTCAGCGGATGGACCGGCTCGACCGCCGCGAGCCGCTCGGCCTGCTCCGGGGTCACGACGTGATCCGGATGAGCCATTTGCGGCATCCCGTCGTAATAGTCGATCTGGCCGCTGACGATCCGCTCCGCGCCGACCGGCAGCAATCGCTGCAAATAATCACCCTTCACATTGAAGTAGACGAGCACCAGCGCGCCGCTCGCGTCGCCGACAAACACCCGGTAGGGCCGGCGCCCGATCCCCGGCTGATGCCGTTCGACCTTGGCCTTGACGGTGACGACCGAACCGGCCGGCCAGTCACGCGGATGCAGCGCCCCGAGGCTCGGCGCGGCAGTGCGGTCGACGATCCCGGTTGGCAGGTGCCACAAGAGATCGACGACGTCGGGGCCGGCGGCGCGCTCGATCAGCCTGGCGAGCGCCGCCCCGATGCCGGGCAGCACCGTCACCGGCGCGAACAGACTGTCGAGAAGGGCGGGACGCATCGCTCTTTACAGGGTGGACCGAAAGCCGGGCTGACGCCGCCGACCAGCATGGCTATATCGGTGGAGCCATGCCAGCCCGCCGACCAGCCGCCCGATACGAAACCGGCAACGCCGAAACGTTCCCCGATACGCCAGGGGGCATCCGCCGCAAGCGGCTCCTGTTCCGCTCGTGGCACCGCGGCACGCGCGAGGCCGACCTGATCCTCGGCTCGTTCGCCGAGGCGCACCTCGCCGGGTTCGACGAAAGGCGGCTCGACGAGTACGAATCGCTGCTTGCCTGCCCCGACGCCGAATTGTTCGACTGGATCGCCGGCCGCGGTGCGCCGCCGCCCGAATACGACACCGAGGTCACGCGCCTCCTGCTCGCCTTCCGCTACACCCCCCGCGCGACCTGAGCGCACGAATGACCCTTGATACACGAATGACCGACTCTTGATAGATGAGTACGTTGCTTCCCCAGGCGGCTCGATACGCTCCCTCTCCCCCGTCGGGGGAGAGGGTTGGGGTGAGGGGGCGGACACCGATCGGTTGCCGGCACCCATCTCAGCCTCCCAGCGCTTGCGCGCTGGGCCCCTCCCTCTCCCCCCTCAAGGGCGGAGAGGGGCATAACCTCGGGGCCTTATGAACCCTCTCGCCGACTTCGCCCGCTCGCTCGGCGGGCGCCCGCGCGCCGTGCGGCTGTACGGCGCGCCCGAGGGGCATGACGCGGCGGCAATCGGCGCGCTGCTCGCCGAGACCGGCGCGCCGGCCTGGCTCCATGTCTGCCGCGACGACGGGCGGATGGCGCGGTTCGCGGCGGCGCTCGCGTTCTTCCATCCCGGCCTCGATGTTCTGACTTTCCCGGCCTGGGACTGCCTGCCGTATGACCGGGTGTCGCCCAACGCCGATATTGTCAGCCGCCGCATCGACGTGCTGACCCGGCTGGCCGCCAACAACGAAACGCGGCCCTTCGTGCTGCTGACGACCGTCAACGCCGTAGTGCAGCGCGTGCCGCCGCGCAAATTGTTCGACGGCCGCGTGCTGAAGCTCGGCCCCGGCGGACGCATCCCGCTCGACCGGCTCCAGGGCTTCTTTCGCAACAACGGCTATATCCGCACCGACACGGTGCGCGAGCCGGGCGAATACGCGGTGCGCGGCGGCATTGTCGATCTCTTTCCCTCCGGCGCGCCGCAACCGATTCGGCTCGACTTCTTCGGCGACACGCTCGAAAGCCTGCGCGGCTTCGATCCGCTGACGCAGCGCTCGTCGGGACCGCTCGACGGGTTTGTCCTGCGCCCGGTCAGCGAGGTGCTGCTGGACGACGCCGCGATCCAGCGCTTCCGGTCGCGCTACCGCGAGGCGTTCGGCGCGGCCGGCGCCGACGACCCGGTTTACGAATCGGTCAGCGCCGGAAGGCGGCAGGCCGGCATGGAGCACTGGCTGCCGTTCTATTACGAGACGCTGGAGACGCTGTTCGACTACGTGGCCGGCGCTTCGGTGTCGCTCGATCACCAGGCAGAGGAAGCGCGCGCCCACCGGCTCGACTCGATCGCCGATTTCTACGCCGCCCGCGAAAATATCAGCGCCGCAAGAAACTCCGGCGGGCGCGGCACCGCGCCGCTGTACCGCCCGGTCAAACCCGATCGCATGTTTCTCGGCGAGGCGGACTGGGTGAAGGCGCTGGCCGGCCGCGCGGTCGTGCAGCTTTCGCCGTTTGCCGCGCCCGAGGAAGACCCCGAGGCAGGCGACGCCGGCGCCCGCCCGGCGAAAAATTTCGCCGCCGAGCGCGCGGATACGCGGATCAACCTGTTCGACGCGGTGCGCGACTATCTCGCCGCCGAGCAGAAAGCCGGCCACCGCGCCGCGATCGCCGCCTACAGCGAAGGCTCGGCCGACCGGCTCGCCACGGTATTGCGCGAGCACGGCGTCACCGAACTGCGCCGCGTCGCCGACGCCGATGCGCTGGCGAAACTCCCGCTACAGCGCGCCGTCGGTCTCGCGCTGCTACCGCTCGAACAGGGCTACGCCGCCCCGGACCTGCTGTTTCTCGGCGAGCAGGACATTCTCGGCGACCGGCTCGCCCGGGCGCCGCGCCCCCGCCGCAACGTCGACGAGTTCATCACGGAAGCGGCCAGCCTGTCGGCCGGCGATCTCGTCGTGCACGCCGAGCACGGGATCGGCCGCTACGAGGGGCTGGAGACGATCGATGTCGCCGGCGCGCCGCACGATTGCCTGAAGGTGCTCTATGCCGGCGACGACCGGCTGTTCGTGCCGGTCGAGAATATCGAGGTCCTGTCGCGTTACGGCTCGGAGGAGGCCGGCGCGCAGCTCGACCGGCTCGGCGGGGTCGGGTGGCAGGCGCGCAAGGCTCGCGTCAAGCAGCGCATCCGCGAGATCGCCGGCGAATTGATCCGCATCGCCGCCGAGCGCCAGCTGCGCCCCGGCGAGACGATGGCCCCACCCGAGGGCATCTACGAGGAATTCGCCGCGCGCTTCCCGTATCCCGAAACCGACGACCAGTTGCGCGCGATCGAGGATACGCTGACCGATATGGCCTCGGGCAAGCCAATGGACCGGCTGATCTGCGGCGATGTCGGTTTCGGCAAGACCGAAGTGGCGCTGCGGGCCGCCTTTGTCGCGGCGTTCGGCGGCGGCCAAGTCGCGGTGATCGTGCCCACGACCCTCCTCGCCCGCCAGCACTACCGCAATTTCACCGAGCGGTTTGCCGGCCTGCCGCTCAGGGTCGCGCAGCTGTCGCGCATGATCGGCGCCAAGGAAGCAAAGCAGGTCAAGGCCGATCTCGCCGACGGCAAGATCGAGATCGTGATCGGCACGCACGCGCTGCTCGCGAAAGACGTGCGGTTCTCGCATCTCGGCCTCGTCATCGTCGACGAGGAGCAGCATTTCGGCGTCGCGCAGAAGGAGAAGCTGAAGCAGCTCAAGGCCGACGTGCACGTGCTGACGCTGACCGCGACGCCGATCCCGCGCACCTTGCAACTGGCGCTGTCAGGGGTGCGCGAAATGAGCATCATCGCGACCCCGCCGGTCGATCGCCTGGCGGTGCGCACGTTTGTGACGCCCTACGACCCGGTTGTCGTGCGCGAGGCGATCTTGCGCGAGCGCGACCGCGGCGGGCAGGTCTTTTACGTGGCGCCGTATATCGCCGACCTCGACGAGGTGAAGGAGGAGTTGCGCGCGGTCGTGCCCGAGATCAGGGTCGCGGTCGCACACGGCCGCATGGCGCCGACCGAACTCGAAAATGTGATGAGCGCGTTCGACGAACGCGCCTTTGACCTGCTGCTGTCGACCAACATCATCGAAAGCGGTCTCGACATTCCGACCGCGAACACGCTGATCGTGCATCGCGCCGACATGTTCGGACTGGCGCAGCTCTATCAGCTGCGCGGCCGCGTCGGTCGCGGCAAGCTGCGCGCCTATTGCTATCTGACCCTGCCCGAGAAAAAGAAACTGGCGCCGACCGCGACGCGCCGGCTCGAGGTGATGCAGACGCTCGATACGCTGGGCGCCGGGTTTCAGCTGGCGAGCCACGATCTCGACATCCGCGGCGCCGGCAACCTGTTGGGCGACGAGCAGTCCGGCCATATCCGCGAGGTCGGCATCGAACTTTATCAGCACATGCTCGAAGAGGCGGTCGCGGCGGCCAAGGATTCGGGCGGGATCGAAGGCGAGGCCGCGTCCGAGGAGGAATGGAGCCCGCAGATCACGCTCGGGATGCCGGTGCTGATCCCGGAGGGGTATGTCGCCGATCTTGGCGTGCGCCTCGGCCTGTATCGCCGCATCGCGCAGCTCGACAGCCGGCGCGAGCGCGACGCCTTCGCCGCCGAGCTGATCGACCGCTTCGGCAAGCTGCCGGGCGAGGTCGAGAACCTGTTGCAGATCATCGCAATCAAACGCGATTGCCGCGAAGCCGGCGTCGAGCGCGTCGAGGCCGGCCCGAAAGGCGCCGTCGTGACCTTGCGCAACAACCGCTTCGCGAACCCGGCCGGCCTTGTCGAGCTGATCCAGAAACACGCCGGCACGCTGCGTTTGCGTCCCGACCAGAAACTCGTCTACCTGCGCGATTGGCACGACGAGGCCGCGCGCCTCAAAGGCGTTACCGGCCTCATGCAAGCCCTCGTAAAACTCGCCCGCGCCGCCACCCCCGAAGCCCCACCGGCCGCGATGCCGCGCCCGACACCGGAATTGGTCAAGGCGGGCGCGGCAGGGAGAAGGTGATCGCGTCCGGACGGCTATTCCGCCGCCATTCTCCGCAGCTCCTCGGCGGCGGACAGGATCGGAAACCCCTCGATCGACCGGGAGGGCTTGCCGTCGACGCCGACCAACGGCTGACCGACCAGGGTGATACGATAAAGCTGACGGTCGAAATCGGATTCGAAGATGTCGCGCGGCGCCAGATGCACGGTCGAGCGGTTGTCCCAGAACGCGATATCGCCCGAGTTCCACTTGAAGCGCACGGTGTATTCCGGGCGGGTGACGTGCTCCCAAAGAATTTCGAGAATCTTCTGGCTTTCGCGCGGCGTCAGGCCGACGACCGATTTCAGGAATGACGGGCTGACGAACAATATGCGCTCACCGGTCTCGGCATGAACCGTAACGAGCGGGTGTTCGCTTTCGAGCGTGCGGCGCTTGACCATTTCGTTGTAGGTGCTGCCCGCCTTTGGCCGTTCGCGCGGTACAAACTTGTGAATGCCGCGCAGCGTATCGACAAAACCCCGCATTATCGGCGACAGCCCGGTATAAGCGGCGGCGAGGTTTGTCCAGAACGTGTCGCCGCCATAGGGCGGTATCGTCACGCCGCGCAGGATCGAGGCCATCGGCGGGTTCACCGCCGCCGTGATGTCGGCGTGCCAGCCCGACCACGGCGTCACCATCATTTCTTCGCGGTTCTCGTTGGCGGTGCGGTTTTTGGCGACCGAGTAGATTTCCGGATGGCCTTCGACGTGCCCGAACACCGCGTGCCCGATGGTCGGCTCGCCGAACTGGCGCGCCAGCGCGACGTGCTCGGCATGATCGAGATGCTGGCCGCGGAAGAAGACGACCTTCCATTTCAGGAACGCGCCGCGAACCTGTTGCAACTGTTCGGGCGGCAGCGGCTTTTTGAGATCGACGCCGCGGATTTCCGCGCCGATATGGAGCGTCAGGGGTACGATGTCGATCGGACCGTTGGTTCCCGCCGCCGCGCCGTGCTGTGGTGATGACTGCATTTGCCCGGTTCCTTGCTGCTGTGCGGTGACGCTGGATGCGACGGTGGACCGCGGTGCCGATCCTGTCAATCGCGCGGCGCCGATCGCCGGGAGCGCGGCCGTTGTTGCTCTCGCGGGCAAGGACCGCTCGGGTTAATATGCGCCGCCGTCGTCGCGGCTTCCGGCCGCGCGGCGCCGGTTCTTCGGGAGGGGAAAATGGCTTTCTATGAACTGCGTCAGTACCACGTCCGCGCGGGCAGGATGCAGCAATGGCTGAAGCTGATGGAAGAGGAGATCATCCCGTTCCAGGTCGCCCAGGGGATGGTGATCTGCGGCAGCTTCCGGGGTGAGACCGACGAGCAGGTCTATGTCTGGATTCGCCGCTTTGAGAGCGAGTCGCAGCGCGAGGCGCTATACAAGGCTGTCTACGATACCGATTTCTGGAAGACCAGGATCGGGCCGCAGATCCCGGACCTGCTCGACCGGGAGAAGATGGTCATCACGCGCATCGTCCCGACATCGCGTTCGACGATGCAATAATGGCCGCGCCGTGGGCGGCGGGGCAACTACCGCCGCCGCCTGTCAGCGCGCCGCGCCGGCCTTCTCGATGCCGACCTTCTTGTTGACAAAGTCGAGCGTGAAGGCGCGACGGAAATCCAGGTCGGCCGGGTAGAGCCCGGCCTTGACCATGGTCTCGAAAAAGTCCCGCCAGCGTTCCTCGGTCATCGCGCCGATCCCGGATTTCTTCGCGTCGCCGCTGTCGACGATACCGTATTCCTTTATTTTCTCGCGGGCGTTCGCCAAAAGCTCGTCGGTCATTTCCGGGTTGTCGTGCTTGATCAGCGCGTTGGCCGGGCCGGGATCGCCGTATAAATAGCTGTACCAGCCCTCGATGCTGGCATCGACAAAGCGCTGCACGAGGTCCGGATTTTCGCGGACAAGCTTTTGCGAGGTCTCGATCAGCGCGCCGTAGCTCGTGTAGCCGGCATCGGCCAGCAGCATGACGACCGGGTTCACCCCCGCCTTCGCGATCGTAAACGGCTCGCTGGTGACATAACCCTGCTGTATCGCGTGCGGGTCGGCGAGGAACGGCGCGACGCTGAATGCATAGGGGCGGATCTGGTCGTCGGTGTAGCCGAATTTCTGCTTGAGAAATTGCCAGAACGTCACCCGCGTGTCGGAGCCGATCATGATCGGCTTGCCTTTCAGCGCGGCAAGGCTGTCCACGCCTTGGCCGGGATGGGCGATCAGGACGGTCGGGTCCTTCTGAAAAATCGCGGCGACCGCCACCATCGGAATGTTCTGCTGTACGTAATTGAGCGGTATGAACGAGTTCGATGCGATGTTGAAATCGAGCACGCCGGCCGCGAGCAGCTGGGCGTGGTTGACCTGCGGCCCGCCCGGGCGCAGATGCACGTCGAGCCCGTGGCGTTTGTAGATGCCGGTCGCGATCGCCTGATAGAACCCGCCGTGCTCGGCCTCGGCCTTCCAATCCGTGCCGAAATTGACGTTCTCCGCGGCGGCGCGCAACGGCGCGAGGCCGCCGCAAATCAGGGCGGCGACAACGACCGCCGCGGTCAATGTCCTTGTCGCTCGGATCATCAAAACACCATATCGACTTGCCGGCGCCAGCTTATGCGGACGCAGACGGCGGGTCGAGCATTGTACTCCGCCATGCTCGCAACCCCCGGTGAATCGTTGTACTGTCGCGTGAAGGGTGCGTGCCGCGATCATGCGGTCACAACCGGGTTGGGGAGGTACTATGAAAAACCTTCTCGCCGTCATTGGCGACGGCAATGCGGGGCCGGTGCTCGAAGCGGCATTGCGGGTCGCCCGCCGCTTCAACAGCCACATTGTCGGCCTGCATAGTCTAACGACCGAATACGCGGTCGTGTTCGGCGGCGAAATGGGGTTCTCGATTTCGTCGGAGGTCGACCGCACGCTCGAACGCGAGGGCCAGGAACGCCGCGACATGGCGCGTCGGCTGTTTCGCGATTTTATGCAGCAGAATGGCGTGACGATCGGCCTCCCAGCGCCGGGCGAGAACGCCCCGAGCGCCTCCTGGCGCGAGGAGGACGGGCGGCAGAACGCGGTGGTCGGGATGAGCGGCCGCGTCTATGACCTGATCCTCGTCGAACAGCCCGAAAAGCTCGCCTCGATCGCCGAGGCGACGCTCGAGGACGCGCTGTTCGAGAGCGGCCGTCCGGTGATGATGGTGCCGAAAACCATGCCGCCGGCGCTCGGCGACACGGTCGCGATCGCCTGGAACGGCAGCACCGAGACGGCGCTGACCGTCGCGCTTTCGATGCCGTTCCTCAAGCTCGCCAAGCACGTCGTCGTGGTCGCGGTCGGCCCGCAGCACATGCCCGAGCCCGGCCCGACCGGCGACGAGCTCGCCCGCAATCTCGAGGCGCATGGTTTGAGCGTCAGCCTGCGGACGGCGTCCGGCCGGCAAAAGCCGCAGGGTGAATCGTTTCTGAAGGAGGCGATGGCCGAAGGCGCCGACCTCTTACTGAAGGGGGCCTATACGCAAAGCCGCATCCGCCAGATGATTTTTGGCGGCGCGACGCGCCACATCATCATGGAGTCGCGGATACCGGTGATCATGGCCCGGTAAGCGATACAGCCCAGGTTAATTTTGCCGGGTCGTCGGAACCGGCCCGCGGCGGCGCCCTGTTTGTCCGGCAGCACCTGATCAGCAAGGAGGGTCGCATGCAGGGCAAGCAGCGTGAGCAGAACACCGCCGGGCGGAACGAAGGCGAGGGCAACAAGACAGCGGCGCGCGAGTACAACGAGGCGCAGCGGCGCTTTGTCGAGTCGGGAAAAATCGACGAAAAGGCGCGGGAAGCTGAAAGGTCGCTGGATACCGACAAGCGCGAACTCGAACACGCCGAAACTATCGGCAAGCGTCACTCGCGCGGAGAAGACCCGGCGATTACGCGCAAATCATGATGCGTGTCATCGAGACGAGCCCGGACCCCGGGTTCGTCTCTGCCGCCGTTACGCGGGCACATACCAAGTCGCGGTCTTCCTTGATGCTTGCAGCAGGCCAGGGCGACTGGCGAACCTGTCGCCGCACCGATAGGACCATGGGCTCGCCAAACCACCGCGCGCAAATCGAACGAATGGGATCGGGATCGAATTGCCGGTGCGGGCTTTACTCCTGAAAGAATTCGACGGGAAACAGTTTGTTGCACGCGGGATCGGACGGCTTGCCTGTCCACCGAGGGTGGAACCGGAAATCGTCGCGATTGTTTTCAACGCAAGGCTTCCGGCTGGTTTTGCCGGTTGGATTAGCGGAGGATTTCATGGCTGAAACCACAAAACCGACATCGGGAACCTCGCCCCAAAACACCTCAACATCGGCGCCGGCCGGTGGCGCCCGCGGTACGTCCAACGCGTCCGCGACGACCGCCAACCCGTCCTCGCCCGCGGCGACGTCGTCACCCGCGTCGTCGTCGCCCACCTCGTCAACCGGCAGTTCCGGCCAGGGGCAGCGGTCGCAGACCGTCAATCCGTCCTCGACTACGGCGAACTCGACATCCGCGGCATCGTCGGCCTCGCCCGCCGGCGGCTCCGGGCAGGGACAACGGTCTCAGTCGCAACAGCCGCCCTCCGGACAAAGGCCGTCCGGCGGCCAGCAACGCGACTGGAGCCAGGGGTCGCAAACCCAGGGACAGCGGCAGAACGAACAAGGCGAGCGGAGCGCGGACGAACGCCATATCGGCGGGAGCGGAGACGCGATGAGCGATGCGAAGAGGGTCGGCTCGGAGCTGGTCGGCGCCGCGCGCGACAGCGCCGTGTCGCTGATCGACGCGCAGCGGGCTCGCGCGGCCGAGCAAATCACCGCGGTGGGCGATGCCTTGCGACGCTCGATGGATTCGTTCGAAACGAGCGGATCAAGCACGCTGGTGCAGTACGCGAACCAGGCGGCCGACCAGATTAGCGGGTTTGCCGATACGGTCCGGGACCGCTCGTGGAGCGACTTGGCAAACGATCTCGAGAGCTTCGCCCGGCGCTCGCCGACACTGTTCATTCTGTCGTCGGTCGGCCTCGGCTTTCTCGCCGGCCGGTTCCTGCTTTCTTCCTCCGACCAGACCCACACGGCTGGCGCGAGCAGCCCCGGGATGTCGGGCATCCACGGCGGCGAGACCCGGCGTGACCACGGGAGCATGAACCGTACCACCGCGACCGGCGCGCGGGCTGAATACGGCAGCAGCGGAATGCGGGAGTAGGCAATATGGCGGTGGACCAAGACGGGCCGGAGGTGATTGCACCTCACGCGAAGGCCGAGCGCTCGCTCGCCACGCTTCTGGCGGACGTAGCCGGCGAGACCGTCGAGCTGGTCCGGCAGGAGCTGGCGCTCTTCAAGGCCGAGCTGCAGCAAAAGCTGGGCCGCGCCGGCATCGGTGCGGCCCTTCTCGGAGCCGGCGCACTGATCGCGTTCAGCGGTTGGCTGTTCCTGCTGCTGGCCGCCGTATTCGCGCTCGCTCTCGTCGTGCCGGCATGGGCGGCGGCGCTGATTGTCGGTGCCCTCGTGGTCGGCATCGGCGGCGTACTCGCGCTCATCGGTAAAGGCCGGATGAGTGCCGATGCACTGACGCCCGAGCGGACGATGCGATCGCTGCGCGAGGACGCGGCCTGGATCAAGGAGCGGTTTTAAACCGCGTCGCGCGCCCCGAACTGGAGATGAATTGGACGACAATCAGCGACGCGCTGGAAGCGCAAGCAAGCGGCGCGCCGTCTCGTTGGGAAAGGGAGTGAGATGTTCAGCATATCGGATGCAAACGAGTCGCTGCAGCGGAGTTTTGAGGTGATTCGCGCCAATCCCGTACCGGTCGCGCTGATCGGGCTCGGGACGGCCTGGCTGATCGCGAACAACACCGGTTTGACCGACCGGGTAGCCGACACGGCGAGCGATATGGGGCGCCGGGTTGCCGATACCGCGAGCGATATGGGTCGCCGCGCCGGCGATCTCGCGACCGGAGCCGCGCAAAAGGTCGGGATCGGGAGTTCGGGTGACCGGGCTCTCGGTCATACCGGGCACCCGATGGTGGACCACGACGGCGAGCACAGCGGGGGCTGGGTGCACCAGGTAAGCGATCAGGCCTCGGGCGCGTTGCGCACCGCGCGCGATCGCGGCGGCGCCATGCTCAATCGGGTCGGCAACTATGCCGGAGCCGGCGGCATTTCCGATGCGTTCGAGCGCAACCCGCTGATCATGGGAGCGATCGGCGTCATGGCCGGTGCGCTGATCGCCGCGCTGATCCCGTTGTCAAACATGGAAAACGAACTGCTCGGCGAGACCCGCGACGAGCTGTGGCATCGTGCCGAGGACCTCGGGGAAGAGGCGGTCCAGCGCGTGCGCGAGGCAGCGACAGAGGCGGCGACGCGCGCCGTTGACGCGGCGACCGGCGCGGCCATCGAGAGCGTCAGGCAGATTGGCGACAAGTCGTCCCAGGCTTAGGCGGCGTCTGTTCGGTGGATCCCGGAACCAATCAACCAGCCAGCGCTGTCGTTGCCCGCTGTCGTTGGCTGGGTAGGTGGTTCCGGCTTTTCGGGCCAGGCCCGCGTCCCGGAACGGAAAAAATTACAATTCAACTGAACCGCTCGCGCGGCATCGTTGCGCGTTGCGGAGCATCGGCATAGCGTCAGGCGCCCTCGAACGGTATTCGTGAGGAGACAGCCATGCCGCCGGACGGGACCGCGACGATCGCCCGAAGCCCCGAAGAGTTGCGCGCCAGAGTCAAACAGCAGACCGTCGACAGCAAACCGGCCTTCTTCAAATTGGAGGCGCAGCTGCCGCGGCAGGGGCGCACCGACACGCCGCTCGCCGCCTCGGACAAGATGTGGGTCGTGCTTAAGACCTACGCGGCGGATGGCGAAAACGGGCTGCACGCGCACCCGAACGAGGACCACACCTTTGTCGTGCTGCATGGCGAGGCCACGTTCTACGGACCGAACGACGAGACCCGCACGATCGGCAGGAATGAAGGCGTGCTGCTGCCGCATGGGACGTTCTACTGGTTCAAGGCGACGAGCGACGAGCCGCTGGTGATGGTGCGGATCGGGGCCGCCGCCTTCGACGGTGTCGATCGCCATGGCCGCATCGCGCCGGACGGCAGCGAGATGCGCGGCGACTCGGCCGAGAACAAGCAAGTCGAGCTGATCATGTCCGACCGCTGGTTCCGCTGAGCGATGCCGCTGGACGTAAGATCGGTCGATAGGCTGCTCGGGACGCCGGTTGCCTATGCCTATGCGGTGAAGGCTGGACCCTGGCTCTTCCTGACCGGCCACGAGGCCTATGACTGGCGCACCGGCACGGTCGACGAAGCGGTCATGGGGCCGACCGGTTATCCGCTGTTCGGGCATCATCACAAGAGCCGCCGCGAGGCGGATTTCGTCTTCAACCGGATGCGCGGCGTACTGCACGATTTCGGCAGCGATTTCGCGCACGCCGTCCGGCTCGACCAGTACTACCCGAACCCGCGGGCTGTCGCGGCCTATCACCTCGCCCGCCACGACGCCTTCGCCGACTATATTCCGCCAAGCACGTCGGTTGTCATGGAGCGCATCTTTGGCGGAAGCTCGACGATATCGACCTCGCTGATCGCGGTCATGCCCGAGGCGGGATATGAAATCCGCAAAATCCACCCGCCCGGGGTCGCCTCGGCGCCGACATCGGGTTTTGTCCCGGCGGTGGTGTGCGGCGAATTCGTGTTTGTCGCCGGGCAGATGGCCCACAACCCCGGCGCCGGTCTCGACCCGCGCGCTGCGGTCCCGGAGCATGCGGCCTGGGCCGGCATACCGATCCGCAGACAGACCGAGTTCCTGATACTCGAAAAGCTGAAACCGGCGCTCGAAGCGGCCGGATCGTCGCTGGAGCAGTCGGTCAAGGCTCAGATCTACCTAGCCGACATCGCGGATATGCCCGATTGCCTCGACGTGTGGAACCGGTACTACGCCGGCATCCCATGCGCGGTCACGGTGGTGCCGACCAAATCCTTCGCGACCGTCGGCGGGATCATCGAGATCAATCTGATCGCCCTCACCAACGGGGCAGCGCGCCGCAAGGAAGTGATCGAGGCCGATATCCCCCGCATGGCGGCTTTCGGCCCGTGTCTCAGGGTCGGCGAATTCCTCTTTCCCTCTGGATTGATGGCGATCGGCCGCGACGGACGGATCGCCGGCAGCGCGATATCGCCGGAGTTCTCCGGTCTGGCGCATGCCGGATATGTGCAGGCCGAGGCGATCTACGGTTATGCCGAGGTGCTGTGCCGGGCCGCCGGAACGGGGATGGACCGTCTGCTGCGGGCCCAATATTTCACGGCCGATATCGCGGCCTTTTCCGGTATCGCGACAGCGTGGTCGGCGCGCTACGGCGGTCGGCCGCACCCCTTTGTCTGCGCGCAGACCCCGCCGGCGATGCCGGCGCCCGGCGCCGCGCTTATCGCCGATTTCTGGGTTTCGACAATTTCCTGAGTCGGGGCGCCGCCCGATCCGCGCGCGGGACTTGCGGTGCCCCTGACCGGGCGCGGAAGGGGGGGTCGCCGGCACCCGCGCAAAAAAGGCCCGTCGGCGTGCGACGGGCTTTTCTCTCAACCGATCGACCATCCCTCAGGGAGTTTGACCGGCTCCGATCGCCTCGACTTGCTCGTCGGTCGGGAATGTTCCGGTCTGTTTTTTCGAATAGGCGAGCCGCCCGTCGACGGTGATGTCGAACACGCCGGCCACCCCCGGCACCAACTCGACCTCGGCCCCGTAACGCTCGAGTATTGCCCTCGCACGGAGAGCGCGCGGTTCATAGTTTCAAGGCTTGCACCACTCGATCCTGACTTTCATCCGATCCTCCGTCTCGCGGATGGCGGCAATGCCGCCCGCCCGCAGTGTATCACGCCGCGAGGCGTTGCAAGACGGCATACGTTGCGGCCGTCATCAAGTGAAACTCCCCCGGCCGCCAACCGTTGCCCTGCTCGGGGCGCCGCGCCGCTGCTGCCCCGTTTGCGATCCCGGCGTCGAGGACAGGGTGGGCGGGCCGGCATTTGCCTTCCCGCGGCACTGCGGCATATTGGGAGAAACTGCCGCCGTAAAAATCCCATGAGGAGACGCGAGATGCCGCCGACCCCCGGCTTTCACCACCTGCACCTGAATTCGGTCGATCCCGACGCGGCGATCGAGTTTTACACCCGCCAGTTCCCGAGCACGAAAAACGGCAGCTGGGCCGGGCACAAGGCGCTGTTCTCGCCGAACGACGTGATGATCCTGTTCGACAAGGTCGATGCGCCGCCGCCGACCGCGCCGCAGAGCGCGATCTGGCATTTCGGCTGGCACGTCACCGACGCGCAGCAGACCGTCCGCAGCTTTCGCGAGCGCCCCGATGTGACGATGCGGCCGCTCTATACGAGCGACGAGGGCGGGACGGTGCTGATCAGCAGCGACACTTGGCCGGGCGAGGCCGGCGCGCTCGGCCGCACGCGGGAAGAAATCGCCGAGGCCCGCGCCAAGAACATCAAGCCGACCCGCAAGGGCGGGTTCGCCTATATGTCGGGCGGCCCCGAGGACGCGCTGTTCGAGATCGCCGGCGACTACCCGCAGGAGCGCTTCAACCACGTGCATATGTGGCACGAGGACCCGTTCTGCGCGCTGCTCTGGTATAAAAAGCACCTGAACGCGCCGGTGCGCGCCGGCTTTCCCGACACCGCGCTGACGGAAGAGACTTGCCGGGTGCCGCGCGGCGAGGACCGCACCTGGCCGGCGCTGAACCGCGAGGGCATGTTCCGCACGCCGCGCGCCGGGGTCGAATTCGGCGATGTCGTGCTGACCTGGTACGCCAATCAGGGCGCCGAACCGCTGGCATCGAGCCGCGGCCAGATGCAGGACCATATCGGCCTGTCTGTCGCCGATCTCGACGCGTGGATCGGGAAGCTGAAAGGCGAAGGGGTGAGGTTTCTCGACGGCCCGTACCGGCTCGGCGAGACCCGCGCCGTGATGATCGAAGGCCCGAGCCGCGAGGCGATCGAACTGGTCGAAATCCGGTAATGGAAATCGTTAATACAAAAGGGCCGCCGGGCGACCATCCTGGAACCCGCGGCGCAGCGCCCCTGTTGTTAGCCCAGGTAAATCTTCAATAGGGGTGCTCTCGTGGACAAGGAACGCATCAAGGGCGGCATCGAGAAGGCGACCGGAGCCGTCAAGGAAAAGGCCGGCCAGATGACCGGCGACCGCGACATGGAAGCCGAAGGCAAGGCCGACAAGGCCGAGGGCCGGGTGCGCGGCGCCGTCGGCCACGCCAAGGACGCGGCTCGCGAAATCTTGGGCAAGAAATAGCGGCTCATCGGAATATAGGAGAACCGGTATGGGCCGCGGAATTCTTCTCTGGCTGCTCGGGATCCCGATCCCGATCATCATCCTCATTCTGCTGTTCTGGCATTAGCCAGTTCCATCGCTCATTCAAAGATGGCCGGGCTTGACCCGGCCATTTCTTTTAGGAAGCAAGCGGCATTCGCTGCGCCAGCGCAGGGCACGGCAGAGCGGCAGAAAAAGTTTCGAGAGGTGTGATGTGCATCACACTCGCCTATACGCAGTACGGATAAGCTTTTGCGAGTAGGCGCATACGGCGATACCGCTGAAACGAGGGCAGCGGGATTGCCGGCACACCCCTCTCTCATGACCGGCATTTCCGCCATGAAAACGCTCATCATGGCGCTCTTGGTCGCTTTCGCGGTCATCGGCGGCATGTCTGCTGCATATGCCGAACCCAGCGGTTGCAACGATTCGGGGTGTGGTTTCGCCCCCAACAGCAGCGACGAAAGGCCGTAACAGGGAGCGGCCGGATCAATTCCTCGGGGCATTTCAGCGCTTCTTGGGGTCCCTGCCTTCGTGTTGTGTCCCGGAACATTGGCGTGACAGCCAGTCGGTGTGGCAAGCTGTCGAATGGTTGCAGCAGCGATTGGCCGATGGTGGCACGGTGCAGCTCGTCCCGGTAGTCCA
>JBFXDF010000060.1:0-17320 GCA_050181375.1 Alphaproteobacteria bacterium
ACCTCGTCGCGCTTGACCGGCGGCGGCGAAGGTTAGGCTTCCCGGCGGGCCAGACGCTCGCGGAAGATGCCGTAATCGACCAGCGCCTTGATCGCGCGCGCGCAGCTCGGCATCGAGGTGTAGCAGGCGATGCCGGCGCGGGCCAGGGTCGCGATCGCGGCCGGGGTCGCGGTCGTGTAGGTCGCCATCAGGATCGGTTTTTCCAGCGTGGCGGTGATCGGCGCCAGCTCGTCGGCCATCTTCTTCGCGCGCGCCTCGTTGGCGAGCGAGCTGATCAGCAGGATCGTGTCGATGCGCTCCGATTGGCGCACCAGCTCGAGCATCGGCGCGTAGCCGACCTCGCCGATCGCCTGCGCGGTCGCGTCGATCGGGTTCAGCGCCGAGGCGTAGGACGGCAGCATCGCCATCAGCCGGCGCTGGATGTCCTCTTCGAGCACCGGCAGTTCGAGACCGTGCGCCGACAATATGTCGGCCATCCAGACCGCGCTGCCGCCCGAGCCGGTGATGATCGCGACCCGGTTGCCGCGCGGCGGCCGGCAATAGGCGAAGGCGGTCGCGACATCGACCATGTGGTCGAGGTCCTCGCCGCGGATGATGCCATGATGGCGGAAGATCGCGTCGTCGGCCGAGCCGGCATGCGCCAGCGCGCCGGTATGCGATGCCGCGGCGCGGCGGCCGGCATCGGAGCGCCCGACCTTGGCGACGATGACAGGCTTGCCGGCGCGCGCCGCCTTGTCGGCGACGGCGCGGAAGCGGGCCGGGTCGCGGATGCCTTCGAGATAGCACATGAAGATGTCGGCGCCGCCGGCGTCGAGCACCCAATCGAGATAATCATGGGCTTCGAGCACGGTCTGGTTGCCGGCGCTGACCTGATAGGTGAACTGCAGCTGGCGATCGCGGCCGCGCGACAGAAACGCGTAGGTCAGCGCGCCCGATTGGCAGCTTACCGCGATCGGCCGGGCGCGGCTCCCCTCGGGAAGCAGCGGCACGGTATGGTCGTGAAACACCGGGCTGAACGTCGCAACCAGCGGCTTCAGCGGGTTGACCAGACCCTCCGAATTCGGCCCGGCGATCACCATGCCGGTGCGCCGCGCGATGTCGCGCAGCGCCGTGTCGCGGGCCGCGGCCGCGTCGCTTTTTTCCTCGCCAAACCCCGAACTGATGACGACCGCGGCCTTGATGCCGCGCGCGCCGCATTGCTCGATTGTCGAGACGACATGCGCCGCCGGCACCAGGATCACCGCGAGATCGGCCGCTTCCGGGACTTCGGCGACTGTCGCATACGCCGGTTGCCCGAGCACTTCTTTCTGACTTCGGGTGACCGGGTAGACCCGGCCGGGAAAACCGTGCTCGACGAGCTGTTTTGTCAACCGGCCGCGCAATGAGTCGTCGGCCGCCGCGCCGATAACGGCGACGCTGTCCGGGGCGAGGAGGGGGCGAAGATCGGGCATTCTTTCAGGTCCAGGAAACCGAGTCGGACTCTACTGTCCAGGACTCACGTTGAACGCTATAATTGGAACTGTCCGTCGATTACCTTCATCGATTTTTGCCCCGCAGGATACGGCCGAGAGGCAGGTAACCGTGTAGAAGAATTTGCAAAGTCCTTCCGTAGCACGAGTTGGCACACCTTGAGTGAGATAGACGTGGTCAACAATTAAAATGTTTTGGCCCGGTACCATCATTCCGGCATAGCCGATGATTGGACTCTTTCTGAGCGAATTGCACGAGGGTATGATTTTTCGATTGCCCATATGTGATTAATGCCATCGCATTGCAAAAGAATCGCGATTGCCTTTTGGTCAAATCTGCCCCAATGGGGCCTTCGGCAATATGGCTTTCTGGAGCGCATGCTCCATCGACGACGCGCATATCGCTCATCTCTGCTGCGGACGCGGCTTCGAATCAGCCGAAGTGAATGGCGGTCGCTATGATAAACGCCTTAATCATCCTTTCTCCAGATACCGCGCAGGGCTTTGGGGATTTCTACAACCCCGTGGCCGGGCTTGACCCGGCCACCCACGTCTTTACACGAGGTGGTCATAAAGGTCTTCCCAGAACGGGTTATCGTGATGGATCAATTGTATCTTCCACGCGCGGCGCCAATGCTTCATATTCATCTCGCGCTGCTTAGCGCCGAGAATGTCGTCATGCCATTCGGCATAGACGAGCCGCTTCAAGCCGTATTTCTTCGTGAAGCCATCCGCGACGCCCTCGCGATGCTCCCACGCGCGGCGCGCAAGGTCCACCGTGGTGCCGACGTACAGTGTGCCGTTCGGCCGATTGGTCATGATGTAAACCCAGCCGCCCATTCTCGGCCCCGACGCGCCGGTTGGTAGAAAGAAAAGACGTGGATGGCCGGGTCAAGCCCGGCCACGGGGGCACCCTTATTTTGCTGCCCGGACACCATTTACCGCAGTCCCAGGCCGCGGGCGATGATGCCGCGCAGCACTTCGCGCGTGCCGCCCTGGATCGTGACCTTCGGCGCGATCAGCGTCGTGTGGCGCAGCGCTTCCTCGAAGCGGTCGTCGTTGCTGTCGGGAGTCGAATCGCCGGTCGGCGGCGCCAGGAGACGCGCCCGGTTCGGTAGGGCCTGCTCCCAGTTCGTGCCCAAATCCTTGACGGCGGCGGCCTCGACCCCCGGCGTTTTCCCGGCTTGCAGCATGCCGGCGACGCTGACCGACATGCGGCGCAGCGTGGCAAGGTGGGCGACCTCGCGGCCGATGCCCTCGGCGAGGCGCTCGCCGGGTTCGGGGCCGGCGCGGCGCACCAGCTCCTGCAACACCGAGAACGTTTCGAGCCAGCGGTCGGGGCCGCTGCGCTCGTAGGCGAGTTCGTCGGTCGCCTGTTTCCAGGCCATATCGACCTCGCCGATCAGATGCAGATCGGGCACGAACACGTCGTCGAAAAAGATCTCGTTGAAGTCGTGCTGACCGGTCTGGTTGATGATCGGACGGATCGTGATCCCCGGCGACTTGCAGGCGATCAGGAACTGCGTCAGCCCGTGCCGCCGGTTCTCCTTGGTCGGCGGCGAGGTGCGCAACAGCGCGATCATGTAATCGGAATTATGCGCGTTCGAGGTCCAGATCTTGCGGCCGTTGACGAGCCAGCCGCCATCGGTCTTGGTCGCGCGGGTCGAGGCGGCGAACACGTCCGAGCCGGAATTGGGCTCCGAGAGACCGATGCAGAAGCACAACTCGCCCGACGCGATGCGCGGCAGGATCGTGTTTCTGATCTCGGGCTGGCCGTAGCGCAGGATCATCGGGCCGCTCTGCCGGTCGGCCGTCGAAAACGAGCGGGTCGGGGCGCGATGCGCCAGCATCTCTTCGATCACGACATAGCGTTCGAGGAAGGTGCGCTCGTGCCCGCCATACTGTTTCGGCCAGGTCATGCCGATCCAGCCGCGCTCGCCGACCTTGCGCGCAAAGGCTTTCGCGACCGGAAACGGCGTCCGGGATGCATGCGGCGAAAACGTGCCGGCGTCGATCTCGGAGCGCAGAAATTCGCGTACTTCCTGCCGCAGCGCCTCGCACTCGGGCGGCAGGTCCACCGGATCGAAATGGAAATTGTAGGCCATCGCTGCCTCCTACCTCGACACCGTCGCCCCTGCGAACGCGCGGGCCCAGGGGCGAGCGACGACGCAATTCCCCTGGATTCCTCCCCGGACGTGATCCGGGGATCGCGCGGGAATGACGAATACAGTTGCCATGCGCGGTCTCAGGTCCGGGTGACGAACGGCCACAGCGCATCGGCGCCGCGCGCCGCCACCATCCGGCCGAGCCGGTCGGCCCAATGCGCCTCGTTGCCGAACTCCTCGCGCCATGACCACAGGCGCCGCGTCGCCTGGTGCAGCGAGTGCTCGTAGGTAAAGCCCATCGCGCCGTGCACCTGGTGCGCGATCGCGGCGCCGTTTCCGGCCGCCTCGCCGACCCGCACCTTGGCGATGGCGACCTCGGCCTCGGTCCTCTCGTTGCCGACGCCGTGTCCGGCGATCGCCTCGGCGGCGCCGTCGGCGGCGGCGCCGGCCGCCGCGACCTCGCCGGCCAGTTGCGCGAGATTGTGCTGCACCGCCTGGAATTTGGCGATCGGCCGGCCGAACTGAACGCGGTCCAATGACCATTGCACCGATTGATCGAGGATATGCTCGAGCGCCCCGGCCATCTGCTGC
Source organism: Alphaproteobacteria bacterium (assembly GCA_050181375.1). Taxonomy (GTDB): domain Bacteria; phylum Pseudomonadota; class Alphaproteobacteria; order ATCC43930; family CGMCC-115725; genus DATARH01. The sequence goes on from JBFXDF010000060.1 coordinate 4,166, forward strand.
GCCCGCACCGCCGCGCCGAGCTGCACGATACCGGCCATGTCGAGGCCCGTTACCGGGGCGGTTGCCACCGCGTTCGCGCCATCGAACGACACCGTGTCGCGCGGCTCGCCGGCGAGGCTGGCTCCCTGGTTGATCGTGAGTGCGTCCGCCGGCACCAGCGCCACCGACGCGGCGCCGTTCTGCCGCGCCAGGCTGACGATATGCCCGGCGTTGCGCCCGAACGGCACCTGCCTCGCACGGCCGCGCAAGGTCCCGTCGGCCAGCTCGATATGCCCGTCGGCGTGGATCGGCGCGATCGTCATCGGTCCGGCCGGCGCTTCGATACCGGCTTGCGCGAGCAGCCAGCCGGCCATCAGCGTCTCGGCGAGCGGCACCGGAGCATTCGCCCGCCCCGCGGCCCGCAGAACCGCGAACCCGTCGAGAATTTCGGCCCCGGCGCCGCCGAGCGTGTCCGGCACCCACGTCAATGTCAGGCCGGACTCCTCCAGCGCGTCCCACAGCGCCTGCGGCCACGCGCCCTCCTCGGCGGCATTGACCGTCGCCGGCTCGCACAGATCGGCGAAGATGCGGGTCGCGGTGTCGACAATAATGCTGTCAGTCATGGCACGTGCTGGCGCTCGGGGGTGCGGCTCGGGCGATAAACCACGAAGCGCGCCGGCTTGACAAGCGCGCGGGACACCACCTCTTCCGCAGCCCCGGCGGAAGCCGGGGCCCATCGCGGCAAACTCGTTGGCGGATCGATGGGTCCCGGCTTGCGCCGGGACTGCGATCTTCTTACTGCCGATTTCGCCAGCATTACACCGGCACGGCGCCGCCCATTGTCGTGCGGTGCATCAGCCGGCGCTGCGGCAGATCGTAATCCTGGATCGCGCGGTGCTGCACCGTGCAATTGTCCCACATCAACAGGTCGCCGACGCGCCACTGGTGACGGTAGATAAAGGCCGGCTTGACGATATGGTCGGCCAGCGCGCAGATCAGCGCCTCGGCTTCTTCGGGCTCGACGCCGTCGATCCCGGTGCAATCGTCGCGCATCACATAAAGACATTTGCGCCCCGTATGGGGGTGCGTGCGCACGATCGGGTGCCGGACCGGCGGGTTGCGGTCGATCTCGGCCTGCGTCGGCGGAAATGCCCGTTTGCGCGCGGCGAAATCGAAGATCGCGCGGCGTCCGGCGAGGCGGTCTTTCATTACTTGCGGCAATGCGTCGTACGCGGCGGCGGCGCTGGCGAATTCGGTGTCGCCGAGCGGCAGCCCGTGGAGATCGGGGATTTCGCGCGCGTAAAGCATCGTGCCGCGCGGCGGCCGCGCCGTGTGGCACATGTCGCTGTGCCAGTTCTCGCCGGCGCGGCGGATGCCGATCGGCTTGCCGTCCTCGCTCAGGTTGGAGACGACGACGATCTCCGGACAACCCGGCACGCTCCAGCGCTCGCCAAAGATGTTGAATTCGATCTCGCCGAAACGGCGCGTGAACGCGACCTGCTGCGGCGGCGTGATCCGTTGATCGCGAAAGAAGATCACACCGTATTCGTTGTAGGCGCGCTCGACCGTCGCGAAACTCGCCTCGTCGAGCGGCCGGGCCAGATCGATGCCGATGATCTCGGCGCCGAGCGCGGCGCCCGTGGGGACGACGTCAACCGTCATTGAAGCCCTGTTTTGAAAATTGTCTGCAAGGGGCCAGTTTGCGCCCCACGACGCATTGTCACAAGATGAAGCGCTACCTGCTCCGCCGACCCCGCACGACCGCGACGGCGAAACATTGCCTCACCGGCTCGCGCGGCGTGCCGCCAATTGGCGCCGGCGGTCATTCATCGGCCGCGCGCTGTCGCGCAGCCGCCCGCCGGCATGCTATAAGCGGAGCCTAACTCCGGTAGAAGCGGCGGTTTTATGGTTGCACCCGAAAACGGCTACCCCGCCCGGTCGACGCATCGCCTCGACCGGATGCTCGCCCTTTTTTCCGATCCCGTACAGCCGGCGGCCGAGCTGCTGCGGGACTGCCGCCTGTCGCTGGCGCTGCGCATGGCCGCCGCCTTCCTGTTCGGAACCGCCTTTCTGTGGCCCGGCGTGACCGACGCGGCGACAATCCGTCTGTTCGCGGCCTACGCGTTTGTCGACGGCATTCTCGCGCTGTCGCCGGGCGGATGGGGCACGGTCTTCCGGCTGGGCTGGCCGCTGCTGATCGGCGGGGTCATCGACCTCGCCGGGTCCGCCGTCGCCTATGTCTGGCCCGACATGACCTTGCCGGTGCTTGGCGTTGTCGCCGCCGGCTGGGCGATCGCGAGTTCGTTCGCGTTCCTCGTCACCCACGCGACGCTGCACCGTTCCGATCGCAGCCAGCTGTTCCTGCTGTGCGCGATCGCGTCGATGATCCTCGGCAGGGCATTGCTGTCGTCGGTTCCGCTCGACGCGATCATCCTGTCGACATGGTTCGGCCTGTACGCCATGACGATGTGGGTCCTGCTGCTCAAGCTGACGCTGAAGCAATATTCGACGCTGTGGCTGTAGCGGCCGGATCCGGTCCTCGGTCCCGCCGCGGTCAGCATTGCATCAGCTCGATGCTGACCCCGTCCGGGGCCGCGACGTAGCACAGCAGGCTGCCGTTGACGCCGCGCTTCAGCTCGACCGGAAACGTGACACCCTTGGCGCGCAGGCCGGAGCAGAAGGCTTCGAGATCGCCGCGGTAGAGGAACCCGAAATGATCGGTGCCCCAGGCGTTGTGGCTTGAAAAATCGCCATAGGGCCGGATTGGCCGCGCCGCGACCGGGTCTTCGCCGGGCCGGCGGCCGCGGATCAGGATCGTCATGCCGCCGAGCTCGACAAAAATCTGAGGCGCGCCCCGCGCCTCCGTGTCCGCCGCGATCGTCGCCCCGAACATCTCGACATACCATGCGGCCGAAGCGTGCGGGTCCTCGCTGATGACGTGGATGTGGTCGAACGTGAAGGCCGGATTGCTCATGCCGTACGCTTTCCCGTTATTCGAAACGGCCGCCCCGGCGGTCGCGACCGCGCTCTCTCGGGGTCTCATTTGAGCCAGTGAACGAGATCAAGGAGCTGGCGGAGAGGGAGGGATTCGAACCCTCGGTCCCCCGCAAGGAGGACAACGGTTTTCGAGACCGCCCCGTTCGACCGCTCCGGCACCTCTCCATCCGAACGGCCGCCATGGCCTATCATAGACCGCGGGAGAACATCAAGCGAACAGGAGCGCGGCTTGACCGCCCTTGACCCCAACCCGGTTTTCGCGGGCGTTCCCACCCTGTCGGCTTGACACCGGGGACCGGATCGGGCTGACAGGTAGGCGCCCGGCCTAGGCCGGGATCGCGGTTCCGGCTTCAAGGACAAGCTCGATGACAACGCGCACCATCGGCATCGCCATCGACGGCGCCACCGGCCGGCTCGGGACGACGCAGCACCTGCGTGCGCTGATCGACCTTCGCGGCGAGGGCGGGCTGCCGCTCGCAAATGGCGACCGGCTGATGCCGGAGCCGTTGTTGCTCGGCCGCGACCGCGCGAAGCTTGCCGCGCTCGCCGAGCGCAGTGGCGGCCTCAAGTGGAGCACCGAGCGGGACGCCGCGCTGGCCGATCCGGCAATCGACATCTACTTCGACGCCAGCGCAACCGGCGGCCGGCCCGACCGGGTTCTCGCCGCGCTCGCCGCCGGCAAGCACGTCTATGTCGAAAAGCCGGTCGCTGAAAACCTCGAGGCGGCGCTGGGTCTGGCGCGGGCCGCCGAGCGCGCCGGCAGAAAGGGCGGCGTCGTGCAGGACAAGCTGTTCCTTCCCGGCCTCAAGAAACTGCGCCGTCTCTATGATGCGAATTATTTCGGCCGCGTCCTGTCGGTGCGGCTCGAGTTCGGCTGGTGGGTGTTCGACGGCGAGCTGATCCCGGCGCAGCGCCCGAGCTGGAACTACCGGCGGGCGACCGGCGGCGGGCTGATCCTCGATATGTTCGCGCATTGGCGCTACATCTTCGACCGCCTCCTCGGCCCGATCAAGGCCGTCTCGTGCCGATACGCGACATTGCAGCCGCGCCGCGTCGACGAGAGCGGCCACCGCTACGACGTCGATGTCGAGGACCACGCCTTCGCGCTGTTCGAACTCGAGGGCGGCGCGCTGGCGCAGATCGCCTCGTCCTGGGCCAACCGGGTCAAGCGCGACGACCTCTTGCAGATCCAGATTGACGGCACGGCGGGATCGGCGGTGGCCGGGCTGCATCGTTGCTATGTCCAGCCTTCCGTCGCGACGCCGCGGCCGTTTTTCAGCCCCGAGCAGCCACAGCCGATGAATTTCGACGCACAATGGCAGGAACTGCCCGACCTCGAACCGTTCGAGAACGGATACCGGGCCGGCTGGGAATTGTTCCTGCGCCATGTCGCGGAGGACGCGCCGTTCCCGGCGCCGCTGATCGAAGGCGCGAAAAGCGTGCAGCTCGCCGAGGCCTGCTATCGGAGCCACCGCGAGCGGCGCTGGGTCGATCTGCCGAAGCTGGATTGACCCCGCATCTAGCCCGATGAGCCGGCGATCCCAGTCGTATCCCAGTCTGCTGATCGTCGTCCCAAAGCCCGCGAACGCTTCAGGACAACCATGATCTATAATTTTCGTGGCGCACCCTCGATGGCTCGTCAGGCTGCCTCGCGCACGCCGACCGGCGCCCGGCCACGCATTGTCCGTGGGCTCGCCGAGGCGGAGCGGGCATGGCTGTCGCCGTGCCGGACGGGTGCCGTCTCCGGCGCCGCTTCGCCGTCCACGAACCCGAGAATGCGCCGCAGCGCCTCGCGGCCGCGCGACAGGCGCGAGCGCACCGTGCCGATCGGCACGCAAGCGATGGCGGCTGCCTCGTCGTAGCGCAGGCCTTCGAGCCCGACGAGCAGGATCGCCTCGCGCTGTTCGAGCGGCAGCAGCCCGAGGCCGCGTTCCAGTTCGCGCAACTGCCGCGAGGCGGTCGGGTCGGTGTTGGCGACCAGCACCGAGGCCATCTCGGTCACGTCGATGTTGCCGCCGTCGCGGTTCGACCGGCGCACGTCGTTGACGTGCTGGTTATGCATCAGCGTGAAAAGCCAGGCCCGCAGATTGGTCCCGTTCTGCCACAGATGCTGCTTGGCGAGCGCCCGCAAGAGGGTATCCTGGACCAGGTCGTCGGCCCGGCTGGGATCTCGGGTCAAGGCCCTTGCGTACCGCCGCAAACGCGGGATTTGTTCTTCGAGCCGGCGGTGAAAATCTGACATCGACTTTGCCTTTCGGTGTCGGATGAAACACCGATTTAACGCCGTCACCGCCAATTCGTGGTTTCGCCCGCGCCGGGTTTTTGGTAATATGTTGTAAGCGAACACCCCGCTTCTGCAGGGCCTTGTTTACGGCTTGTACAGACACGCGGAATTTCGCTCGGAGATTTCAAGCTCCGTAACAATGCTTATCCGAATTCGGCTCGGTTCCGACAGAATTCAACACGGCACGCGGCCGGTGTCGGCGCGCTCGGGTGCCAGCTCAAGCCGCCGCCAAGCAGAGCAAAACGCATCCAAAGCGCGTTTCGCCGAGATTGCTTCGTCGCGGAGTTTACCCTCGGGCGGCACTTTGGGCCGACGCAATGACAATCCCTGCCGTTATTGCGACCCGCGGACAAGCAATCTCGCCGGAATTTACTCTAGCCGCCTCCTATTTGCGTTTCGGCGACGACAAGGCAGGGTTTGTCGCTGCCCAGACAATGACCGCCTGGACAGCATCGCCCAACGCGCTGTCGAACGCCTGCACGACTGAAGGCAGATCAGCCGCCCCCGCCCGCGCCTCGCGGGTAATGGAGGTCGCGGCGGCGATGTTGCGGTCCGGCATCGCAATCAATTCGACCGCGAGCCGGACCCGCGCGAGCGGCGGGCCATCCGGTTTGTCGTAAACCGCGGTGAAATCGCGGATGGTGGTATTCAGGACGTAGTTGGCGTTAAGACCGAGACCCTCGCTGGCGATCCCGGCGAATGCGCCGCTCTTCTGGAATCCCTCGATCAGGGCCTGCTTCACCAGAAACGGCGGACGATCGACCCATTCGCCATCGGCGTAGTAATCGATCGCGACCGGCGAGCGGATCAGCGCCATGCGATTTGTATCGAGGCCGGCGGCGGCGATCGGGGTGGCGATGACGACCAGCGCCCCGGACCGTGGCGGCGTCTGCGCCAGCGCCACGTTCGGGTTCAGGCGATAAAGCGGCCGATCCTGGGCCTTTCCGAACAGCCCGCCGCACCCGGCGCAGAGCACCGGGAGGCACAACAGCAGCGCCGTAATCGCGCGGCGGCCTGCGGCTGGCGTCATCGCGGCCGGTATCCCTCGCGGCGGTCGCCGAACAACAGGCTCATCGGATCGCGTTCAACGTTCGTGACCACGCGGTTGGCGCTGGCCACGAGCTGCCGCGCCTCGGCGACAAGACTGCCGACATTGTTGAGGGTTTGCTCGCTGAAGCTGCGCAGCCCGGGGCGCACGTCCTGCAGCGCGCCTTGCAGCTGCTTGTTCGTATCGCCAAGGTTTTTCGCCACCTTGTCGAAATCGGAGATGGCCGAGGTCAACCGGGCGCCGATGCCGTCCGGCCCGGTGTAACTGCGCTCGATGCTGGTGAAGAGCTTGGAGGCGGCCGCGGTCGCGGAATTCGCGTTGGCGGCGAGTTCGGCGATGTCGTCGTTGCGCGCGGCGAGCCCGGCGGTGAACACGCGCAGGTTTTGGAGGCTTTCGCTCAGCGCCTCGCGGTTCTTCTCGTCGAGCAGGGCGCTGAACCGGTCGACCGTCGCGTTCAGCTTGTCCACCAGCTCCGGACCGGAGGCCGCGACGCTGGCCAGCGTGGAAGGCACCGAGCGAATCACCGGATACCGTTCATTGCCTTCGGCCTTCAATGGCGGCGCGTCCTGGGTTCCGCCGGTGATCTGAACAAAGGAGACGCCGCTTAACAGGTTGCTTTGCAGTGTCGCGACGGCATCCTTTCTGATCGTCAGCTCGGGGTCGATCGCGATCGTGGTGCGGACCAGCGCTACGTTGTCCGGATCGATCCGTATGTCCTCGACCTTGCCGACCGGCACGCCGTTATATTCGACGGCGGCCCCCTCCCGCATACCGCTTACCAGTCCGCTGAAATAAATAAGGTAGTGGGATTTGGGCGCGTTTATCTGGCCGCCCGCGAGCCACACGACGGCCCCGAACGCGAGCAGCACCATCGCGAACACGAAGGCGCCTACCGCGGCGTAATTCGCATGTGTTTCCATCTTCCTTGCCTGACTTACCGGGCCGGCTGAGCCGCGCGTGCGCGGGGGCCGTGAAAATAGGCGCGCATCCAGGGATCCTCGTCCTTAAGGTGCTGCGCCAACGTACCGATTCTTATTTTCTTGTCGATGAGCACGGCGACGCGGTCGCAGATCGCGAACAACGTATCGAGATCGTGCGTGACCAGGAACACGGTCAGCCCGAGGCTGGCCTTGAGATCGTCGATCAGCCGGTCGAACGCGGAAGCGGCGATCGGGTCGAGACCGGCGGTCGGCTCGTCGAGAAACAGGATCTCGGGATCGAGCGCCAGCGCCCGCGCGAGACCGGCGCGCTTGCGCATTCCGCCCGACAGCTGCGCGGGAAACTTATCGGCGGTCTCTTCGGGCAGGCCGACCAGCGCGATCTTGCAGGCCGCGATCTCGTCCATCAGCGCTTCAGGCATGGGAATGTGCTCGCGCAGCGGCACCTCGATGTTCTGCATTACGGTCAGCGAGCTGAACAGCGCCCCGTCCTGAAACAGCACGCCCCAGCGCTGTTCGAGTTCGCGCAGCTCGCGCTCGTCGGCGTTCAGCACGTCGCGCCCCACCACCTCGATGCTGCCGCCCTGCGGCCGCCGCAGCCCGACAATCGACCGCAACAGCACCGATTTCCCGGAGCCGGAGCCGCCGACGACGCCGAGCACCTCGCCGCGCCGGACGTCGAGGTCGAGGCCGTCGTGGACGGTCTGGCTGCCGAAACGGGTGACGAGGCCGCGCACCCGGATCACGATATCGTCATCGGCCCCGTTCGGCTCCGAGATGACCGGCGCCGTCATATCTGCAGGATCGAAAACAGAACCGAAAACGCGGCGTCGGCGACAATCACGAGGAAAATCGCTTCGACGACCGATTGCGTCGTCAACCGTCCGACGCTCTCGGCACTGCCCGACACATTGAACCCCTCATAGCATCCGACCATCGCGATGATCGCGGCGAAGACCGGCGCCTTGATGACGCCGACCCACAGCGTCCAGCTTGTGATGGCGCCGCGCAGCTGTTCGAGGAAGATCGGCGCACTGATGCCGAGCGTCGCCCAGGTCATCAGGAAGCCGCCGAGCAGGCCCAGCGCATCGGCATAGAAGACAAGGAGCGGCAGCGTCAGCACCAGGCCGAACAGGCGCGGTAGCACCAGCACCTCGACCGGGTCGAGGCCGAGCGTGCGCATTGCGTCGATTTCCTGATTGACCTGCATCGTGCCGATCTGCGCGGTAAAGGCGCTGCCCGAGCGGCCGGCGATGATGATCGCCGCCAAGAGCACGCCCAGTTCGCGCAGGATCGTGATGCCGAGCAGGTTGACGGTATAGATTTCGGCGCCGAAACGGCGCAGCTGGTCGGCGCCCTGAAACGCCATCACAACGCCGATCAGAAACGACAACAGGCCGACAATCGGCGTCGCGTCGAGGCCGACCTGCTCCATCTGACTGATCGTCGCGCGCAGCCGCAGGCGGCCGGGGCGGACGACCAAGCGCGCCATCGTCGCGAAGACGAGCCCGCCAAACCCGAGGATCGTATAGCCGCGCCGCAGGATCCCGATCGTGACTTCGCCGAGGCGCGCGAGAAAGCCGGGGAAAAAATAATGCGCCGGGGTTGGGTGCGGCGGCGGCGATATGTCGCCGCGGTCGCGCAGCTGCTCGAAGAGCGGCACGAGGCTCGGGCGCATATTGGTCAATTCGACCCGGTTGCCGCGCGCCGAAAGTTCGCGCTCGGTGCGCAGCAGCAGCCATGCTCCGGCGGTGTCGAGCCGTTCGATTCCGGCCGCGTCGACGACGACCGCGCGCCCGGCCGGAACACGCAGGGCGCGGAGCCTCCGGTCCAGCCCGGCGGCCTCGGTCACGAGCCAGTCGCCGACGGCATGCAAAACAAGCGCTCCCGCCTCCTCGGAGACATCGATCGCTGCGGGCGGCGCCATGCTGGACCGGCGGGCTCTTGCTGTCGGTTAATCGGTGGGGGCCAAACCCTTTCCAACTACGTGAAAACCGGCTATCCCGCAACACCGAGCTGCCAAAACCCGGCGAGAGAAGCGATGGATTTCAAGGCGCACATCCGCGCGGTCCCCGATTTCCCGAAGCCGGGCATTCTGTTTTACGACATCTCGACGCTGCTGGCGCACCCGCAGGCGTGGCGCGCGATGATCGAGCAGCTGGCCGAGGCGGTCCGGCCGCATCGCCCGGAGCTGCTGGTCGGGATCGAGTCGCGCGGGTTTCTCGTCGCGGCGCCGCTCGCCTACGCGATCGGCAGCGGCTTCGCGATGGTGCGCAAAAAGGGCAAACTGCCCGGCAGGACGGTGCGCTACTCCTACGATCTCGAATACGGCGCCGACACGATCGAGGTGCAGGAGGACGCGATCGCGCCCGGCCAGCGCGTCGTCGTGCTCGACGATCTGCTCGCGACCGGCGGCACGATGCAGGCCGCCGTCGAACTGGTGCGCCAGCGCGGCGGGACGGTCGCCGCCGCCGCGTGCATCATCGAACTGGCGTTTCTCGACGGGCGGCGGAAGCTCGACGTACCGCTCACCGCGATGATCACCTACGACAGCTGAAGCGGCCGGCGCCAGGCTTGTCGGACCGGCCGCGCCTGGGCGTCGCGATCAATCCCGGCCCTCGATCTCCGCCATGTCGTCGTCGCTGAACCCGAAATGGTGGCCGATTTCGTGGATCAGCACGTGCCGCACAATGTCGAACAAATCCTCGCCGGTCTCGCACCAGTAATCGAGGATCGGCCGGCGGTAGAGAAAGATCATGTCGATCTGGGGCAGCGGGTCGCTGACCGATTTGTGCGGCAGCGCGACGCCGCGATAGAGACCCAAGAGGTCGAACGGAGATTCGAGGCCCATATGGCGCTCGGTCTCGGCATCCGGGAAATCCTCGACCCGGATGACGACCGGCCCCAGCGCCTCGGTAAAATCGCGCGGCAGACCGGCCAGCGCCCGCCGCGCCAGCGCCTCGATGTCGGGATTGGACGGAGGCTGCCGCTTCATCGCCGGGCCGGCGGGAACAGCGCGGGTTGAACTCGGGCCGGGGGCGGCTCACTTGCTCCACCGCGGGAAGCGCAACGGAGGACCCGATGGCGGAGAGGCTGACCGGGGCGGCGCGGCAGACGGCGCTGCGCGAGCTGCACGGGTGGAGCGAGGTCGACGACCGCGACGCGATCCGCAAGAGCTATCACTTCAGCGATTTCTCCGAAGCCTGGGCGTTCCTCTCGCGCGTCGCGCTCGCCGCCGAAAAAATGGATCACCACCCCGAGATCTTCAACGTCTACAACCGGGTCGAGATCGTGCTGTCGACCCACGACGCCGGCGGCCTGAGCGAGCGCGATGTCAGGCTCGCCGAAATCGTCGACGGACTGGCCCCGCAGCGCGACCGCCGCGCCGACCTGCCGTAACCACGCCAACATCCTGGCCCACGGGTCCGGCCGCGCTCGGGCCTAGAGCCTGTCGAGAGCAAGATTCGCGGGTCAGATGGTACCATCTGACCCGATCTTGCTCTAGCTCTTCGGCCAGAACGCCTTGGCCACCGCGCGGTCCTCCGGAAACACCGTGACCGGCACCCCCTTCTGCCATTGCGCGAAGACCATCGGCACGTTCTCGCGGCGGCCCTTGTCGTCGAACTTGATCGGTCCCGGGAACGAGCGCGCCGCCGGGCCCTCGGTCAGGTTCATCTTGCGGATCGCGTCGGCGACCTTGAGCTTGTCGGCGGCCTTCGCATCTTCGAGCGCCTCCTTCAGGATCCAGGTATGGCCGTAGCCGCACAGCGCGTCCTGCGTCGCGAACGGCTCGCCGGTGCGCTTCTTGAAATCGGCGATGAATTCTTCCTGACCCTTTAATGGCCAGTTCGCGACGCTGAACAGCAAGCCTTCGAGCAGTTCCGGGCCGATCGTCGTCAGCAATTCCGGCGAGCCGTAGGGCGCGCCGTTGGCGATCAGCGGGATCTTGCCGCGCGCAAGCCTGAACTCGTCGAGCTTTTCGAGGATCAGCTTCACGTCGGGCATCGCCGAACTCAGCATCAGCACGAAATCCGGCTTCGCCGAGCGGATCTTGCTGACCAGCGGCGTCGCATCCGACAGCGGCGGCGTGAACGTCTCGTCGACGACCGGCTTCAGTCCGGCCTTCTCGAGACCGCCGCCCTCGCGCAGATACTTGCCGAAGCTGACCGGCGAGGCGGTATTGTCCTGCAGGATCGCGATCGTCTTCGGCCGCTTGCCGGTCGCCTTTTCGGCGAGGTCGAGCGTCGTCGGCACGGTTTGAGCGGCCTGCCATTCGGCGGTCGGCGAGGTCTGAAAGATGAATTTGAAGCCGCGGTTGGTGATCGCGTCGGAATAGGACAGGGTCAGCCACGGCACCTGCGCCCGTTCGGTGACTTCGGTCACCGCCAGCGTGAACGAACTGAGCCACGAACCGAACCCGCCAATCAGGTCGGGCTGCTCGGCCAACAGGCGCTGCGCCGCGTTCTTGGCCTTCTCGGTGCTGTCGCCGGCATCGGCCGCGACCAGCTCGAATTTGACGCCGCCGAGGCTCTTGATGCCGCCCGACTTGTTGATCTCGTCGATCGCCATGTCGGCGCCCTGGCGCAACAGCTGACCCTGCCGCGCCCACGGCCCCGACAGGGGCGCGATCATCGCCATCTTGACGGTTTTTTCCTGCGCCCGCGCCGAGATGACGCGGAAACCGGGAGAGGCCAGCGCGCCGAGCGCCAGACCCGCCGCAACACTGCGTCTCGTCGGTCTAAAACTCATTCCTGTCTCCTGATGGATGCGTACCGGGAAGCGCTATTTGGCCGGAACCGCGACGCGGTCGACCCATTTCCTGCCGAGATAGGCCTCGATCACGTTCGGATCGCGCACGACATCGTCGGGCCGCCCCGAGGCGATCAGGCGGCCGTGGTCGAGCACGTCGAAATGATCGACCAATTGCACCATCGCCTGCATCGTGTGCTCGATGATCAGCACCGTCGTGCCGTCGGCGCGCAACTGACGGATCACGTCCAGAATCCCGTCGAGGTCCTCGTGGCCGAGACCGGCCAGCGTCTCGTCGAGCAGCATCAGCTTCGGGTGCGGCACCAGCGCGCGCGCCAGTTCCATCAGCCGCAATTCGCGCGTCGTCAGTCCGCCGGCCAGGGTTTCGGCCGCCTCGGTGAGCCCCACCCGATCCAGCGCCGTCAGCGCCATGCGCCGCGCCGTCGCGTCGTCGCGCGCTCCGACAAAAGCGCCGACGATGACGTTTTCGAGCACCGTCATGCGCGGAAAGGCGCGCACGACCTGGAACGTGCGCCCGATGCCGCGCCGGCACACCCGGTTGGGCCTCAGCCCGGTGATCGGCTCGCCGGCGAACCGGATCGTGCCGCTATCCGGGGTCAGAAAGCCGTTGATTACGTTGAACAGCGTCGTCTTGCCGGCGCCGTTCGGGCCGATGATCCCGTACAGCCCGCCTTCCGGCACGACGAGATCGATCCCGTCGAGCGCGCGCAACCCGCCGAACGAAATCCCGATGCCGCGCAGTACCAGCAGGTCCTGCCCCCCGACATGCGTAACGGGCGGCGCCGGCGCCCGCGGCAGCGGCGTCACGGTGGCGCGGGCCGCGGCCGGTTCCGGCACCGGGACGGCGGCGCGCGGCACCGCGGTCCGCGCCCCTTCTTCTCGCGAAAGCCGCCGCGCCAGCCGGTCCCGCACCCGCCAATAGACGCCCTCCGGCGCCAGCAGAATGATCGCGATGATCGCGACGCCGTAGACAACCCCCTGGATGCCCGGCAATACCGCGCCGAGATCGGCGATCAGCCCCTCGGCCAGCGGCACCAGCACCGCGGCGCCGATCACCGGCCCCCACAGGCTGCCGACGCCGCCGAACAGCGCGAGGATCAGCGCCTGCGCCGAGACCAGCATCCCGAACACGCTTTCCG
>JBFXDF010000061.1:0-17254 GCA_050181375.1 Alphaproteobacteria bacterium
GCTGTGGGACCCCCGCAGCGTCCAGCATAAGGCCACTCCCGATTACGACATGAACGAGCGGCGCTAACTCTATCGGCTGATGCTGCAGGGCGAGCCGCCGATCCCGATCGCCCAGGCAGCCTAGAGCCTGATCGGCTCAGATCGTAACGATCTGAGCCGTGAATCTTGCTCTAGGGTCCGTCCGGTCCGATGCAAGTCGGGCGGGTTGTGCCAAGCGGTGAACCAGGCTGGTGCCCCGAGTCGGATTTGAACCAACGGCCTACCGCTTACGAAGCGGTTGCTCTACCGCTGAGCTATCGGGGCTGTTCAGCTCCAGCCTGTACCGGCTTCTTATCCGATTGTGCGGCCGGAGTGAAGCGGCTCAGCGGGCGGCGGCGACGCAACCCCCGGATCGCCAGGATCGATCGCGGGCAGCATCAACGGCACCGGGCCGGACGCCGGATTGCCGCCGATCGCGCCGTGAGCGTCCGGGGCTAGCCAGGCGAGCGTATCGAACCCGCCGCAGGCCGGGCAGAGCGATTGCCACCCCGGAGCCGCCGCGCCGCAGCGGGCGCAGACATAGCAGGGATCCGGCGGCGCGCCGATCGCGCGATCGAGCCATTCGCGCGCTGCCTGCGGCTCTCCGGCTTCGCTTTCCTCGAGCCTCGCCATGAGCAGACAGAGGCGGCGCGAGCGGCGCGCCGGCGCAGCCTCTGCCGCGAGCGTCAGGTGCCGGCGCGCCTCGCCCCACAGCCGCGCCGCGAGCGCCGCTTCGCCGAGCGCCAGATGGCTTTCGGCGGCATCGGGATTGCGCGCGGCGAGAAGCTGCAGCGAGGCGGCGCCGGCCAGCGGCTCGGTGGCGCGCCGCGCTTCCAGATAGAGGCTCGCGAGTTCCGGGTGCGGCGCGGTTTTCCAGGCGCGCTCGATCGCGCGAGCGGCGGCGCGGCGGCGCCCGCGTGCGAGCAGCAGGCGGGCGTTGTTAGCGGCGACAGGGGCAAGGTCGGGTGCGAGTTGCTGCGCCTGCGCGGCCAGCCCGGAAGCGCGGCCGAGATTCCCAGCCCGTTCGGCCGCTCGGCTCAGCTCATACAGCACGACGCCGCGCCCGTGGCGCTCGGTATCGGCCGGCAACGCGCGCCGCCGGGCGGCGGCCGTCAGCGTGTCGCGCGCCGCCTGCCAATCGCCGGCGCGGGCCTGCAACCGCAGCAGGTTGTCCGCGAGCCAGGGGGCGTCCGGGCGCAGCACGGCGGCGCGCTGAGCGAGCGGCAGCGCGGCCGTGTCGTCGCCGGCCCGCAACGCCTGTCCAATCAGGCCGCGAAGCCCGAGAAACTCGGTGTCGCGCCGATCGAGCAGCGCGGCATAGGCGCGCCGCGCGGCGCCGGTGTCGCCCTCGCGCGACGCGGCCTCGGCGGCGAGCAGCAGCACCATCGGCGCGTCGCCGAGCAGCGTTCGCGCCCGCTCGGCGTGACGCCGCGCATCCCCGGCATCGGCCGCGGCGAGCGCGACGAGGCCACGGGTCAACTCCGCGTCGCCGGCGCGCCGTCGGCTGTGCCGCCGCCAGCGGCGGAGCGCGGCCGGCGCGCGCCGCAGACCGGTAACGAGCAGCGCCAGCAACGAGACAAGAAACGCAAGCAAGAACGCGAGCGCGACCAGAACGCCGACGGACGTATCGATTATCCATTCCTGCCAGGTGATTTCGACCTGGCCGGGGTTGTCCGCGAAGTACACGCCGCCGGCCACGGAAGCGGCCAACAGGACCAACGCCACCAAAATCCGCATCAGCCCGGCGCGCCTGGTATCGTGGCGGTATCGCCGAGCCGCCCGGTCAGAAGGGCTTGCAGCTGCCGCATCGCCGCCTCAACGGCAAGCCGCTCGCGCGCCTGACGCAGCCATGCGGCGACGGAAGCGGCTGCCGCCCCCTGCAGCGTCTCGACGGCGGCTACGGCGCGCGCCAGATCGCCCTCGGCGAGCGCCCGCTCCGCTACCGTGACGGCCGCCTCCGCCTCCTTGGTCGGCGCGGCTTCGTCGGCGCGGCGTATCCTTACCAGGCCACGCAGACGGTCGAGCGCCGCGCCGGTCCAGCCGCCATTGCTTACCGTGCCGGCGGAGGCCGTCTTGTCGATCTCCTGGCCAACTTCGCGCAGTTCACGCGCCAATTTTGCGTGCGTCGCCGCTCCGGTCGAAGCCGCGGCGGCAAGCGGCGCGGCGGCGGCGGCGATTTCGGGCCGCGCCTTGGCAAGCGACGATAAGGCGGCGTATTCGGCAGGAAACGGCCGTCCGGCATCGACCGCGTCGCGAAGCTGCAACAGCGCCAGCGTCAGTCCGATATCGGTCGTGTCGCCCGCTCGCGACCGTGCGGCTTTTTCGAGGCGCTGCAGGCGATCGCTCAGCTCGGCGACAGCCGATTGCTGTGTCTGTAGCGACTGTTGCAGCGGCTCGACTTTGGCCCCCAGGTCGGCGATCAGCGCCTGCCGCTCCTGTTCGGTGCGGTCGACACGGGTCGTCAGGTCGGCGATGCCTCTGGCCTGTACCTGGACGGCGTTCGTCAGCCGTTCGAGCCGGGGTGTCAAATCGGAAATGCCGGCCGAAACCGCGTCGATGCGCTGCCGCATTTCGCCGAACTCCGGCGGTATCGTCAGGGGCTTCTGTTCGAGGGCGCCGACGCGCTGTTCCAGTTTCGGCATCGCTGCGGCCGCCGTCGCGATCTGCTGCTGCAAGCTCAGAATTTGGTGCTGCTCCGCGTCGAGCCGTTCGATAACGGCCGGATCGATGCGGGGATTCCCGCCGTCCCAAGGCAGCAGAGGGGCCCAGAGCGGCGCCGTTCCGACCAGCGCCAGGACGAGCAGCAGAATTGCGGCCAGACCGAGCGCCAGCGCCCGAAAGTTTGGCTCGCGGGCCGGGGCCACGGTGGACGGCTCGCGAAAGGCACCGGTCGCTGCCGCGCCCGCTGGCGCCTCGTCAACCACAGCTGTGTCGGCCTTGTCGTCTGCCTCGGGTCCGGTGGGCTCGGCAGCGCGGGGCGGTGGCGCGGACCGCATGGGGTCCGTCGCCTCGGGGCGGCCATCCGCGATCGGGCGCTCCGGACGGTCGCTCATGCGCGGCGGCGCTCCTCGACGAGCCGGTCGAGCGCGGTCAGCAGCGCCGGCTGATCGGGACGGTCGGCCACCAGCCGTTCCCGGAAGCGCAGTCTGTCGAGCGCCGCGTTGGCGGCGGCGCTGATCGAGATCGCCGCGACCGGCCGCAGCGCTTCGGCGATACCGGCCTGTTCGGCCAAGCGGGCGAAGATCGCGGCGGTGCGCGGCGAGTAAAACAGCGCGAAATCGACAAGCCCGGCGGCGAGCGACCGCACCGTCGCGGGGCTCAGCGCAGCCACCGGCCGCGCCTCATACAACACCACCCGCGTGACCGAAAAGCCTCGGGTGCGCAAGTCGCCGGCGAGATCGCCGGCAACGACGCTTCCGGCCACATGCAGCAGCCTTCCCGCACCCGGCCGCAAGTTGCTGCTTGCCAGCGCAATCAAATCACCGACCGCACCCCCGGCGCTATGCACATCGACAAAGCCCTCGGCCCGCGCCCGCGCCGCGGTGGCGTCACCGACCGCGAGCAGGGTTATGGCGCGCTCGGGGCCAAGGCGGGCAAAGGCGCGCACCCCGTTCGCGCTGGTGCACAACACAGCCTGCACGCCGGCGAGATCGGGCGGGTGATCGAGGTCGCGATAATGGATAACGAGCAGCGGTTCGAGCAGCGCGGCGATGCCGCGGGCGGCTAGCGCGTCGGCCAGTTCCGCCGCCTCGGCGCGCGGCCGCGTCACCAGCGCACGCATCCCGAAGCGCGAATGGTCGATCGCCGCGCCCGTGACGCTCTGCGTTCCCATGCTGACCTTCATCGCCAAAAACATCGCGGGTGGCAAGACGGCGCGGCCACGGTTCAAATGACGCGGCGCGATCTACCGATTTTTCCCTGTTCCGGAGAGGTTTTGCTGATTCTGCAGGAAAAGAACAGCAAACGCGCGCGGGACTCCTTGCATCCCGCGGGTTTGGTGAAGGCGGGCCGCGAATTCTGCAGCAAAGAACAGCAAACCTCCGCCCGCCATTCGCTCCAGCCCATGGCACCGGTCGATTTGATACTCCCGCAATGTGGCGAATTTTGTGTCGTCGTTGCGCGGAGTCGGCGCAACGACGAGACCGTCACCCGGGTCGCTGCCTGCGGTTCGGAGTAGATTCGGCACTCAGCCGCGGCCGTATTTCTTGTGGAAATACGGCAGCACGTCGCGGCCCATCAGCTCGATCACCCGCAGGATTTTCGCCGATTCCATGCCGGGCCAGCCCATCCGGAAGATCAGATAGTTCGAATCGAGGCGCCGAATGCGTTCCTCGATCTGCTCGATGACCTCGTCCGGCGTGCCGAGGATGAAGCGGTCGCGCGCCAGCTCCTCGAACGGGACCCGGAAGCTCTCCTCGCCCGGCAACGCCTTGTCCTGACCCCATTCGGCATAGGCGGCGTATTTCGCCTCAAGAAATGGCCGCGCCGTCGCGACGGCTTCCTCGCGGGTCGGCGCGACATGCAGTTCGAGCGCGATCGGGCGGGCTGGCGGCATCGGACGGTTGGCCTCGGCGAGGGCCTGCTTGTAGCGCTGCCACTGGCGCTCGATGGTGGGCAGCGCGGCGTGCGGGTTGATGAACCACGACAGACCCATGCGCGCCGTGCGCAATACCGCCGGGTCGGCGTTCGCGGCGATCCAGATCGGCGGGAACGGCTTCTGCACCGGGCGGATCGTGCAGGTCGCGTCGTGCACTCGGAAGAAGCGCCCCTCATGCGTCACGACCTCCTCGGTCCACAGCCGCTTTATAAGATCGAGCGCTTCCAGCATGCGCGGCACCCGCTCGCGCGAGGTCATGCCGAACGCCTCGTATTCGACATCGCGGTAGCCGATGCCGATTCCGAACACGACCTTGCCCTCGGACATGATGTCGAGGCTGGCGACCTCCTCGGCGGTTTGCACCGGGTTCAGCATCGCCAGCAGGAGTACCGACAGGCACAGCTCCATGCCCGGCGCTTCGCCCGACAGCCGCGCCAACAACGGCAGGCTCTGCAATGATTGGAACGGCGGCGACAAATAATGATGGCCGGCGGCCAGCGCGTCGAACCCGGCGTCGCGCGCGAGCCTCACTTGATCGACGACCTCGCGGAAGCGGCGCACCGGATCGTCCGAGCGGGGCTGCTGCGGCATCACAAAGATTCCGAATTTCATCTCATCCTCCGAATAGCCGCGGACATCTGGTTGCCGGGGGCGCGCCAAGTCCCGCTACGCATCCCGCTCGGTGTGCGATTGGCGGATCTGGCGCAGCACGTCGCGGACGCCGCGCGCGGTGCGCAGCTTGCGCCCGATATCGGGCGCGAGGCGCAGATCGCCCGAGGCGTCGAGCCAACCGGCCTCAGTGTCGGGCGGCAGCTCGCGCATGACTTCGGCGAAGGCGCGGAAGATCGCCTCGACATCGCGCGCTTCGAGCCGCCTCTCCCTGGCCACGCCGTCCGCCTCCGCGCAACACATTGCCGTCGCGATACCGCCAACCCGGACCGGCGACATCGCGACTCGCGCGGCATAGCCTATCAGAACAGCGCGAGCTGATCGCCTTTTTGCGGTGGCGGACGGAAGCGGCTCGTATCCAAGGTGTGCGTCGTGCGCGGCGAAAACCCGAGCCGGCGGCAGGCCCGGTCGAAACGCGCCGCCAGCATGTCGGCATAAGGGCCGCCGCCGACCATCCGCTTCGACCATGCCGAGTCGTACAGCCGGCCGCCATGGCATTGCGCCACCAGCGAGAGCACGTGCGCCGCCTTTCCGGGTGCGTGTTCTTCGAGCCATTCCTTGAACAGCGCCTTCAATTCGAGCGGCAGCCGCAGCAACGTGTAGCCGGCGACCGTCGCACCGGCCGCCCGCGCCTGTTCGAGGATCGCCTCCATCTCGCTGTCGTTGAGGGCCGGGATCATCGGCGCCGACAGCACCCCGGTCGGGACACCGGCCTTGGCCAGGGCGGCGATCGTTTCGAGGCGGCGTTGCGGCGTCGAGGCGCGCGGCTCCATGCGGCGCGCCAGCTCGCGGTCGAGTGTCGTGATCGAGACCGTGACGACGGCGAGGTTGTCGCGCGCCAGCTCGGCGAGAATGTCGAGGTCGCGCTGGATCAGCGCCCCCTTTGTGACGATCGTGACCGGGTGACGGAAATCCCGCAGCACTTCGAGGATCGCGCGGGTAATCCCGAGCCGCCGCTCGGTGGGCTGGTACGGGTCGGTGTTGCTGCCGAGCGCGATCGGCCGGCACTGATAACCCTTCTTGCGTAATTCGGCCGCGAGCAGCTTCGCGGCCTCTGGTTTGTAGAAGATGCTGGTCTCGAAATCGAGACCGGGCGAGAGGCCGAGATAGGCGTGGCTCGGCCGGGCGTAACAGTAGATGCAGCCGTGCTCGCAGCCGCGATACGGGTTGATCGAGCGATCGAACCCGATATCCGGCGAGTCGTTGCGCGCGATGATCGTGCGGGTCGTGTCGATGCCGAGCCGCGTCGCGAGCCGGGGCGGTTCGTCTTCCTCGGCATGGTCCCAGCCGTCATCGAACGCGACCCGTTTCTCGCTCTCGAAGCGGCCGGTTTCGTTGCTGGCCGCGCCGCGTCCCTTGCGCGGCTTGAGGGTGCCCGGCATATCCATTCGGCGATCATGCCGCCCTGTCCAGAACAATGCAAGAACATCTTGCGGTCTCGGCCATCATCCCGACGCTGAATGCGGCGGTTCAACTGCCGCAGCTGCTCGATGCGCTGCGACCGCGAGTGTCGGAAATTGTCGTGGCGGACGGCGGATCGCCCGACGCCACGGTGCGTGTCGCGCGCGAGGCCGGCGCGCTTGTCCTCGGCGCTCCACGCGGTCGCGGCAGCCAGCTCGCGGCCGGAGCCGCCGCCGCTTCCGGCGATTGGTTGCTGTTCCTGCACGCCGATTGCCGCCTGGAACCCGGCTGGGACGCGGCGGTCCGCGCCTTTATCACCGCGCCGAGATCGGCCGTGCGGGCCGGCTATTTCGAATTCGCGTTGGATGACCCGAGCCCCGCGGCGCGGCGGCTGGAGCGCGCCGTGCGCTGGCGTTGCCGCCTGTTGGCGCTGCCCTATGGCGACCAGGGCCTGCTCATCTCCCGTCTTTTGTATGATGAAATCGGCGGGTTCGCCGCGATCCCGCTGATGGAGGATGTCGATCTCGTCCGGCGTCTGGGGCGCCACCGTCTCGCGCCGATCGCGGCGCCGCTCCACAGCTCGGCCCGGCGCTACGTCAGCGAAGGATATGTCCGCCGGCCGCTGCGCAATCTGCTCTGCCTGTCGCTCTATTTCGCCGGCGTGCCGCCGCGCCGCATCGCGCGGATCTACGGCTGAAGCCCGTGACAAGGCGGCATCTCGTGTTGTTTGCGCGCGCGCCCCGGCTCGGAGCCGGCAAGCGCCGCCTCGCGCGCGAGGCCGGCGATCTCGCCGCGTTGCGCTTCGAGCGCGCGATGCTGGGCCTTCTGTCGCGCCGCCTCGGCCGCGACCGGCGGTGGCGGCTGCGCCTCGCGGTCGCGCCGGACCGCGCCGTCGCCTGCAAACGGCTGTGGCCGCACGCCACCGCAATCCGGAAGCAGGGCGCCGGCGATCTCGGGGTTCGCATGCGGCGCGCGCTCGCGTCATGTCCGCCGGGACCCGTCGTGCTGATCGGCGCCGACATACCGGCCATCGAGGCGCGCCACATCGCCGACGCGTTCCGCCTGCTGGGCAGGCACGACCTCGTGTTCGGCCCGGCCGAGGATGGCGGCTTCTGGCTGATCGGGGCACGCCGCTCGCCGCGCCTGCCAACGCTGTTCGGAAAGGTGCGCTGGTCCGGGCCGCACGCGCTGGCCGATGTACTCGGCAACCTGCCGCGCCGGGTCTCGATCGGTTTCGCCGCCCGACTCGAGGATGTCGACGACGCGGCGGCGCTGCGCCGTCTTGCACCGCGCCGCGGGTTTTGACGCAATCTCGGCAATGCCGGCCACGCTGGCGGCATCGGACCGTTCTTGTTAAAAGAGCGCGCCCGCTGGCAGCGGAAACGCGGCGGAAGCGGCTTTCGGGAGAACGGTGTGCGGGTCGCGACGGTCGAGCGGAACACGCGGGAGACGCGGATCAAGGCGCGCGTCGATCTCGACGGCGCCGGGACGGCCGAGATCGCGACCGGCATCGGCTTTCTCGACCACATGCTCGAACAGCTGGCGAAGCATGGCCTGATCGATATCGCGCTGGAGGCCAAGGGCGACCTGCACATCGACTTCCATCACACCACCGAGGACACCGGCTATGTCATCGGCGAGGCGGTGTCGAAGGCGCTCGGTAACCGCGCCGGGATCGAGCGTTACGGCCACGCGGTGATCCCGTTCGACGAGACGCTGACCCGCGTCAGCATCGACCTGTCGAACCGGCCCTATCTCGTCTGGAAAGTAACGCTGTCGCGGCCGAAGCTCGGCGACATGGACACCGAACTGTTCAAGGAATGGTTTCAGGCCTTCGCGCAATCGGCCGGCGCCACGTTGCATGTCGAGAATTTATACGGCGAGAACAACCACCACATTGTCGAATCGTGCTTCAAGGGCTTGGCGCGCTCGCTGCGCCGGGCCGTCGCGATCGATCCCCGGCGCGCCGGCGCTGTGCCGTCGACCAAGGGCACGCTCGGCGGCAGCCTGAAGTGATCCGCCTGGGATGATCACCGCGATTATCGATTACGGCTCGGGCAATCTGCGCTCGGCGGCAAAGGCGTTCGAGCGCGCGGCGGCCGAGACCGGCAGCAGCGAGACTATCACCGTCACCAGCCGCCCCGAGGAGATCGCCGCCGCCGACCGGGTCGTGCTGCCCGGGGTTGGCGCCTTCGCCGATTGCCGCCGCGGCCTCGCCGCCGTGCCGGGTTTGGAAGAGGCGCTGCGCCAGGCGGTGATCGGGCGCGGACGGCCGTTTCTCGGCATTTGCGTGGGCATGCAGCTGATGGCGTCGTGCGGGCGCGAATTCGAGACGGTCGAGGGCCTCGGCTGGATTGCCGGCGAGGTGGTCGCGATCGCGCCGACCGACCCGGCGCTGAAGATCCCGCATATGGGCTGGAACGAGCTGGATGCGGCGGCTCCTCTCGGGCAGACGCATCCGGTGCTGGCCGGGCTCGGGCGGGGCACGCACGTCTATTTCGTCCACGGTTATCATTTGCGCCCGGACGATCCGGCCCATCTGCTCGCCGCCACCGATTACGGCGGCCGGCTTGCCGCGGTGGTCGGTCGAGACAATCTGATCGGCACCCAATTTCATCCGGAAAAGAGCCAGATGGCGGGACTGAGGCTGATCGCGAATTTTCTTCGATGGGGCCCATGAGCGCGGGTAACCGCACCGGGCCGGCCGGGCGCGTTACCGTCCAGCGCCTGACGCAGTATTCCGGCACCGATCTCGACGATCTGTGCGAGGCCACCGAGAGCGCGATCGTCGAAGGCGGCGGTTTCGGCTGGGTCAAGGTGCCGGCCCGCCAGGTCCTGGAAAATTACTGGAAGGGCGTGCTGCTCGTGCCGGACCGCTACCTCGTTGCCGGCAGGCTCGACGGCGTTGTTGCCGGGTCGGTGCAGTTGTCAAAGGCGCCCAGAAACAACGAGGCGCAGGCCTTCGCCGGCACCGTGACGGCGGCGTTTGTCGCGCCGTGGGCGCGCGGCCGCGGCATCGGCCACGCGATCGTGAGCGAGATCGAGGCTCTGGCGCGCGAACTCGGGCTGGTCGTGCTGAACCTCGATCTGCGCGACACGCAGCGCCCTGCGATCGCGCTTTATGAAAGCCTTGGCTACCGGCGCTGGGGCACGCACCCGTGCTACGCCCAGGTCGAAGGGCGCGTCATCCCCGGCTACTATTATTACAAGCGCATCGTGCCCGAGGCCGCCGAGGCCCGGCCCGGCCGGTCCGGCGCGTTGACGCTGTTCCCGGCAATCGACTTGAAGGGCGGCGCCTGCGTTCGTCTCGTGCGCGGCGAAATGGCGAGCGCCACGGTGTTCAACGACGATCCGGCGGCGCAGGCGCGGGCATTCGCCGCAACCGGGTTCCGGTGGCTGCACGTCGTCGATCTCGACGGCGCGTTCGCCGGAAAATCGGTCAATGGCGACGCCGTCCGCGCGATCCGCGCCGCCGTCGATCTCCGCATCCAATTGGGCGGCGGCATCCGCGACCGCGCGGCGATCGAATACTGGCTCGAGCTTGGCATCGACCGTGTCGTGCTCGGGACCGCGGCGCTGCGCGATCCCGAGCTGGTGCGGCGGGCGGCGGCCGATTTTCCCGGCCGCATCGTGGTCGGCATCGACGCGCGCGATGGTCTCGTCGCGGTCGAGGGCTGGGCCGAGACGAGCATGGTCGGCGCCGTCGAACTCGGCCAGCGCTTCGCCGATGCCGGGGTCGCCGCGATCGTCTACACCGACATCGCCCGCGACGGCGCGTTGGCCGGGGTCGACGCGGCGGCGACCGCCGAATTCGCGCGCCAGATCGGGATACCGGTGATCGCGTCGGGCGGCATCGCCTCGCTCGCCGATATCGCGGCGCTGGCGGCGCGCACCGGCGACGGCATCGCCGGCGCGATCTGCGGCCGCGCGCTCTACGACGGGCGGATCGACCCGCGAGCGGCGCTGCGGATCGCCCGCGGAGGCGCCGCCGCATGCTGAAGATGCGCGTCATCCCGTGCCTCGACGTCAAGGACGGGCGGGTCGTCAAGGGCGTCAACTTCGTCGATCTGACCGATGCGGGCGACCCGGTCGAGCAGGCCCGGCTGTACGACCGCGAGGGCGCCGACGAATTGTGCTTTCTCGATATCACCGCGAGCCACGAGGGCCGCGACACGCTGTATGACGTCGTCGGTCGCACCGCCGAGCAATGCTTTATGCCGCTGACGGTCGGCGGCGGTGTGCGCACGGTCGAGGACATCCGCAGACTGCTTCTGGCCGGCGCCGACAAGGTATCGATCAATACCGCCGCGGTCGCCCGTCCCGAATTCGTCCGCGAGGCGGCCGAGAAATTCGGCAGCCAGTGCATCGTCGCGGCAATTGATGCGAAAGCGACGGAGCTGGGACGCTGGGGCGTGTTCACGCATGGCGGGCGGCGGCCGGCCGGGCTCGACGCGATCGAGTGGGCCTGCCGTCTAGCCGATTACGGCGCCGGCGAAATTCTCCTGACCTCGATGGACCGCGACGGGACGAAATCCGGCTTCGATATCGCGCTGACCCGCGCCGTTGCCGACGCGGTGCGCGTGCCGGTGATCGCCTCGGGTGGGGTCGGCACTTTGGACGACCTCGTCGAGGGCATCCGCGACGGGCATGCGACCGCGGTGCTGGCCGCCTCGATCTTCCATTTCGGCACGTTCCGCATCGGCCAGGCAAAAGCGCACCTCGCCGCTGCCGGGATCCCGGTAAGGCTGTAGCGGTCACGTAAATTGGTTTGAAATGCCGGCTGTCGGGTCCGAACCGGCAGCGCGCCGCTTGATGATCGTCGCGGCGACCTCGACCATCGTCATGGACCTTCACCGTCGACCGTCTCAAAGCGTGCCCGGCCGTCTTTCGTTGTCGGCGCGCGATGTCATCAGCGCCAGACACCCTGCTCGGCGTATCGAGTTTCGCGTTTCAATGCACGCCCATGTGCAAGGGGCGACCGACAAGGCCGATCTAACGAAGCGGATTTGCAACGTGTCCGCGCGCCGCACGCCGCCCCCGGCAGCTGCCTGCCGATTAGAGCAAGATCGGGTCAGATGGAAGCATCTGACCGGTGAATCTTGCTCTCGATTCAAATATTCAGAGCCTGATTCACGGCTCGGATCGTTGCGATCTGAGCCGATCAGGCTCTAGTGCCAGGGGATGCGCTCTATTGCGTCGGCGATATCGCTCCACACTTCGCCCGACAACGCATTCTCGTAAAATAGATCCGCCATCTCTTGAGCAGTATGCAACGCGACTCCGATCCCCAAGCATTCGACCATTTTCAATGCGGCGCGAGGAACATCGGGCAGTGCATCGGTAATTCGGTCGAGTTCGCGGGCGATATGCACCGCTCCGGCTCCGAATCGCTTTACCAGTCCTAGCGTAATTCGGTCGAGATGATCGTCATCGTACATGGCGAAAGCTCGAGAAGATCTGTGCGTGGTCCGGCGCACCGAAGGGTTGGAAAACTGTCGTCTGCACGGCTCGTAAGCGACTGGCGGTATTGCTGTTGGCCACTCTCCGATGTTGATCGTCAAACTCCTCAGGAGCTTGAAAATTCCGTGCTAATGATCGAGATTCGTATCGAGGGAGAATAATAGGGGCAGCCGAAAACAATGTTAAAACAGCGGCGCGCGCGACAACCTCGCTACAGGCGAGAGGGCAATATCCGGCGCCTGACAAGCAATAGGCGGATTCTAAACGAACCGTAGATATTCGCCTATCGTACGAGGTCAATCCCATATCGAATCCAAGACGAGCACGGCGAGCACCAACAGCGGAAACGCGAGGGTCAACCCGATAAGTATTTCGCGGGCGGACGGGTAACGGGTGTCGTTCAGTACGGTGCTCTCGGCTTTTGCGGATGGCCTGTGATCGCCGCGGCAATCTCGTTCCATGTCTCGGCCGAGGTCAGCACTTGGTCCTGTATTTCGCCCGAAGCTTCGGCCGCTGACGTGCGATATGCGCCGCGCCATCGCCGAACCACTCGACATCGCTTGCGCGATGCGGCCGATCTGGCTGCCGTGCTCCATGACCGGATGGTATACGTTCCGAGGCTGAAAACAGGGTTAATGGCCAAGTCTGGCGACGCCGCCTCAAACCCCTGTTGCGGCACACCGGCAAAGTCTCGCCTAGAGCCTGATCGGCTCAGATCGCAACAATCTGAGCCGTGAATCAGGCTCTACATATTCGAATCGAGAGCAAGATCTACGGGCCGGATGCTTCCATCTGACCCGATCTTGTTCTAGGTGTCCGAAGTGGTCCGACCTTGACCTGCTAGCCGCCCGATGCAGGCTGCATCACCGCGCTATGAATAGTCGGCCGCAGCGCGCAGACTTGTTGACGGCACAACCCTTCCGACCGGCGATTTCCGCGGAGCGCCGCGCGCGCCCTGCGCCCGGGCCGGCGCTGATTCGGTTCGAGACTTCCCAGGTGCTGCGCATTGCTGTGTCTTCATTAAAAGGTCCTTCCTAGCCATCTATGGTAGTATACTACTCTCGTAGAGAGCAGCCAACGTCGCGTCAGCCGTATCTCCACCGATGTCGGGGCTTTCCGGTGCGATCGCGTCCCGCCCGCTCCTGCTGCACGGGGCGATCATAGCCAGGATCGCGGCACCCGCGCGGGTCGTCACCGGCGGCGTCGGGTCGGGCCGCGGGGCATCGATGTTGATCACCGGTTACGCATGTCAGCGCCATAATAGCGACATGCATCAGCAGGTGTTCGCGCGGCCAACTCGGCTGCACGATCGGCGGGAGCACCCTCTACCCGGTGCAGGACAGATGCGAAAGGTGCCGGCGGCCAGCCGGCATAACACCGTGCGTCGCCTCGCAGCAGATGCGGTATCTACGCGGTAGGTGATGTGATTTCTGATGCGGCACAACGCGATCGTGCGACGTAAAAGCCGCCCAAAGACGGTTATATGAAATCCAAGCGGCTGAAAAGATGGTGCCCAGGGGCAGAATTGAACTGCCGACACACGGATTTTCAGTCCGTTGCTCTACCAACTGAGCTACCTGGGCGCTCGGGGCGGCCGCCCTTATCGAGGAACTTTGCGGCATCTGTCCAGAACCGCGCCTGGCACTCCGGCTTGGGCCACCGCGCCAAGCCGTGTCCTTCCGACAGGCCGCGCTACACCAGGCCCGCAAAAGGCGCTGCTCGACACGAAGGACCTCGGTCCGAGCTTGTCGCGACCGACCTCCGGTGCCACCGCGGCGGGCCGCGCCTTTCCTTTGGCAATCCGGCGGGTCTTCAGCGGCAAAGAAATGGCGGCCGCCACAAGGCCGCGGTCGGGTCCTCAGCTCTGCAGCATTCGGCGCAACAGCTCGACATCCTCGGCCAACGAAATGTCGTTCGCTATCAGCTCTTCTATCTTTTTGACGGCGTGCATGACGGTCGTGTGATCGCGGCCGCCGAACTTTCGCCCGATCTCCGGCAAGGAGCGCGGGGTCAGCTGCTTTGCGAGATACATCGCGACCTGACGCGGGCGCGCGACGATACGCGAACGCCGGGTCGAGGTCATCTCGGCCAGTTTGATGTTAAAGTGCTCGGCTACCTTGCGCTGGATTTCCTCGATCGTGACGCGCCGCTCGTTGGCGCGCAACAAATCGTGCAGCAGCTCCTGCGCGCCCTCGAGCGTGATGTCGCGGCCGATCAGCTGCGCCTGCGCGATGATCCGGTTGAGCGCTCCCTCCAGCTCGCGGACATTCGACACGATTTTGTGCGCGAGGAATTCCATGACCTTTGGCGCCAGCCGTATTCCAGCCTGCTCGGCCTTGGCCTGGAGAATGCCGAGGCGGAGTTCATAGGTGGTCGGGTGGATGTCCGCCACCAGCCCCCACCCGAGCCGCGAGCGCATCCGTTCCTCGAGCCCCTCCAGATCCGACGGCGATTTGTCGGCCGAAATGACGATCTGTCGATTGTTATCAACCAGCGCGTTGAAGGTATGAAAGAACTCCTCCTGAGTCGAATCCTTGCCGCTGATGAATTGGACGTCGTCGATCATCAGAAGATCGACCGAGCGAAATGCTTTCTTGAAATCCATCGTCGACTTGAAGCGCAAGGCCCGGATGAACTGGTACATGAACTTTTCGGCCGACAAATAAATGATCTTGCGCGCTGGGGCGTGCAGCCGGATATGCCAGGCGATCGCATGCATCAAGTGCGTCTTGCCGAGGCCGACGCCGCCATACAGGAACAGCGGGTTGAACGGCACGGGTTGCTCCGGACCGGCGCAGGCTTCGGCGGTCCGCCGGGCGGCGGCGTGCGCCAATTCGTTGGGCTTGCCGACGATGAAATTCTCGAATGTGAAGCGCGCGTCGAGCGGCGCTGACAGATACTCCCTGTCCTCGGCGATATCAGGCGGGGCGGTTTGCTCCGCGACCGGCGCGGCATCGGAGGGCGACAATTCATCATCGATTGTGAGGGGAGCTGCCAGCGGCGGGTCGACCACCAGCGACAGCCTGACAATCGCCGGGTTCTCACAGCGCCAGAGCGCCAGCAGGCGGTCGGCGTAGTGTTCGGCGATCCAGGTTCGCAGGAAGCGGGTCGGGACCGCGACGACCGCCTCCCCATCCTCGACCCGTTCGACCCTCAAGGATTGCAGCCAGGAGCGGAAAGCGGTGTCGCCGACCTCGCCCTTCAGCTGTCCCAGCACCCTTTGCAACTCGCGCGTCCCGGGATGCATTGCATCGGCAACCGGACTGATCGAAGCTGGTCCCCCCACCATGCGTTCTCCCTGTCTAAAGCAGATCTTGTCTGGTCAGTTCAGTTAACTGCGAATGAAATCTCCCAGTATGCCGCAAGCAAAGCGGCAACGTTTCTCAAAACGCACAAGCTCACGCGCAACCTAGTTCAAGAACGGATCGGTATTCCGGGCACCGTAACGCCGGTGCCGGTCGCCGAATACATAAAACTCGAGCTTGACTGTCGTCAGGGTTATTACAGGAAACCGACTCGGTCGGCTTCGTCAGGTAGAACTCTAGTCCGGTGCGGAGCGGCTGGCAACAAGACCGAAAGGCGAACGCGCGCGAATCGAATTCCGCGGTTCGCGCGCACACCGGCACCGCTCATGCGCGCAGCGGGTGCGCCGGAAGCGCGTTGCCGGTGATTCAAAGTGCATTGATGCGGGCGGCCAGGCGCGACAGCTTGCGGGCGACGGTGTTCTTGTGCAGCACGCCCTTCGTCGTCGCCCGGTGAAGCTCAGGCTGGGCGCTCCGAAAGGCCGATTGCGCCGCCTCCTTGTCACCGCTGCTGATCGCACTCTCGACCTTTTTGACAAAGGTTCGCACCCGGCTCAGGCGAGCGCGGTTGATCGCGGTGCGCTTCTCGGTTTGGCGCAGCCGTTTCTCGGCCGATTTGTGATGCGGCATGTCATCTCGTCACGAACGGAAAGCGCGGCACTCTAAGGAGGGAGGCGGCGGCAGTCAATCTCGAAGGCACTCGCCTCCCCGGCCGTCTGCTCGAAGCGAACAGCGCGCGGTCGCCGGTCAGCCCAGCACTTCCTTGTTGACGACATTCTCGCGGTTCGGCTTGCCGTCGAGCACGGAGAGCATGTTCTGCACCGTGACGACCGCCATTCGCGCGACGGCCTCGCCCGTCACCCCGGCCATATGCGGCGCGCAAATGAAGTTGTCGAGCCGCAGCAGCGGATTGTCGGTCGGGGTCGGCTCCTGATCGAAGACGTCGAGCGCTGCCCCGGCGATTTTCCTGCCCGTGAGCGCGTCGTGCAGCGCCTTCTCGTCGACGATGCCGCCACGCGCGGTATTGACCAGATAGGCGGTCGGTTTCATGCGGGCGAGCCGCGCCGCGTCGAACAGACCCACCGTCTCCGGCGTTTTCGGGCAGTGGATCGTGACAAAATCGGCACGCTCCAGCGCCTCGTCGAGGTCGCCGACCGGCTCGTATCCGGAGCCGCGGATCGTCTCGGAATAAATGTACGGATCGTAGACCAGCACGTTGCATTCCATCGCCGCGAGCCGCCTGGCCGAGCGCGAGCCGATCTTGCCGAAACCGACCACCAGCACGGTCTTGCCGTACATATCGACCGGCATCTGTTCCTTGTAGCGGTCGCCCCAGCGGCCCTCCTTGACCATCTTGTCCATCGCCGCGCCGCGCCGGGCGAGCGACATCATCAGGAAAATGCCGGCCTCGGCGACGCTGACCGAATTGGCGGTGCCGGCGATCATCAGCGGGAGGTTGCGCCTTGTCAGCGCCGGCACATCGACCGCATCGTAACCGACGCCGATCCGCGCCACCACTTCGAGGCTCGGGCCGGCATCGAGCTCGGGATCGCTGAACGGCTGCACCGACAGCGCCACCCCGGCAACGTCTTCGAGCTTGCGGTGCAGCTCGGCCTTCCCTCCGGCAACGTCATACGGCACGCCCTGTACATCCTCGCGCGCCTCGACGATGGCCCAGCCGGCCTTGGCCAGCGTGACCGGGAGCAGCAGCTTTTTGATGTTGGCCTGGTTGATTTTGCCGGGGGCGGTCTGGGCCATGGTTCTCCTCTCGCTCTTCTATGGGTGCGGGCGGGCGAAGCGGGGTCGC
>JBFXDF010000062.1:0-17245 GCA_050181375.1 Alphaproteobacteria bacterium
TCCTGGTGATGCGCCAGGCACCATTTCGCCATGATCGAGCCGCCGCGCGACACGATCCCGGTCACGCGCGACGCCGTCAGGTGGATATAGCCGAGCCGCACCCCGGCATGGATCGTGAAGTAATCGACTCCTTGCTCGGCCTGCTCGATCAGCGTGTCGCGGAACAATTCCCAGGTCAGCTCCTCGGCCTTGCCGCCGACCTTTTCCAATGCCTGATAGATCGGCACCGTGCCGATCGGCACCGGCGAGTTGCGGATGATCCATTCACGGATCGTGTGGATGTTGCGCCCGGTCGAGAGGTCCATGACCGTGTCGGCGCCCCAGCGCGTCGCCCAGACCAGCTTGTCGACTTCCTCGGCGACCGACGAGGTGACGATCGAATTGCCGATATTGGCGTTGACCTTCACCAGGAAGTTGCGGCCGATGATCATCGGCTCCGATTCCGGGTGGTTGATGTTGTTCGGGATGATCGCCCGGCCGCGCGCGATCTCGTCGCGGACGAATTCCGGCGTCACATGGTCCGGGATCGACGCGCCGAACGACTCGCCGGCATCGACCCGATTTGCCGCTTCCTCGCGCCCCAGGTTCTCGCGGATCGCGACATATTCCATCTCGGGGGTGATAATGCCGCGCTTGGCGTAGGCGTACTGCGTGACGGCCTCACCGGGCTTGGCGCGCAGCACCGTTCTTCCGGCGCGGTTGAACTCCGGCACGGCCCCGGCCTCGCCGCGTCTCAGACCGTTGTCTTCCGGCCTGATCTCGCGCCCGGCGATCTCCTCGACATCGCCGCGCGCCAGGATCCACGAGCGGCGCAATTCGGGCAACCCGGTGCGGATATCGGTCGCGACCGTCGGGTCCGAATAGACGCCCGATGTGTCATAGACACGCACCGGCGGTTCGTTGGCGCTCGGGGTCAAATCGATCTCGCGCATCGCGACGCGCAAATCGCCATGGCGGCGCCCCGCGACATGGATCTTGCGCGATGACGGAAACGGGCCGGTCGTGACCTGCGGCACGGCGCCATTCGTTGTCGCGAGGGGGGATGAATCGGGCATCGACAAACCTCCGTTGCGCCGGTAAGGCGGCGATCCGGATTGCGCAGCGTTTTGGGAGAGACGGCGCTTGCCGCAGCGTTCCTGTCCCTACGCCGGCACGACCCGGATCAGGTTCAAAGGGTTTCCGCGGACCAGCGGTGTCTCAGCCCCTCCCTCGGGGCACCCCTTGGAAAGCGCGATTAGGACAGGTTGCCGCATTTCCGTCAAGCGCCGCTGCATAGCTTTGCTGCTTCGTTGTGAACTCCGGGCGCGCACGGCCGCTATTTTTCCCTGTTCCGGCGGCGGTTTGCTGTTTCTGCAGGAAATCTGCAGCAAACGCATGTCCGAATCCCTTGCGCCGCGCCGGTTTCGCCGCGGCGGAGCGCAAATTTTGCAGCAAAAGAACAGCAAACGCTCCGCCCGCCAGTCACCGCTTCGATCGATGGAACCGGCTGTACGATACGCTCGCAATGTGGCGAATTTCGCGTCGTCGCGCGGGGAGGGCGTCTCCTGGACACCCTGATCGATCAGCCGGCGACCGCCACGCCCTGCACCTCGACCAGCATCTCGGGCCGGGCGAGGCCGGCGACCGTGATCAGCGCGCTCGCCGGAAAATTGTCGCCGAAAATCTCCTTGCGCAATTCGGTGAAGCGGTCGCCGAGCCGCGCATCGGTGATGAACACGGTCATCGTCACCATGTCGGAGAGCTTGGCGCCGGCCTCCTCGAGCGTCCGGCCAAGCCGGGCAAAAACCTCCCGCACCTGACCGTCGAAATCGGCGGCGAGCGAACGCCCGGCGCTGTCCTCGATCGCGACCTGACCGGCGAGCCAGATCGTGCGCCCGCCTTCGGTGATCACCGCCTGCGAATAAGCGCGCGCCTGCGCCCTCTCGCGTTTCAGATAGGATCGCTTCATCTCCGTCATCCGGTCCTCCCCAGTCTCGTGCCGCCAGAAACCCTGATTTACCAGAAACCCTGATTTATTAGAGCGCATCCCGCTCGCGTTGAACCGCCTTGTTTAGCGGATCGGGTTGTGGCGATTACGCGGAGACCACTCCGCGTGTCTTTTCAGCACTTCTTGGGGTCCCTGCAAAAGGCAGGGACCTATGATCCCGCCGCACCGGCAGTACCAAAATGGGTCCCCGCCTGCGCGGGGACCCGGCACAGCCAGCCGAGAAAGCCATGGCTTTAGGGGTACGCGGGGCCGGACAGCGATGCTAGGGTAGGCGCGAGATCTCACCGTGCTCGGAGGCGGAGATGCAGTTCGGGTTTGGCGCGCCGGTCAGCGGGCCGCTGTCGGGACCGCGCGACCTCGCGCGGATCGTCGGCGAGGGCGAGGCGCTCGGCTACGATTACTGCACGATCAGCGACCACATCGCTATCCCGCGCGACATGGAGGCGAAATATCCCTATTCCGATACCGGCGAATTTCCGGGACGGGCCGGCGGCGACCGCCACGAGCAGCTGACCGCCGTCGCCTTCGTCGCGGCCAAGACCTCGAAGCTGCGTCTGGTCACCTCGGTCACGGTGGTGCCGCACCGGCCGCCGGTCCTGACCGCGAAGATCATCGCGACGATCGACGTACTGTCGGAGGGACGGTTCACCTGGGGCATCGGCGTCGGCTGGTGCCGCGAGGAATTCGAGGCGATCGGCACCGAGCCGTTCGCCGAGCGCGGCGCCGTCACCGACGAGACGATCGCGGTGTGCCGTGAGCTGTGGACCAACGAAAACCCGAGCTTCAGCGGCAAGTACGCTGACTTCTCGAACATCTTCTTCCAGCCGCGCCCGGTGCAGAAACGGGTGCCGATCTGGGTCGGCGGCGAGAGCGGCCCGGCGATGCGGCGCACCGCGAAGCTCGGCGACGCCTGGTATCCGATCGGCACCAACCCGCGCAACCGGCTCGACACGCTCGGCCGGCTCAATGTGCAGTGGACCAAACTGCGCGACATGGCGCGGGGTGCCGGCCGTAATGTCAACGATCTCAAGCTCGCCTACCGGTTCTCGCAGTTCGGACCGGGCATCCCGGAGCGCGCCGACAACGGCGAGCGTCGGCTGGGCTCCGGCGACAACGCGGCGATCGCCGCCGATCTGCGGTCGCTGCGCGATCTCGGCGTCATCGCCGTCGATTTCGGCTTTGGCGGCGATACGTCGGACGCGGTGATCGACAACATGCGGCGCTTCCGCGAGGACGTGCTGGCGAAGGTTTAGCGGGGTGTGGCTGGAAGAGTAGCTAACGCAAAGGACGCCAAGGCATGCGCAAAGGACGCCAAGGCAGCCTTCGGCGCGAAGCGCTGTTCGCTTACTGCCAGCCACGGTCTTGCCGTTTTACGTTCGGCGCTGCGCGCCGGTATTTCTCCCTTCGCGTCCTTTGCGGGTCCTTCGTGCCCTTTGCGTTACCTGATCTATAGGAGCGGCAGGTGCTGAAACTCGGATACAAGGCCTCGGCCGAGCAGTTCGGCCCGACCGATCTGCTCAATTTCTCATGTCTTGCGGAGGAAGTCGGGTTCGACTCGATTTTCGTCAGCGATCATTTCCAGCCGTGGAAGCACACCGACGGGCATGCGCCGAACGCGCTCGTCTGGCTCGGCGCGCTCGGCGCCCGCACCAGCCGCGCCATCATCGGCACCAGCGTGCTGACCCCGACCTTCCGCTATCATCCCTCGGTCGTCGCGCAGGCTTTCGGCACGCTCGGCGCGATGTTTCCGGGCCGCGTCGTGCTCGGCGTCGGCACCGGCGAATCGCTGAACGAGGTGCCGTCGAGCGGGGTGAAATGGCCGGGTCCCAAGGAACGGCGCGACCGGCTGCGCGAGGCGATCGCGCTGATCAACAAGCTCTGGACCGAGGACCGGGTCACGTTCGAGGGTCAGTTCTACCGCACCGAGAATGCCACGATCTATGACAAGCCGAAGGAGAAAGTGCCGGTCTGGGTCGCCGCGTCCGGTCCGCTGGCGGCGCAGATGGCCGGGCAGGTCGCCGAGGGCTTTATCTGCACCAGCGGCAAGGCGCCGTCGCTGTACAGCGAACAATTGGTTCCGAAGGTCGAGGAGGGCGCCGCCAGACGCGGTCGCGACGCCTCTCAAATCGAGCGGATGATCGAGGTCAAGGTGTCGTTCGACACCGACGCGCGACAGGCCAAGGAGCTGACCCGGCACTGGGCGGCGCTGGCGCTGTCGCCCGAGGAGAAGGTCGGGGTTGAGGACCCGGTCGAAATGGAACGCCTCGCCGATGCCCTGCCGCTTGACCGCGCCGCGAGCCGCTGGATCGTATCGAGCGACCCCGACGAGCAGGTCGAAAAGATCCGCCCGTATGTCGAACTCGGGTTCCGCCATCTGGTCTTTCACGCCCCCGGCCCGGATCAGGCGCGCTTTCTGAAGCTCTACGCCGAGCAGGTCCTGCCGCGCCTGCGCAAGGCGTTCGGGTGAGGATGGATCAAACCGTTGCAGCCCCTCACCCCGACCCTCTCCCCGCAAGCGGGGAGAGGGGGCGCAGCGGCGTCTCCGCGCCTTTGTCCTTGGAACATTCGCATGCCGTTTGGAGCAGGTTCCCTCTCCCCGCCTGCGGGGAGAGGGACAGGGTGAGG
The DNA here is from genome assembly GCA_050181375.1 of Alphaproteobacteria bacterium. Classification (GTDB taxonomy): domain Bacteria; phylum Pseudomonadota; class Alphaproteobacteria; order ATCC43930; family CGMCC-115725; genus DATARH01. The sequence goes on from JBFXDF010000062.1 coordinate 4,613, forward strand.
GGCAAACCGACCGCGCCATGACCACCCAACTGACCATCACCGGCCTGCGTGGCGTCCCACTCGTCCAGCAAGGCGACGACCTCGCCGCGCTCGCGCTCGCCGCCTATGCGGAGACCGGCCTCGCGCCCGAGGACGGCGACGTGCTGGTCGTGGCGCAAAAGATTGTGTCGAAGGCCGAGGGCCGTATCGTCGATGTCTCCTCGGTCGAGCCGTCGCAACAGGCCGTCGCGCTCGCCGCCGAGGTCGGGAAGAACGCGCGGCTGGTCGAGGTCGTCCTGTCCGAGTCCCGCCGCATCGTGCGGCACCGGCCGAACCTGATGATCGCCGAGCACCGGCTCGGTTATGTGATGGCCAATGCCGGCATCGACCATTCGAATGTCATGCCCGACGACGGCAGCGGCGCCGAGCGCGTGTTGCTGCTGCCGGTCGATCCCGACGCCTCGGCCGAAAAGCTGCGCCGCGATCTCGCCGGGCGCTGCGGCCGGCGGATCGCGGTCATTGTCAGCGACAGTTTCGGGCGGCCGTTCCGCCGCGGCACGGTCGGCATCGCGCTCGGGGCCGCCGGATTGCCGGCGGTTATCGACTGGCGCGGCCAGCCCGATCTGTTCGGCCGCAAGCTCGAAGTCACCGAGACCGGGTTTGCCGACGAGATCGCCGCCGCCGCCTCGCTGGTGCAGGGACAGGCGGCCGAGGCGACCCCGATCGTGCTGGTGCGCGGCCTGTCGTGGTCCGCCCCGGACGCGCCCGGTCTCGCGCTGGTCCGTCCGCCGGAGCACGATCTGTTCCGATGAGCGGGCGGCAATTCGGAGCGCGTGCGTCCCGCCCGCGTGCGGGTCGGAGGCCCGCGGTCCAGCCGTGCCGATGAGCAGCGACAAAGGCCCGGTGCTGGCGCTGTCCGGCGGGGTCGGCGGCGCCAAGCTCGCGCTGGGGCTGTACCGTGTGCTGCCGCCCGACCGGCTGACCGTGGTCGCCAATACCGGCGACGATTTCGAGCATCTCGGCCTCGCGATCTCGCCCGATCTCGACACGCTGCTCTATACGCTGTCGGGGCAGGCCAACCCGGAACTCGGCTGGGGGCGGGCAGGGGAGACCTGGACTTTTATGAGCGCGCTCGAAGCGCTCGGCGGCGCGACCTGGTTCCGGCTCGGCGACGGCGATCTCGCGACGCATGTTGAGCGCACAAGCCGCCTGCGCGCCGGCGAAAGCCTGTCGACGATCTCAGACGATTTCCGCCGCCGGCTCGGCGTCCGCGCGCGGCTGCTGCCGATGTCGGACGACCCGGTGCGCACCCGGCTGCGCACCGCGGAGGGCTGGCTCGATTTTCAGGATTATTTCGTCCGGTTGCGCTGCGAGCCGGCGGTCTCCGAATTGTCCTTTGCCGGCGCCGAGGCGTCCCGCCCGCACCCGGATTTCCTCGCGGCGCTCGCCGATCCGGCATTGCGCGCCGTGATCGTCTGCCCGTCGAACCCGTTTATCAGCGTCGACCCGATCCTCGCCGTGCCCGGCGTCCGCGATGGGTTGCGTGCCTGCCGGGCGCCGGTTGTCGCCGTGTCGCCGATCGTCGCCGGTCAGGCGGTCAAAGGGCCGACCGCCAAGATGATGGCCGAGCTCGGCTTGCCGGTCGATGCCGCGACCCCGGCCCGACATTACCGCGATTTCCTTGATGCCTATATCGCCGACGAGGCCGACGCGGCTGCGCTCGCCGATCTCGACATTCCGGTCGTGCTCGGGCGCACCTTGATGCAGACCCTCGATGACCGCGAGGCGCTGGCCCGTACCGTCCTCGCTGCCGCCGACCGCGTCCGGAAATGAATGCCGACGCGGACATCTGGGCTGTCGTGCCGGTCAAGGACACCGAGGCCGCGAAGCAGCGCCTGTCGCCCGCGCTGCCGGTCGGGTCGCGGCAGGCGCTGGCGCTGGCGATGCTCGAGGACGTGCTCGCCGCTCTCGCCGGGGCGCGCGGTCTCGCCGGCATTCTGCTGGTCACGATCGACGCGGCCGCGCGCGATCTCGCCGACCGCTATGGCGCGCATTGCATCGCCGACGGCGCGCGCGACGGCCATACGGGCGCGGTCATGGCGGCGGCGCGGCGTCTCGCGGCCGAAGGGCGCGGCGCGATGCTGACCCTGCCCGGCGACGTCCCGCTCGTCACATCGGCCGAGATCGAGCGGCTGATCGCGGCGCACCGGCCGGCGCCATCCTTCACGATCGCGCCGTCGCATGACGAAATGGGGTCGAACGCGGTCCTGATGTCGCCGCCCGACGCCGTGCCTCTGCGCTTTGGCGATGACAGCTTCCGCCCGCATCTTGCCGCTGCCCGGGCGGCCGGCATCGAGCCGATCATCGTCAAGCTGCCCGGCATCGCATTGGATATCGACAACCCGGCCGATCTCGCGCATTTTTGGCGGATCGGATCGCGCACGCGAGCGGGCCTGTGGCTCGCGCAGAACGCCGGCGCTCTCGCCCGAGCGGGTTTTTCGCCATCCTCGGCGCCGGGAGCGCGGCCTCCGTCGTGACGCGGTGCCCCCGCTAGCGGGATCACCTCCTGTCTGAGCAAACCGGCGGCGAGTGCTGCCCGGAGGGGCGAGGCATGTCACCTCACACGATCATCGATCACGCCGCCGCAGGCGCGCGGCTCTCCCGCGCCGAGTCTCTGGCGCTGGCCGAGGCGAGCGATCTCGCGCCGCTGATGCGGGCCGCCGCGGAACGGCGCGACACCGCTCACGGGGACCTCGTCTCGTACTCGCGGAAGGTGTTCATCCCGCTGACGCATCTATGCCGCGACGTGTGCCACTACTGCACCTTCGCAACCCCGCCGCGGCGCGGCGAGGCGGCTTATCTCGACCCCGAGCAGGTGCTGGCGATCGCCCGCGCCGGGGCCGAGGCCGGATGCAAGGAGGCGCTGTTCACCTTGGGTGACAAGCCCGAACGGCGTTACGGCGCCGCGCGCGAGGGGCTGGCACGGCTCGGCCACGACACGACGCTGTCGTATCTGGCGGCGATGGCCGGGTTGGTGCTGAAGGAAACCGGCCTTTTGCCGCATCTCAATCCCGGCGTCATGAGCCGCGCGGATACCGAGCGGCTGCGCGCGGTATCGGTGTCGCAGGGCATCATGCTCGAAAGCGCCGCAGCGCGCCTGTCGGAACGCGGCGGACCGCATTTCGGTTCGCCCGACAAGACCCCTTCGGTCCGGCTCGCGGCGATCGCGGCGGCGGGTGAGGCGATGGTGCCGTTCACGTCCGGCATCCTGATCGGCATCGGCGAGACCCGCCGCGAGCGCATCGCATCCCTGCTCGCCTTGCGCGACCTGCACGACCGCCACGGCCATATTCAGGAGATTATCGTCCAGAATTTCCGCGCCAAAGCCGGCACCCGCATGGCGGACGCGCCCGAACCCGATCGCGCCGAGCATCTGTGGACGATCGCGGTCGCGCGACTTGTCCTAGGCCCCGAGATGAATATCCAGGCGCCGCCCAATCTGATGCCGGATGCGCTGGAAGATATGATCGCGGCCGGGATCAACGACTGGGGCGGGGTCTCGCCGGTAACGCCGGACCACGTCAACCCAGAGGCGCCGTGGCCGCATCTCGACGATCTCGCGCGCCGCACGGCGGGGGCCGGCAAATTGCTTGTCGAGCGGCTCGCGATCTATCCGTCCTATGCGCAGGAACAGGCTCGCTGGCTGGATGCGAAGCTGCGCACCCCGGTACTGCGCCTGATCGACGGGCACGGCTTCGCGCGTCCCGATGGGTGGATCGCCGGAGCCGGCGCGGAGCCGCCCTCATCGGGACCGCGGGCCTCCGGCCCGCAGCGGGCGGGACGCCCGCGGTCCAATCATCTGTTCGACATCCTCGACCGCGCCGTCGCCGGCGAGACCCTGACCGAGACCGACATCGTCCGCCTGTTCGAGGCGCGGGGCGACGATTTTGACGCCGTATGCGCCGCCGCCGACCGGCTGCGTCGCGCGGTCTCGGGCGACACCGTGACCTATGTCGTCACGCGCAACATCAACTACACGAATATCTGCTATTTCCGCTGCCAGTTCTGTGCCTTCTCGAAAGGCAAGCTCAGCGAAAATCTGCGCGGCCGGCCCTACAATCTCGATCTCGACGAGATCATCCGGCGCAGCGAGGAAGCCTGGGAGCGCGGCGCGACCGAAGTCTGTCTGCAAGGCGGCATCCACCCGGAATACACCGGTGCGACCTATCTCGCGATCTGCCGCGCGATCAAACAGGCCCTTCCGGCGATGCATGTCCACGCGTTTTCGCCGCTTGAAGTCTGGCAGGGGGCCAAGACCCTGGGGCGCACCCTGGCCGATTTCGTCGCCGAACTGCGCGATGCCGGTCTCGGCTCATTGCCGGGCACCGCGGCGGAAATCCTCGACGATGAGGTCCGCGCGGTGATCTGTCCCGACAAGGTCAAGACCGCCGAGTGGCTCCAGGTCATGGAGGCGGCGCACCGCGCGGGCTTGCGCAGCACGGTCACGATCATGTTCGGCCATGTCGAGCGCTACGAGCACTGGGCGCGCCATCTGCTGCGCGTGCGCGACTTGCAGCAGAAGACCGGCGGCTTCACCGAATTTGTTCCATTGCCCTTTGTGCCGATGGAGACGCCGATTTCGCTGAAGGGCCGCTCGCGGCTCGGTCCGACCTGGCGCGAGGCGGTGCTGATGCACGCCGTTGCGCGGCTCGCGCTGCACCCGGTCATCCCGAACATCCAGTGCTCATGGGTCAAGCTCGGGCCGGAGGGCGCCGCCGCCTGCCTTCAGGCCGGCTGCAACGATCTCGGCGGCACGCTGATGAACGAGAGCATCTCCCGCGCCGCCGGCGCCAGTTTCGGCCAGGAAATGCCCCCGGAGGCGATGGAGACACTGATCCGCTCGCTCGGCCGCACGCCGCGCCAGCGCACGACGCTTTACGGCAACCCGCCGCCCGACCGGGTCGCCGCCTCGTTCGGCGCCGCGCCGCTCTCCGAGCCGATCAATACCCCGGCGCGGAAATACGAGCGCGCCGCCCAACCCGCCGCGGCCGCGGATTGAAACGACCGAAAAGCGCAAACGGGAGAGGCATCGGAACGTGATACGCCGCGCCGCGAACGGCGGCGGGCAGGGGCCGGCCGGTACGGGTTTCGAGCAGGGTCGTGAACGCCGGCCGGTATCGCCTCACCGTCCTGGTATTTGCTGGCCCGGTTCCGGCGGCCCCTTCAACTCGACGGTGTTGCCGTCCGGATCGGTGATATAGATCGACGAACCGTAGCCTTCCGCGCCGTAGCGGCGTCTGACCTCGCCGGGATCGACGCCGTGCCGCCGCAAATGCGCGCTGAGCGTTTCGACGTCCATGCTCTCGATCTGGACCGCGTAATGATCCATGTTGCGGCCGTCGGCCGCGTCTTCCTTTTGCGGTACCAGGTCGATCATCGCACTGCCGGCGCGCAGCTGGACGAGGCCGATCTCGGATAGCCGGCGCTCGACATTAAGTCCCAGCACGTTTTCGTAAAATTTGATCGCGCGATCCATGTCCGACACGCGCAGCACGACATGATCGAGGCCTTTGACGCGCAGCGGCGATCCCGCCCGCGACGCGGTCCGTTCGGTCAGAGCGGCATCATCCGGCATAGACTGCTCCTTTCGTGAAACCAGCCGGCCCGGCCGGCCTATTCGTCGGACGATTTCTTCCGGCCGCCGGTCTTGCGCTCGTCGGAACTCAGCACGCCGTCATGGTTCTTGTCGAGCTTGTCGAAGCGCTTCGCGGCGCGCTGCTTTGCCTGCTCGACATAATCGTCCTTCGTGACCCCGCCGTTCGGCGCCGTCGCTTTTGATCCCGCGCTTTGCGCCCCGGCGGCGGCGGGGAGCAGCATGGCGATGAGACCCAGGACGATTGCTGCGCGCATTGCTCGGGTTCCCCACCCTCCGGAATCTACTTAGCGTAGCGGAATACGCACTTTCGGGCAATGACCGCGCTCCAGGCCGGGTTCAGCCTGCCGCCGCGAGCAGTCACTCCGGAACCCAGCACAGGGCACGGATTTCGGTGAATTCGCGGCGCAGCTTGCGCCATGAATCGCCGCTGTTGTCGCTCGCATAGACCTCGCCGTAATGGCTGCACGCGATGACCCGCGCGGGATCGGCGGGATGCGTTGCGAACGCCCAGATCGGCGAGTTCGGCTCGGCCGGCAGGGGCCGTGTCTCCCAGCTCCTGCCGCCGTCGCGCGAGCGCTCGATCGCGCCGGTGCTGCCGACCGCGGCGTCGCCGGTCGCGGCGAACAATGTCTCCGGGTCGTCGGCCTTTTGCGCCAGACCGCGGCAATAGCGCAGCGAGAACCGGTCGCGCACGCCGAGCCCTTGCCAGCTTTCGCCGCGATCGGTGCTGGCAAAGATCTCGCCGGGCGTGCTGGTCAGCACGGTGGGACCGCCATTCACGGTGACGGCGATGTCGTGGATGTCGAGATCGTAGATGCCGTTCGCGATCCGGGTCCAGCTGTCGCCGCCATCGGTGCTGCGGCGCACGCCGTCAACCTCGATCCCGGCCCAGACCACGCGGTGGTCGGACGGATCGACGGTCAGCGCCGTGACGCGGGGGACGCCGACATTCGGGCATTCCTCGACGATGTCGGCCGGGAGCTTGCGCCAGTCGCGCCCGCCATCGGTCGAGCGGTACAGCGCCGCCGGGCGGGTCCCGGCGAAAATGATGTCGGGATCGGTCGGGTCGATCGCGATTTTCCAGACATCGATCGCGTTCATCGGCGAGTCGAGTTTGGCGAAACTCCGACCGCCGCCGCGGCTTTTGTAGATGCCGTCCTCGGCGCCGGCGAACACGGTGCGAGGCTCCGTCGGGTGCGCTGTCAGGCCGTAGACGCGGCTTTCGCCGTGCAGCCCGTCACGCACCCGGTTCCAGCTGTCGCCGCCATCCGAGCTCAGCCACAGCCCGCTGCCGACCGTTCCGACGAAGATCGTGTAGTTGCCTGCCATGACGCTTTCCTCCCATCTACATTGCGCAGTGCCGGCGAAAGCCGCGAGCCGTGGCTCAACCGTTCAGTCGGCTGAGAAATGGGTCCCGGCTTTCGCCGGGAACTGCGATCTTTTTTCGAGGCTTTTTCCGGAGCTGCTAATCGGCCTCGTGGGTTCCTTCCCAGCCGGTGTGGGAGATATCGATGACGACGCCGTCGGGGCCGGACCATTTCATCTCAAAATTGGCGTGGCCGCCGCCGGCCATCGCCGCATCGACGCCGTCCTTGGCCGAGAGGCGTCTCCCATGCGCCTGTTCGAGCTTGTCGCAAGCTCCGTCGAGGTCATCGACCTCGAAGCCGAAATGGTGGATGCCGCTGAAATTGGGGCCGTGCGCGCCCATGTCGAGCGAGCGCTCGTCCTTGTGGTTGAGGATCGCCAGGTTGATGTGGCCGTCGCTCAGAAATACCGCGCCGTTCGGGCTGCGGCGCAATTCCTTGAGGCCGAACGCTTCCTTGTAGAACTCGGCGACCTTCGCCGGCTCTTTCGTGGTCAACGCGATGTGCCGGATGCGTGCCATCGTCGTTCCTCCCTCCGGTTTTGGTGGCCCCATTTAACCACGGAGACACGGAGGGCATGGAGGATAATTTACTCTCCGTGTCTCCGTGGCGAATTAATCGCCCGCCATACCCGCTCAGGGGTCGCCGGCATTTCGACATGGGTTACGCCGAATTCGGCCAGCGCATCGACGATCGCGTTGACGACGACCCCCAATGCCGGGGTCGTGCCGCCTTCGCCGGCCGGGCGCATGCCCAAGGGGTGGGTCGGACACGGCACCTCGGACAATTCGGTCGTGAAGAACGGCAGCAGATCGGCGCGCGGCATCGCGTAATCCATGAACGAGCCGGTCAGAAGCTGCGCCGTGTCGCGGTCGTAGACGACCTGCTCCCACAGCGCCTGACCGACTCCCTGCACGATGCCGCCGTGGACCTGGCCGTGCACGATCATCGGGTTGATCGCGCGGCCGCAATCATCGACCGCGCTATAGCGCACGATTTCGGTGCGGCCGGTGTCGGGATCGACCTCGACCTCGCAGACGTGACAGCCGTAGGGGAAGCTGGCGATATTGACGGTCTCGTCGCCCTCGCCCTTGAGCGGGCCGCGCAAATCCTCGGGCAGATCGGCGCGGGTCTCGGCGGCGCGCGCGACCTCGAACAGGCCCACGGCGCGGTCGGTGCCCTTGACCCGGAACCGTCCTTCCGCGAATTCGAGGTCGGGGGTCGCCGCCTCCAGCAGATGCCCTGCGATGCGCAGCCCCTTTTCGATGATGATGTTGGAGGCGTTCAGCATGACGATGCTGGCGAGACGCAAGGCGCGGCCGGAATGCGCGCCGCCGCCGACCGAAACGCGCTCGGTGTCGCCGGTCACGAGCCTGATATCGTCGAGCGGCACGCCGAGCCACTCCGTAACAAGCTGCGCGAAACTGGTTTCGTGCCCCTGGCCCTGCGACACGGTGCCGACGACGATTTCGATCTCGCCGCTGTCATTGCCGAGCGGCTTGACGGTGATCTCGGCCCGCTCGCGCGGCGCGCCTGTCGCGGTATCGACATAATTGGCGACGCCGATGCCGCGGCACCGGCCGCGCGCCTTCGCCGCCTTTCGCCGCGCGGGAAACCCCTGCCAATCGGCCAGTTCGAGCACCCGCTCCATGACCCGGTGATAGGCGCCGCTGTCATAGACCATGCCGAACGGGTTCGTGTACGGCATCATCGATTCCGGTACGAGATTCGTGCGGCGCAATTCGATGCGGTCGATGCCGGTCTGCCGTGACGCGAGATCGATCAGCCGCTCCATGACGAACATGACCTCGGGGCGGCCCGAGCTGCGATAGGGGCGGGTGGGCGCGGTATTGGTCAGCGCGGCGCGGGCGCGGAAAAAGACCGCCGGCACGTGGTAGATGCTCGACATGATCTCGACCCCCTTGTTGAGGGAGCCGAAAGCCAGCGCATAGGCGCCCTGGTTGACGAGGTTCGAGCCGCGCATCGCGAGGAACCGGCCCTCGCGATCGAGCGCCAGTTCGGCGGTGACGGCGAGATCGCGCGCCTGATGATCGCTGGAAAAATACTCGCCGCGGTCGCCGGTCCATTTGACCGGCCGGCCGACCCGCCGCGCCGCCCAGCAGACGATCGCGAATTCCGGGTTGAAGCCGCCGCGCGTGCCGAAATTGCCGCCGACATCGTGCATCACGACGCGCGCCTCTTCGGGCGCGACGCCGAGCACGGCCGCGAGATCGCGCCGCGGACTGACCGCGCCGCCGGCCCCGGCATGCAAAGTGTAACGTCCGGTACCGGGGTCGTATTCGCCGGCCGCGGCGCGCGGCTCCATCGGCACGCCGGCGATGCGCTGCACCCAGGTCTCGAAGCGGACGACATGCGCCGCCGCGGCAAAGGCCGCATCGGTCGCGATCGGGTCTCCGACCTCGCCGTCGAGGATGATGTTCGCACTGGTCCGCCGGGCGCGCGGCGCGTCGGGTTGGGCGGCGACGAGACTGTGCGCGACTGCCGGCAGCGGTTCGTAATCGACCGCGACAAGCTCGGCGGCATCCTTCGCCGCGGCGAGCGAGGTCGCGATCACGGCGGCAACGATCTCGCCGACGTGACAGACTTCGGGACCGACGATCGCCTGCTGCTCCGGACGGACGGTCGGCGACCCGTCCTTGTTCTTGATGCTGATGTCGGCCGGGTGGGTGTTCGCGATGTTCGGCAGCGGATTGAGACCGTCGGCGCGCACCTCGTCGGCGGTCAATACGACGAGCACCCCCGGCCGAGCCCGCGCCGACCTGGTGTCGATCCGGCGGATCAGCGCGTGCGCGTGCGGCGAGCGCACCATTACCGCATAGGCCTGCTCCGGCAGGTTCAGGTCGTCGCTGTACCGCCCGCGTCCGGTCAACAGGCGCAAATCCTCGCGCCGCCGTACCGGCTGGCCGATCCCCGTGCCCGTCGCTCCCCCGTCCATGCGCTAGGCCCCCGTTCCGCCTCCGACGGTTGAGAAAACGGCACCGTACTCATTCGGCGCCGTCGCGACAACCGGCCCGCCGGCCGCAGGGGCCTCCCCGGTCAAAACGCGACCCGGCGCCGGAGGCATTCTGCAGATTGTGCCAGCTCGATCCGGTTTCCTTGCTCTATGCGGTGCAAGAGTTCATACCCGAGGGGCGACGGACTCGGCGCGTGCGGTCCGCCGATTTTTCCGGCCGCGCCCCTTGGCGGACCCGGCCGTTCCCGGCGGGACGCGGCGCCGGTTTGAAACGGAACATGTCATGCCGACGGGAAATGCTCCCTCGCCCCACACGAACCCGCCCCGACCTCACGCGCAGGGCATCCTCAGCGCGCGCCCGGAGGCCTATCTTCCGGTAAATCCGGCTGCCGGCACCCGACCGCTTGGGGTGGGAGCGGAACGGGACGGATTGCTGCACATACCGCGCGCGGTCGCGGCGGACCGGCCGGCGCCGCTCCTTGTGATGCTGCACGGCGCACGCTCGTCGGCCGCCCGGGCAATGCCGATCGTGGCCGATGCCGCCGAGGCGCATGGCGTCGTCGTCCTCGCGCCGGATTCGCGCGGCGCTACCTGGGACGTGATCCGTGACGATTTCGGAGAGGACGTCGCGTTTCTCGACCGCGCCCTCGACGAGGTGTTCCGGACTTGCGCCATCGACCCGGCGCACATCGCGATCGGCGGTTTCTCCGACGGCGCCTCCTACGCGCTGTCGCTCGGGCTGATCAACGGCGCGCTGTTCAGCGACATCATCGCGTTTTCGCCCGGCTTCGCGCTGCCGGCGCGGACCGATCGCGCGCCGTCGATCTTTATCTCGCACGGCCGCGAGGACCCGGTACTGCCGATTGACCGCTGCGGGCGGCGCATTGCGGTGCGGCTGCGCGCGCTGGGCCGCGCCGTCGTCTATCGCGAATTCGCCGGCGGCCATGTCGTGCCGGCCGATATGGTCGAGGCCGCATTTCAGCGCTTCGCCGCCTGAACCGCGGCGCCGCGGGCGAGGCCGCCCTGCACCGTACTGATGCCGCAGCCGAAAGCACCCCCTCGATGGTCTAGAAAAGGGGGTGCCCGCTAATCGGCGCAGCGGAGCTGTCCGATCCGGTCGTGCTCCTGCGCGCGGCTCAGCATCGCCGCTACCTTGGCGATTAGATCGGCGGCGCGGAACGGTTTGCGCAGCATTTCGCCAGGCGGCGGCCGGTTCGCCGGCAGCGCGGCGCCGCCGAACCCGGTCACGAACAGAACCGGCATCTGCGGCCGGCGGCGGCGGGCCGCATGCGCCAGCTCGACCCCGTTCATTCCGGGCATGACGATATCGGCGATCATCAATTCGACCCCGAGCTGCGGGTCTTCGAGCAGATCGAGCGCGGCGCCGCCGCTGCCGGCCTCGACCACGTCATACCCGGCCTCGGCGAGCATCGCGGCGGCCACGGCGCGGACATCCGGGTCATCGTCAACCAGCAGAACCCGGCCGCCGCGGACATCTCCGCCGTCGCTCTCGCCGGCGTCGCTCCCGTTTCGTGCGCCGGGCCAATGATCCGCCCTCCCGGCACGGGCTCGCGGCAGATATACCTGGACCGTCGTGCCGACACCGCGCTGGGTATCGATGCACACGCCGCCGCCGAGCTGCTGCGCCACCCCGAGCACCAGCGACAGCCCCAACCCCGACCCTTTGCCGACCTCTTTCGTCGTGAAGAACGGGTCGAAAACCTTGTCGACGATCGCCGGCGGGATACCGCTTCCGGTATCGGCGACCGACACCATGACGTACTCGCCGGGCGGCGGGTGCTCCGGGCGCTCCGGGCGGACGATCGTCGCATTTGACGTGGAGAGCGTAATCGCGCCGCCGTCCGGCATCGCATCGCGCGCGTTGATCGCCAGGTTGAGCAGAACCAGCTCGAGCTGGCTGGCATCGGCCAGTGCCGGCCACAAATCCGGCGCCAGCGCGGTTGCGATATCGGCCGTCGCACCGATCGTGCTGTGCAGCAAAGGCCCTATGCCGGAGACGACGCGGTTCAGATCGATCGCCTCGGGGTTCATCCGCTGCTGGCGCGAGAAGGCGAGCAGCTGCGCCGTCAGTCGCGCGCCGCGCTCGGCCGCCGAGACGGCGGCGGCGAGCGGCTTGGCGAGCCTTGCGTCATCCTCGTCGATGCGCGCCTCGAGCAATTCGAGATTGCCGAGGATCGCGGTCAGCAGATTGTTGAAATCGTGCGCCACGCCGGACGTCAGCTGCCCGACCGCTTCGATGCGCTGCGCCTGCCACAGCTGCGTCTCGGCCTTTTCGCGCTCGTCGATCTGCGCCGCGAGACGGCGGTTGGCGGCTTCGAGTTCGGCGGTGCGCTCGGCGACCCGCCGTTCGAGCAGCGCATTGGCCTCGCGCATGTCGTCGATATCGACGGCGGTGCCGAGCCAGAACACGATTTCGCCATCGACCCGGATCGGCCGATTGCGGATCCGGTGCCAGCGATAGACGCCGTCGTGCCGCCGTAGGCGGGCTTCGACGGAAAATTCCGTTCCGGTTGCAAAGGCGTAGGCGCGCGCCTTGTCGACGGCGTCGCGGTCGTCCGTCGGGTGCAGCGACGAGCGGTCCGCTGGAGCCGGCCCCACCGGACCGCCGACATAGTCCCGCATCTGCTGGTTATAGTGCT
>JBFXDF010000063.1:0-17237 GCA_050181375.1 Alphaproteobacteria bacterium
TCGGCAGATTGTAGCCCCGGTGGCCACGCAGCTGTGCGGAATAGCGATCTGGACCCGGCTTAGTGCATCACGAAACTCCGGAGGCATCGCGAGAGCCGTGCCGGTATCTTGCAATGTTTTGAGTTGCGGTTCGAGCTGGCAATCCAAACGGCGGAGATCGACTTTGTCGGGGCGCTCTCGCTGGCCGAAGAAACCTGGCTGACCGGCTATGATGAGAGTTATCTGTGGCTGGTCCGACACTGAAGGCAGGACTTGTCACCCCCGACCGCGAATTGGAACGCGCCGCCGCCCGTATCCCGCCAAGCCGTTGAGCAGGGGTCAAATCGCGTTTTCGGTCTGGTCGTCGAAGAAATGGAGGCGGTGCGGGTTGACCCCGAGGCGGAGTTTTTCGTGCACCTTGGCGGTGGCGGTCGGCTCGACCGAGGCGACCATCGTCACCCGCCCGACCGCGATGTCGAGCAGGATTTCGGATCCGAGCCGCTCGACAACCTCGACGACGGCGTCGAGCGCCAGTTCAGCCGGGTCGGCCGCGGAGGCGATGTGCAAATCCTCAGGGCGGATGCCGAACGTGACCTCGCGCCCGGCATAGCCTCCGAGGCGGTTTGTCATCGGCGCCGGAATCTTTAGGCGGATGCCATCGCCGACGGCCCACAGGCCGCCGTTCTCGCCTTCGATGCGGACCGGCGCAAAATTCATCGCAGGCGAGCCGATGAACCCGGCGACGAAGCGGTTGGCCGGTTCGTTGTACAGCTCCATCGGGTCGCCGACCTGCTGTATCCAGCCGTCGCGCATCACCACGACGCGGTCGCCGAGGGTCATCGCCTCGACCTGGTCATGCGTGACGTAAATTGCCGTCGTGCCGAGCCGCTCGTGCAATTTCTTGAGTTCGACGCGCATCTGGACGCGCAGCTTCGCATCGAGGTTCGACAGCGGCTCGTCGAACAGAAAAACGCGCGGATGACGGACGATCGCGCGTCCCAGCGCGACGCGCTGGCGCTGACCGCCCGACAATTGCCGCGGCTTGCGCCTGAGATAATCGTGAATGCCGAGAATCTCGGCCGCCTCGTGCACCCGCTGCCGGATTTCGCCCTTGTCGAATTTCCGCATTTTGAGGCCGAAGGCCATGTTGTCGTAGACGCTCATATGCGGATAGAGCGCATAATTTTGAAATACCATTGCGATGTCGCGATCCATCGGCGCCAGATCGTTGACGACCTGATCGTCGATCAGAACACGCCCGGAGGTAATGCTTTCGAGCCCGGCGACCATGCGCAGCGTCGTCGTCTTGCCGCACCCGGAGGGACCGACCAGAACGACGAATTCCTTGTCGCGAATGTCGAGGTTGACGTCCTTGACCGCATGCACCTCGTCATATTTCTTGTTGAGGCTGCGCATCACGACTTGAGACATTAGCGCCTATCCCTTAACCGACCCGGTAATGCCGGATACGTAGTGTTCGACAAAGAACGAATACACAAACGCCACCGGGATCGAACCCAACAGCGCGCCGGCCATCAGCTGGCCCCAGTAGAACACGTCGCCGCGCACCAGTTCCGATGTCACGCCGACCGGCACGGTTTTCTGCTCGGGCGAGGACAGGAACACCAGCGCGTAGATGAACTCGTTCCACGACAGCGTGAACGCGAAGATGCCAGCGGAAAGAATGCCTGGTATCGCGATCGGGAAGATGATGTACATCATCGCCTTCCAGCGCGGCGCGCCGTCGATGCGCGCGCATTCCTCCAGCTCCTTCGGAATGGACTTGAAATAGCCCATCATCAGCCAGGTGCAGAACGGGATCAAAAAGGTCGGATAAGTCAGGATCAACGCCCACGGCGTGTCGCCGAGCTTGAAATTGCGGATGATGTCGGCGAGCGGGATGAACAGCAGGGTCTGCGGCACGAGATAGGTGATGAAAATGCCGGTGCCGATCCCGCCGGCAAATGGGAATTTGAGGCGCGACAGCGCGTAGCCGGCGAACAGGCCGCAGATCAGCGAGATCACCGTCGACGATATCGCGATGATCATTGTGTTCAGCAGCCACGTCGTGAACAGCGTCTCCGTCAGCAGGTCGCGCATATGGACAAGGGTCGGGTGCAGGGTCCAGAACGGCGTGTAGTTCGGCGCGTTCCACGGCCGATACAACTCGCTGTCGGGCCGGAAGCTCGTAACGATCATCCAATAGAACGGGAACAGCAGCCCAATAACGAACAGGATCAGCGGGATGTTGTAAAACACCCAGGTGCGCCAGCGTGCCCCTTCGATCATGGCTCAGACCGTCTCCACCCGGCGAATATATAATAGCTGGATAATCACCACGAGCAGCAGCACCGGGAAGATTGCCAGCGATACAGCCGCGCCTTCACTCAATAACCCCGTGCCGACGCCGATCTGATAGGCATAGGTTGCAAACAGATGGGTCGCGTTGGCCGGCCCCCCTCCGGTCAATACATAGACAAGCTGGAAATCGGCGAAAGTCTGGATCACCGAGAACAGCACGACGACCATTGTTACCGGCAGCAGCAGCGGCCAAGTCACATGGCGGAACCGGTTCCACGCCCTGGCGCCGTCGATCGCAGCGGCTTCGTGCAATTCAGGACTGATCGTCTGCAACCCGGCAAGCAGCGTAATAGCAAAGAACGGCACGCCGCGCCAGATATTGACGATAATCACCGAAATCATTGCCAGGTCGGGGTCGCCGAGCCAGTTGATGCGCGCGTTTATCAGCCCGAGATGAAACAGAATCCAGTTCAGGACGCTGAAAGTCGGGTCGAACATCCACTTCCAGGCGAATGTCGACAGCACTGTCGGAATAATGAACGGCAACAGGATAAATGCGCGTACGAACGCCTTGCCGCGGAAATGCCGGTTCAACAACAACGCCAGCCACAGCCCGAGAGCGAGCTTGAATACCGTGGTGACGAATGTATAAAGAAACGTGTTGTAGACCGCGATATGGAATATACTGTCGTTCCACAATTTTTCGAAATTCGCGAGGCCCACGAAATGGCCCGGGACGCCGACCTTCGTATCGGTCACGGCCAGCAGCACGCCTTTGACAAACGGATAGGCGATAAACAAGCCGAGCAGCACGATGGTCGGCAGCAACAGCGCGCCGGCGAGCCACCGCTCGTCTTCGAGCACGCGCGTGATCGGTCCGCGCCGCGGCAGCGCGGTATAGCTTGTCGCGCGGTCCGCCTGGTCGATTGTCGCCATCGTACGTTCCTCCCGGCAACCGCGGCGTTCAGCCGTAAATTTCCATGAGCCGTTCGGGCGCGGATGCGACCGGGGTCTCCGGCGCCACGCCCTGGACCGACCTCGCGCGTCTATCGCATCGAGCGGCGCGGCGACGCATCAAACATTTCCCCCCAAAAGCCTGCAAAGCAATTTGGCGCCTTGCCGATCTTTAGAGGGAACGGCGCCGCAGCACAAGGGGCCGTCATCTGCTAAAGACCGTGCCGACGCTTTAGCCAAAGGACCGCGGCGCCTGTCATTTTCTCCTTGTTCCGAACACTCTCATCCATCGCAGTCAAACGTGCTTTAATCGGCTGCCGTCGCGACGGTGGTGTCTGCGACGGCAAACCGCGAACCGGATGATTCCGGGCTGAAGGAGACAACATGAACCGCAAGGACAGCGAGGATCTCGTCCGGGTTGGACCGGGCACCATCATGGGCGAATTGATGCGGCAATACTGGATTCCGGCGGCGATGTCATCGGAATTGCAGGCCGACGGCGACCCGATGCGTCTGATGCTGCTTGGCGAGAAACTGGTCGCGTTCCGCGACAGTTCCGGGCGGGTCGGGATCATGGACCACAAATGCCCGCACCGCTGCGCGTCGTTGTTTCTCGGGCGCAACGAGCAGAACGGCATACGCTGCGTCTATCACGGCTGGAAATTCGACGCGGACGGCAATTGTGTCGAGACGCCGAACCTCGCCGGCATGCCGGATTTCAAGAACCGCATCAAAGCGAAGGCCTACAAGGTCGCCGAGCGCAACGGCCTCGTATGGGTCTATATGGGCAAGCGCGCGGAGGCGCCGCCGCTGCCGCAGATCGAGGCGACGCTGCTGCCGGAAAGCGACGTCACGATCTCGTTTGTGCAGCGCGAATGCAACTGGTTGCAGGCATTGGAAGGCGATATCGACACCTCGCATTTCGGCTTTCTGCATGCGGGCGGCGTCGACCCCGAGATCGTACCTGAGAACAGCCTGTTCCGCTTTACGGTGACGAACCGCGCCCCGGAATATCACGTCACCGACACCGACGCCGGCACAATGTACGCCGCCTATCGCGAGGCCGAGCCAGGCAAGACCTACTGGCGTTTCGCCAATTTCATGCTGCCGTTCTGGACCCAGACGCCGCAGGGCAAGTTTACTGAGCACCTGCACAACCGCGCCTGGGTCCCGATGGACGACAACCACACGATGTTTGTCAGCCTGGTGTGGCGGCGGCATCCACCGTCGCTCGGCCCGGACAAGCACGGTCGCACAATGCCCGGTTTCCAGCGTGCGTTCGATTACCTGCCGAACACGACCGACTGGTACGGAAGATGGCGGCTGCGCGGCCGGCCCGAGAACGACTGGCTGATCGACCGCGATGCGCAGCGTCACGGCGGCAACTTCACCGGCATCGAGGGCATCCACGCGCAGGACCAGGCGGTGACCGAGAGCATGGGGCCGATCACCGATCACCTGTTCGAGCACCTGGCGCCCTCCGACCGGATGATCATGGCGACCCGCCGGCGGTTGTTGGAGGCGGCCCGCGCCTTGGCCGAGGACGGCACCGTGCCGCCAGGGGTCGACGAGCCGGCGATGATGTACCCGGTCCGCAGCGGCGATTTCGTCACCGACGCGCGGCTCGGCTGGCGCGACGCCTACGACCGCGAAATGCGCGCCGCCGTGCGCCCGCTGAAGCTGGCGGCGGAGTAGTCACAGGTTCTTGCGAACGCGTACCAGCGACGCGTCGGCCGGATCGGCCCGTATCTCGAAGCCGAGTTCGCGGCACATCGCCAGCATCGGCTCGTTCTCGCGCAGGACGTCGCCGACCAGCGCGCCGACGCCGTATTGCCGGGCGATCTCGATCAGCCGCCGCATTAGGGCGTAGCCGACGCCGCGCCCCTTCCAGTCGCTGCGCACCGCGACCGCATATTCGGCCTGCAACCGGTCTGGGTCGGCGGCGTAGCGCGCAACGCCGAGCACAGCCCCGGCATGCATCGCGACAAGCGCCATCTCGCGGTCGTAATCGATCTGCGACAGCCGCGCCGCGAGCTGATGCGACAACGCGCGGATCGGCGCCAGAAAGCGACGCCGCAGATCCTCCGGCGTCATGTGCGCGGCGAGATCGTGCAGCAGCGCCTCGTCCTCGGGCTGGATCGGGCGTAAGTCGATCTCGGCGCCGTCGCGCAGCCGTGTCGGGCCGGCCAGCTCCCTCGGATAAGGTGCGATCGCGAGCCGCGAGGCGCCGCTCAGCGAGGGCGCGATGCGCATGCGGGCATCGAGCGCGATCACGCCGGCCGGATCGGCGAGCAGCGGGTTGATGTCGAGTTCGCGGATTTCCGGCTGCTCGGCGGCGATTTGGCCGAGGCGGATCAGCACATCGGCGATCGCGTCGAGCGCGGCGGGCGGCTGGTCTCGCCAGCCCTGCAACAGGCGCGAGATCCGCGTACGCGTCATCTGGGCGCGCGCCAAGAGCGGGTTGAGCGGCGGCAGCGCGACGGCGCTGTCATCGATAATCTCGACCGCGGTGCCGCCCTGCCCGAACAGGATCACCGGCCCAAACACCGGATCGTCGGCAATGCCGGCGAGCAGCTCGAGGCGGCCGGCGATCGGCACCATCTTCTGCACGAGAAATCCGTCGAGCCGGCTCCGCGGGTGCGAATGGCCGATGCGCGCGAGCATCGCCGCGGCGGCCTCGCGCACCGCGCCGGCGCTGTCGAGGCCGAGCGCGACCCCGCCGGCATCGGATTTGTGGACGATTTCAGGCGAGCGGATTTTCAGCGCGACCGGAAACCCGAGCAAGGCGGCCGCGGCGGCGGCCTCCTCGGGGCCGGCGGCGGGACGCGATTGCGGGCGGGGGATGCAATAGGCGTCGAGCACCGCCTCGACCTCGGCGGGATCGAGCCAGGACCGCCCGGCGGCGATGGCGGCGGCGATCGCGGCGTGGGCCGGGCCGGGATCGGCGGTGTCCATCTCGGGCCGGGCCGGCGGCGTTTCCATCAGAAGCGCCTGGTTGCGCTGATAGCGCACGCGATGCAGGAACGCCGTCACCGCGTCCTCGGGCGCCTCGTAGGTCGGCGTCCGGGCGGCGTTGAACAGCGCGCGCGCCGGCGCGGCTGAGTGCGTGCCGAGCCAGGCAGTGAACAGGTTGCGGCCGCGTCGCGCCGTTGCGGGCAGCGCCGCCATCGTGCCGATCACGGCCCGCGCCGCCGCCTCCGGAGAGGCAAGTGCCGTCGGACAGTTCAGCGCCACGACCGCATCGACCCCCTCGTCGGCGAACAGGGCGTCGAGCGCGGCGGCGTAGCGCGCCCCCGGCGCGTCGCCGATAATGTCCACCGGGTTGCCGCGGCTCCAGGTCGCGGGCAGCACCTTGTCGAGGCGGGCGATCGTCGCCGGCGACAATTCGGCGAGCCGCCCGCCTTGCGTGGCCAAAGCGTCGGTCGCGAGAACCCCGGCGCCGCCGCCATTGGTCAGGATCGCGAGCCGGTCGCCGTGCTGTTCGCCGGTCAGGGCCAGCGTCTCGACCGCGTCGAACAGCTCGGCCATCGTACCGACCCGCAACATGCCGGCCCGCCCGAACGCGGCATCGTACACGCGGTCGCTCCCCGCCAGCATGCCGGTATGCAAGGCCGCCGCCCGCGCGCCGTCCCGCGAGCGTCCGGCTTTCAGCACCAGCACCGGCTTCAGCCGCGCCGCCATGCGCGCCGCCGACATGAATTTGCGGCCGTGCGTGATGCCCTCGGCGTAAAGCAGGATCGCGCGCGTGCGCTGGTCGGTCGCGAGCCAGTCGAGCATGTCGCCGAAATCGACATCGGCCATGTCGCCGAGCGAAACGACATGCGAAAACCCGATACCGCGCGGCGCCGCCCAGTCGAGCATCGCCGTGATCATCGCGCCGGACTGGCTGACGAATGCGATATCGCCCGGCGGCGGCGCGAGATGCGCGAAGCTGGCGTCGAGCCCGATGCCGGGCACGATCAGTCCGATGCAGTTCGGACCGATAAGCCGCAGCAGATAGGGCCGCGCGGCGTCACGCATGGTCTGCTGCAGCGCCCGGCCCCGTTCGCCGAGTTCGCCGAACCCCGCAGTGATGACGATCGCGGCCCGCGTGCCGCGCGCACCAAGCTCGGCGACGAGGCCCGGCACCGTGTCGGGCGGGGTCGCGATGACGGCGAGATCGGGCGGGTGCGGCAGGCTCGCGATGTCGCGGTGCACCGCCACGCCGTCGAGTGCCGTCAGATGCGGGTTGACCAACAGCAAGTCGCCCCCGAACCCGGCGCGAAGCAGGTTGCGCGTGACGACCGCGCCGACCGAACCCGGCCGCTCGCTCGCGCCGATCAGAGCGACGCGTTGCGGCCGGAACAGCTTCTCGAAATTTCGAATCGACATTTGGCTCCGCACCCGATCGGCCCGCGCCTATCCTCGACCCGCGCGATACCGGCGCATTGACGGTCATCAAACAACAGCCGGGCAGAGCCGTAACCGCTTGACGCCATCTTCGGCAGGAATTGTGTGGCTATCGGCGGAAGAAGCACGATGCGGGCGCGTTGGTTCCTCGGCAACAGTCGCAATCTCGACGGAACACGCGCTAGAATAAGCCAAGCAAGCCGAACAACACCGCCGCTCCGAACAGTAGCGGAACCGGATGCATCTTCGGCCAGCGCAATAATGCGGCGGTTGTCGCGATCGCGGCGATCCACACCATAGGTCCGCCCGGAGAGGCCCGCAGCACCGCGACGCCGCCGGACAGGAACAGTCCGGCCGCGACCGGAGCCATGCCGCGTTCCACCGCAGTGTGCCACGGCGAGCCGCGCCAACGTCCCCAGATTCGCGCCACCGCGAAAACCAGTATGGCCGAGGGCACATAGAACGCGAGGGTCGCCACAGCCGCGCCGGCCACCCCGGCGGCCTTCCACCCAATGAGCGCCGCCAGCATCGAACCCGGACCGGGGGCGGCGCGCGACAGTGCGAACAGATCGGCAAATTCGCGCGCGCTGGTCCAGCCGTGCACCGTGACCGATTGCTGCGCGATATCGGCGACCACCGCGTTGCCGCCGCCGAAGGACAGCAGCGACAGCGGCGCAAAGACGAGGCCGAGCGCGATCAGCGTGTCGCCGAGATTGCGCAAGTCACTGCCTCGGCCGCGGCCACGCCAGACCAATGCTGAGCGGTCCCAGGATCAGCACGACCGGGACCAGCGGCCAGCGAAGCACCCCGACGCACAGCACCGTCACCGCCGCGATAATAAGGGTGGAAGGTCCGGGGGTTCCATGGGTAAGCCCGCGCAGCCCGGTCGCAAAGGTGAGACCCACAACGGCCGCGGCGACGCCGTCGAGCATGTCATGCAGCGTCTTGTGCCCGCTCAGCCCGGCATAGATGCCGGCCGCCGCGAGCACGATCGCGAACGGTCCCAGCAGCAGCCCGAACAGCGCCACGGCGGCGCCAGCGATCCCGCGCAGATGCTGTCCGATCAGCACGGTCAGCTTGACACCGTTCGATCCCGGCAAGGCCTGTCCGACTGTCAGCATCCGCAGAAAAGCGGCGTCGTCGATCCAGCGGCGGCGCAATACGATGTCGCGGTGCAGCCATCCCGCCGTGCCGCCGCCGAATCCGGTGCAGCCGAGCTGAAAAAACGCTGCGAAGATCGCGGTCAGATCGGGTCTTTCCGTCGACGACGCGCTTTCTATACTGGAAGGCGTTCGCATTGCCCCATTCCTTCGCCGAGGAAATCCGATCTAAAACTAAGCCGAAGTCAGCTGTCGCTCCGCAAGGCGGATGCGGGCATTGCGCCGGGAGGAGATGTCATGAAGCGGGGAGTTGGAAGCGTGCTGGCGGCGGGGGCGATGGCGCTGTTCTGCGGCGGTTCGCCAGTCACGGCAGCGGAAGTGTTTACGCTCACCTCGTCCGCGTTCCCCGATAACGGCGAGCTGGCGATCAAGAACGCGGGCAGTGACAAACAGCGAAGCCCGAACTGTGTCGGCCAGAACGTCTCGCCGCCGCTCGCTTGGCATAACCCGCCGGAGGGCACCAAAAGTTACGCCTTGCTGATGTTCGATCCGGAAGGCCGTGCGCCGGCCGGCGTATCGCACATGGTCATCTACGGCATCCCGGGGTCCGTAACCGGGTTTGCCGAGGGCGAGATCAGCCAGCCCTCCGACAAATTCGTCGGCGGAAAGAACCTGATGGGGGTCGGCGTCTACTTCGGTCCGTGTACGCCGCCGAATACCGATTGGCACCACTACACGCTGACAATCGTCGCGACCGACCTCGATCCGAAGGCGCTGCAGCCAGGTATGACGCGGGAGGAGCTGGCCGCCGCGCTACAGGGTCACGTAAAGGGAGCAGCCGGTCTGATCGGCCGCTTCCGCCACCCGTAACCGTGACCTCACTCCTGGTTGGTCATTGCCTGATAGACGAGGTTGCGGAACGCTCGGCGATACTGACCGCCGACCGCCGTCGGGGTTTGGATCATCTGGATCGCGATAAGATCTTCCGCCGGATCGATCCAGAACGTCGTACCCCAGGCGCCGGTCCAATAGTAGTTTCCGACCGAACCGGGCAGCGGATTGCGTCCGGCCGCCGTCCGCACCGCGAAACCGAGGCCGAAACCTTGGCCCATCGCCGGGGTCGGCGCGACGTCGCCGCTCAAGGTCAGCGCCCGTTCGGAGTAGCCGACACCCGGCGGCAGCGCGTCCGCGGTCATCAGCGCCACGGTATGCGGCGCCAGCAGCCGAACGCCGTCATATTCGCCGTTATGCAGAAGCATCTCGCTGAAGCGCAGATAATCGCCGACAGTGGCGACCAGTCCGCCGCCGCCGGACAGCAGCTTCGGTTTCTTTGTGACATCGGGCGGCATCCGCGAGGTGCTGCCGGCCGGCGGTTTCTGCGCCTCGGCGAGGCGTGGCAGATCGGCCTCGTGGACATAGAAGTCGGTCGAAGTCATGCCGAGCGGCTTTGCGACCCGTTCGATGAGGAAAGCATCCAGATCCTGACCCGACACGATCTCGACGATCCGCCCGAGAACATCGACCGCGACGCTGTACTCCCACACCTCGCCGGGCTGATGGGCGAGCGGCAGCTTCGACAGCTTGGTTACCATTTCCGCGAGGGTGTCGTCGCGGGTGCCCACCTTGGCGTCGCGATAGGCTTTGTGCACGAGCGTGTCGCCGTATTGGCCGTAGACCAGCCCGGCCGTGTGACGCAGCAGATCCTGCACGGTCATCGCCCGCTTTTGCGGCACCAGCTCGAGCTTCGGCTCGCCAGTCGCTGGATCGGCAGTCTCGACGCCGACCTTAAGATCAGCGAATTCCGTGATGTATTTCGAGACCGGCGCGGCGAGGTCGATCTTGCCCTCCTCGGCCAGCATCATCACCGCGACGGATACGATCGGCTTGGTCATCGACGCCAGCCGGAAAATCGCATCTGTCTTCATCGGCGTCTGCTTTTCGCGGTCCTGATAGCCGATCGCCCGGAGATACGCGATCTTGCCTCCGCGCGCGATCAGCAACACTGCGCCGGGCAGTTCACCGCGATCCACATAGCCCTGATAGGCGTCGGTCAGGCGTTGCAGCCGCTCGGACGAGAAACCGAGCTGTTCGGGCTGGGCCACCGGCACCAGTTCATCGGCGCGGCCAGGGCAGGCGCTCGCAAACGCAAGCACGGCAAGGAGCAAATAGAAGGCTGGCTTCATGCGTCTCCCCTGAGTTGCGCCGATTAGCTCGGCTTGATCAACAATTGTCGTTTTCGGGGTAACCATTCTCCGATTTTGTTCCCGTGCAAAGTCATTTTTCGCCGGGGCCGCTAAGCCGCGGCGGCGGCTTGTCCCAGCGGCAATCGCACACCGGCCTCGTGCAGGTGGCACGCGGCGAGATGGCCGGGCAGGACCTCGCGCAGGGGCGGCGGCTCGACACGGCAACGCGCCATCGCGTAGGGGCAGCGTTGATGGAAGTGACAGCCCGAGGGCGGGTTAATCGGGCTCGGTACGTCGCCGGTCAGGATGATCCGCTTGCGTCCCTTGGCGCGCGCCTTCGGGATCGGCACCGCCGACAACAGCGCCTCGCTGTACGGGTGCAATGGCGTCTCGAACAAATTCGTCCGGTCGGTCAGTTCGACGATGCGGCCGAGATACATGACCGCGACGCGGTGGCTGATATGCTCTACGACTGCCAGGTCGTGCGCGATGAACAGGTAGGACAGCCCCAGTTCGTCCTGCAAATCCATCAGCAGATTGATGATCTGCGCCTGGATCGACACGTCGAGCGCGGAAACTGGTTCGTCGCCGACGATCAGCTCCGGGTTCAGCGCAAGGGCGCGCGCGATGCCGATACGCTGGCGCTGCCCGCCGGAGAATTCGTGCGGGAAGGACCCGGTCAGTTCGGGCCGCAGACCGACCCGCTCGAACAGCTGCGCGACCCGATCGCGACGCTCGCGCGCGTCCCCGACCCCGTGAATGACGAGCGGCTCCGCGACGATCTCGCCGGCCGGCATGCGCGGGTTGAGCGAAGCGTAGGGGTCCTGATAGATCATTTGCAGGCGGCGGCGGTACGGCAGCATCTCGTCGCGCCCGAGCCGGGTGATGTCGTCGCCGTCGACGACAATCCTGCCATCGGTCGGATCGAGCAGCTTTAACAGCGTGCGCCCGACCGTCGATTTTCCGCAGCCGCTCTCGCCGACAAGGCCCAAGGTTTCGCCGCGCCGGATCTCGAAGGAGACGCCGTCGACGGCGTACACCCGGCCGGACACGCGCGAGAACACGCCGGTGTGGATCGGGAAATGCTTTTTCAGATTTTCGACGGCGAGCAGCGGCGAGGCATTGCCTCGGCCCTCCTCCCGTCCAGCGGGACCGCGCGGATCGGGGCCGGTCACGCGGCACTCCCGAGCATGTGGCCGGCGAGCAGGCGGTCAGCATGCCAGCACGCGACCCAGTGGCCGGGGCGGTGCTCATCGAGCGGCGGGAAGGCCGCGCGGCACTCATCGGTCGCGAGGCCGCAGCGCGGCGCGAAGCTGCATCCTTGCGGCAGCCGCGCCAGCGACGGCACCAATCCCTTTATCTCGTTCAGCCGGGCCCGCCTCCTGTCGGCGCGCGCCGCCTTTTCGAGGGTCGGGAGCGAGCCGAGCAACCCTGCCGTATAGGGGTGCCCGGGGTGCTCGAACAGATCGTCCGCCGCCGCCTCCTCGACCTTGCGCCCGGCGTACATGACGACGACCCGGTCGGCGTTTTCGGCCACCACCCCCATATCGTGCGTGATCAAAATGATGGCGGTCCCCAGCGTCTCCTGCAACTCGCGCATCAGATCGAGGATCTGCGCCTGGATCGTCACGTCGAGCGCGGTGGTCGGTTCGTCGGCGATCAACAGCTTCGGGTTGCAGGACAGCGCCATCGCGATCATCGCGCGCTGCCGCATGCCGCCCGAAAGCTGGTGGGGGTAGGCGTGCACACGGCGCTCTGGCTCGGGTATGTGCACCCGGCGCAGCGCCTCGATCGTGCGATCCATCGCCTCGCGCCGCGCGGCGCTCTGATGCAGCACGATTGCCTCGCTGATCTGGCGGCCGATCGTCATCAGCGGGTTGAGCGACGTCATCGGCTCCTGGAAGATCATCGAGATCGCGTTGCCGCGGATGTCTTCCATCGCGCTTTCGCTCAGCTCCAGCAGATTGGCACCGGCAAAGCGGATCGCGCCGCCGACGATGCGGCCCGGCGGGTCGGCGACGAGGCGCAGGACCGAGAGCGCCGTTACGCTTTTGCCGCAGCCGCTCTCACCGACGACGCCCAGCGTTTCGCCAGCGCGCACCGAATAGGACACTCCGTCGACCGCCCGCACGATGCCGGACGCTGTAAAGAAATGCGTCCGCAATTCCGCTATCTCGAGCAGCGGCGCCGCCGCTTCCGACGCCAAACCGGCGCGGGTGCCTTCGATCGGCTCCAGGTCGTTCACGTGTGACACCCGCCTGTTCGGTTGCTATCTTGCGTCCGCGCAATGCTTATCAGAGCACGCCGTGCTCGGCGATGGAAAGAGCGAAAGGGAGACGCCAGATGCCCGATCGAGAGTCCGGCCGTCCGTTGTGGAGCCGCCGCGCTTTTATCAAGAGCGGCGCCGCGCTCGCGGCCGGCGCCTACGCGATGCGCTGGGGTCTCGGGCGCGCCGCCTCGGTGCCAATGGAGTTTGACGGCTCAAAATTCCAGCTCGCTGCCCCCGAGCCGAACCCGAAACGCGGTGGGCGGCTGCGGATCGGCATCACGATGCGGCCGCCGCATTTCGACATCCATCAGTCCGGGACGATTAACAATCTCGGCTCGCAAGCGGTCATGTTCGACAATCTGATCCGGCATGACCCGCGCGACGGCGGTCAGACGCTGATCCCCGATCTGGCGCACAGTTGGGAGATCGCCAAGGACGCGAAGACCTACACCTTCCATCTGCGCGACGGGGTACAGTTCCATGACGGCGCGGAGCTTACCTCGGAGGACGTCAAGGCGACGTTCGACCGCATTCGCAAACCGCCGCAGGGTGTCAGCATTCCGCGCAGCGTGCTGTTCAAGGCGGTCGAGGAGATCAAGGCTCCCGACAAGCTGACGGTGCAATTCGTGCTGTCCGACGCGCGGCCGCCCGATTTTATCATGTCGGCGATCGCCAGCGGCTGGAACGTGATCGTCCGCAAGAAGACGCTGGAAGACAACAACTACAATCTGCGCAAGGTCGAGATCTATCCCGGCACCGGGCCGTTCAAGAGCGTCAAGCGGGTCGAGAATGAAAGCTGGCTGCTCGAAAGAAACCCGAATTACTGGAACAAGGGACTTCCCTATGTCGACGAGGTGCAGTTCTTCCATGCGCTGCCGTTTTCGACCGAGCTGGGCTCGGCGGTTCTGTCCGGCCGCGTCGATTACATTCGCATCACCGATCCGGTGACGGCCCGCAAGGCGGCGCAGACACAAGGATTGAAAACGACGGCGTACAATCAAAGCGTCATCCAGGCGACGTGGGTCAACAGCAAGAAAAAGCCGTTCGACGATCCGCGGGTGCGGCGAGCCTTGCACCTCGCACTCGACCGGCCGACCTTGATCGATGTCGTCAAGGACGTGACCCCGATGCAGGTCGGCGGATTCATCTATCCGTTCTCCGATTTCGCGACGCCGAAGGAAACACTGTTCAAGCGGATCGGCTATCAGAGCGATCCGGGGCAGGCGATCAAGGAGGCGAAGCAGCTGCTGGCCGCGGCGGGTCACCCGAACGGCATGACCGGGCTCGATTTTCTCGTGCGCGACGTGCCGAGTTTCAAGCTGTGGTCGCAGGCGATCCAGGCGATGCTGCAGGAAGGGCTGAACGTGCAAACAAACCTGCGCACGACCGTCGAGTCGGTCTGGTTCGACGACACTGCGAACGGGCGCTATGACCTGGCGATCGGCGCCATCGTCTCGACGCTGCTCGATCCGTCGGATTATTTCAATGCCTGGTACCGCACCGGCGGCCCGCAGAACTATTCGGCCTGGAGCAACGACAAGTTCGACGCGCTGGTGGATCAGATCGACAGTGAGGTGGATTCGGCGAAGCGCCACGAGCTGGTGCGCCAGACCGAGGAGATCATGGAACAGAACCCCCCATTGCTGCCGGTTGCCTGGGAGCAGATCAACGACGTCTGGTACGACTACGTAAAGGGACTCGATCCGAAGGATTTCTTTGGGGTCTACGACGTGGTTCGGCAGGACACGGTGTGGCTCGACAAGGCGTAGCCGTTCGGGAAGCGGACGGCACAGGAGCACGATCAAGGAGGCCAGCGCATGCGTCACGCCGTCATCGTTTCCACCGCGCGCACGCCGATCGGCAGGGCATTTCGCGGCGCCTTCAACGAAACCATGCCGCAGGCCTTGGCCGGGCACGCGATCGCCGAGGCGGTGAGGCGCGCCGGCGTCGAACCGGGCGAGATCGACGACGTGATCCTCGGCGCCGCGATCCAGCAGGGGGCGCAGGGGTTCAATGTCGCAAGGCAGAGTGCGCTCCGGGCCGGGCTGCCCGATAGCGTGCCGGCGATGTCAGTCGACCGGCAATGCTCGTCGGGGATGATGGCGATCGCCACCGCGGCCAAGGAGATCATCGACGACGGCATGCAGATCGCAATCGGCGGCGGCGTCGAATCGGTGTCGTTTGTGCAGGGCGACAAGATGGTGCGCACGCGCGGCGACGACCCCGAGCTGATGCGGCGGGTCCCCTCGCTCTATATGACGATGATCGAGACCGCCGAGATCGTCGCCGACCGCTACAACATCTCGCGCGAGGCGCAGGACGAGTACGCGCTGCGCTCGCAGCAGCGCACCGCCGCGGCGCAGCAGGCCGGGCGCTTCGACGACGAGATCGTGCCGTTGCCCTCGACCATGTCAGTGACCGACCGCGCCACCGGCGAAAAATCGGAAAAGGCCGTGACCTTGGAGAAGGATGAGGGCAACCGGCCGGATACGTCGCTGGAGGGGCTGGCGGCGCTGAAGCCGGTGTTCAAGGACGGGCAGCAGGTGAAGGAAGGCCGCTTCATCACAGCCGGCAACGCCTCGCAATTGTCGGATGGCGCGTCGGCGGCGGTGCTGATGGAGGAGACGGAGGCCGAACGCCGCGGTTTGTCGCCGCTCGGGATCTATCGCGGGATCGCGGTCGCCGGCTGCGCCCCCGACGAGATGGGGATCGGACCGGTCTTCGCGGTGCCGAAGCTCCTGGAAAAGCACGGGCTGAAAATCGACGACATCGATTTGTGGGAGTTGAACGAAGCCTTCGCCTGCCAGGTGGTCTATTGCCGCGACCGGCTCGGCATCCCGCACGACAGGCTCAACGTCAATGGCGGCGCGATCTCGATCGGGCACCCCTACGGCATGTCGGGCGCGCGCATGGTCGGGCACGCGCTGATCGAGGGCAAACGGCGCGGCGCGAAACTCGTTGTCTGCACGATGTGCATCGGCGGCGGCATGGGCGCCGCCGGGCTGTTCGAGGTGGCGTGATTCCGGATGCTTGACGGTGGCTGAGCCGATCGATCTGGAGCTGCTGCCGCGGCATCTGCAAGGGATCCGCGCCGAGCTGTGCGATATGCAGTTCCATGCCGAGAACGATCGCCGCAACGTGCGCTCGCAATTTGATAACCTGGCGTCGACCCATGCCAGCCAACTCGGCGATGTCGAGGCGAAGATGGCTGCACGCCTCGACAGCCTCGAAACGCTCCTATGCGAGCGCTTTGCCCATCTGGACGAAAGAGCCGGTCGTCTGGAAGACCGCATGGAACATCTGATTACGCTGACGCAGCAACTGCTGAAGAAGTAGCGAGGGCAAACGACACGGCACAAAGCTGGTCGTGCGCGCAATGTGCATCGGCGGCGGGATGGCGCCGCCGGCCCGTCCGAGTGGCGTGAGGCCGCTTCCGTCCCGTGCCCAGGACCAGCTTGTAAGCGTGCCGCCCTGACACCGTCACGCCCGCGAACGTTCGCGGGCATCCAGGGGACCACCGTTCCGGGATGCGGCCCCTGGGTTCGGCTCTCCGCTTCGCTCCGACCGGAATGACGGACGTGTAATGGTTGACGGGATCAGCCCTGCGGATGCAGTTCGAAACCGGCGGGCCGGCCGGCACGGTTTGCAGCTTCCTCCGCCGGCAATGAAGCGTCCCAGGCGTTGGCGTCAAAACGGTAGCCGTTGATCGCATCAGCTGCATCGGAGACGACATAGAGCAGCGGCGGCACCATCTCGTCCGGTTCGACAAGGCGCGGGGCGCGACCTTCACGGCTCATCGCGCGCATTTCGTCGGCCATGCCGGGCGTGTTGGCGCCGGCGCCGGGGTTGACGATGTTGATCGTGAGGCCAGTCCCAGCGGCGTCCTTGGCCCACACCTCGGTCGCCATTTCGAGTGCCGCCTTCGACGCGCCGTAGGGATGCGTGCCGATCCGGTTCATCGTATCGAGCTTGGTCGTCACGTTGACGATCCGGCCCCAGCCCCGCGCGATCATGCCCGGCGCTACCCGTCGCGCCAGCCGGTCGGCCGCCAGGACGTTTGTC
>JBFXDF010000064.1:0-17214 GCA_050181375.1 Alphaproteobacteria bacterium
CCCCCACAGGATCATCGAGGCAAGCCGCCCGCTCGCCACCATGCGCCCGATCGGTCCCTTGGGTCCAAGCAGATGATCCTGCCCAACAATTTCGGCCAGGTTCTGCGGACGCAGAATGTCGGCGAGCGGCCGCGGCGCCTGTGCCTCAAACAGCGTGTTCATCGCCGGCTGATATGGGCCGAGTGCGATTGATGCGCAAATCGAGGAGCGGCTCAGCGTGCGCGGGGCAAATAGGGCAGGTTATCTCGTTCCGCAAATTGGCGCCGTTCCGAACGCCTCATCAAACGTAACGCGCAGGGCGATGTCGACCTCGGTCATCGCGGCCGTGATGCCGAGACGGGCGAGGGAGGTGACGCCGTGGCCCGAGGCGGCCCGGTCGATGCCGCAGGGGACGATGCCGCGGTAATGGTCGAGGTCGGGATCGACGTTCAGCGCCAGACCGTGATAGGTCACCCAGTGCCGCACGCGCACGCCGATCGCGGCGATCTTGTCCTCGCGCCCGTCGCGGCCGGCGATCCACACGCCGACGCGGCCGTCGCGGCGTTCGCCCTTGATGTTGAAGCGCCCCAGCGCCGCTATCACCCATTCCTCGAGCCGCCAGACGTGACAGCGCACGTCGCGGCCCCAGCGCTCCAGGTCCAGCATCACATAGGCAACGCGCTGCCCCGGTCCGTGATAGGTGTACTGGCCGCCGCGGCCGGAGCGGAAGACCGGCAGGCGCGCCGGGTCGAGCAGGTCCTCGGCCCGCGCGCTGGTCCCGGCGGTGTAGAGCGGCGGATGTTCCAGCAGCCATACCAGTTCGGGGGCCGTGCCGGCGCGGATCGCGGCGATCCGTGTTTCCATTTCCGCGACAGCCTCCTCGTACGGCACCAGACCGTCGCTGATCCGCCACTCGACGCCGCCGGTTTCCATGCCTATCTCTCGATTCGCCCGTGCGACTTGCCTTTGGGGGCATCGCGCTTGATATGGGAGCGCGCATTTGCTAAGCACGCGCCCCACTTCGCCGCAGAGGGGGTGGCGGCGGGCATGCGGTCGTGGCGGAATTGGTAGACGCGCAGCGTTGAGGTCGCTGTGGGGGAAACTCCGTGGAAGTTCGAGTCTTCTCGACCGCACCAGCTTTGCTCTGATCTCGCAACTTCGCGAAAGCGCCGATGAACCTGCCGGGTGCGCCAAGGCACGAGCGCTATACGGTCGTCGTGCGCAATCTCGTGGTGATGGCCGATATCGGCATCCGCCGCGCCGAGCACGGCCGCAAGCAGCGGGTGCGGGTCTCGGTTGAGCTGACCGCGACCCGCGACGCCGGGTTCTCCGGCGACGATCGCCGGCGCGTCATCAATTACGAGAAAACCGTCGCCGCGATCCGCGAAATCGCCGCATCGGGCCATATCGATTTATGCGAGGGGTTCGCCTCGCGGGTATCCGACGTGTGTTTCGCCGATCCGCGCGTCGGGCGGATCCGGGTCACGGTCGAAAAGCTCGACGTATTTCCCGAGGCCGAGGCGGTCGGCGCGATCCTGGAACGCAGCCGCGAGCCGGACTGAGCGAGGTCGCGTACCGTGACGGCTCTCCCGCGATTGGTCGGCATTGTCAACATCACCGCCGACTCGTTTTCCGACGGCGGGCGGTTTCTCGATCCCGCCGCGGCCATTGCCCACGCCCGCCGGCTCGCCGCCGGCGGCGCCGATATCGTCGAACTCGGCGCCGCGGCGAGCAACGTGGCGGCAGGCTCGGTGTCACCGGACGAGGAAATCACCCGCCTTGAACCGGTATTGCGCGCGCTGGCCGGTGACGGGACGGCGCTCGCGGTCGATACCTACAGTCCGAAAACGCAGCGTTTCACGTTGTCGCGCGGCATCGGTTATCTGAACGATATTCGGGGCTTTCCAGATCCGGCGATATATCCGGCCCTGGCCGCGGCATCGTGCCGCCTCGTTGTCATGCACGCGGCCGGCGGCGTCGGGCGCGCCGAACCGCTCGATCTGGAAGCCGGCGAGGCCTGGCGACGCATAGGGGGGTTCTTCGCGGAGCGGATCGCCAGTCTGGAACGCGCCGGCATCGCGCGCGACAGGCTGATCCTCGACCCCGGCATGGGGTTGTTCCTCAGCCGCCGGCCCGAGGCATCGGTTTATGTGCTGGCCCGGATCGGTCGGCTGAAGGAGCGGTTTGGCCTTCCGGTGATGATCTCGGTGTCGCGGAAGTCCTTTCTCGGCGCGATCACCAAGCGCCAATCGCCCGGCGAGCGCGGCGCGGCGACGCTGGCTGCCGAGCTGTTCGCGGCCGAGCACGGCGCCGACTATATCCGAACGCACGACCCGGCTGCCTTGCGCGATGCGCTGGCCGTGGCGTCGGCGCTCGAAGCCGCCGAGCGGCTGGCCTAGCATAGGTCACCCATTCGGTAATCGGGGCTACGACAGCGCGACGAGGCTCGCCGGGACGGCGCCGCGCAGCAGCGCCTTGCGGGCCTGCCACCGCGCCGCGTCGTCGAGGTCCTCAAGGCACCTGATCTCGCCGCCGGCGAGCAGCGCGAACGGGATGCCGTCGCGGTACAGGACGCGGTTGCCGGTCAACGCCGCGAGCCTCGGCCCGGGGGTCAGGATGCCGACCAGGTTCAAAGGATCGGCGCCGGACAG
Organism: Alphaproteobacteria bacterium; assembly: GCA_050181375.1. Taxonomy (GTDB): domain Bacteria; phylum Pseudomonadota; class Alphaproteobacteria; order ATCC43930; family CGMCC-115725; genus DATARH01. The sequence continues at coordinate 2,631 of JBFXDF010000064.1, forward strand.
CGACACGAACTCGCCGGTGCCCTCCTTGCGGCGGATTTCGCGCAGCATGCCGACCGCGTCCGGCAGCGCGAACTGCTCGCCCGAGAATCCGGCGACAAAACGTCCGCCGCGGATCTCGCCGCGCGCTTCGAGCCGGCGATAGACCCGCAGCAGGTCGCGCCATGGCGGCAGCCACGCCGCCTCGCGCTCGAGCAGGCGCCAGAACACGACGCCGTAGCGGCGCAGCAGCGTGCGCGCGAGGTGCTCGACCGCCTCGTCGGCCTGTTCGGGAGGAGCGGCGAGGGGCCGGGCGCGGCGCGCCAAGGACCAGCGGCCGGCATCCTCCATGCCGAACAGCGCCCGGCCGCGCCGCGAGGGGCTTCTGTGGCGGCGCTTGTCGGCCGGCATCAGCAACGCGCGCAGCCCGGCGAAGCTGTCCGAGCTGACCAGCCCGAGCGCCACGAGTTCGGCCAAGGCCTCCTCGATCTGCGGGCGCAGCAGCCGCGTGCCGTCGGCCAGCTCGTCAAAGAACGAGGCGCCGTTGCCGCGAATGAAGTCGGCCACGACGCGGGCCGGGCCGCTCGCCTGTGCCGGGTCGGGCGCTGGCGACAGCGCGGCCCATAGCGGTGCGTGCCGGCGCGCGAGCAGCGTGATCGGGGTTGTGCGGACGGGACCCGCTGTGGAACCGGAAGCGGCCCGCTCGCCGGTGTTGCCGCGCGGGCGCAGGCGGGCCCAGGCGATGCGGCCGGCGAGGCACTGGTCGTCCAGCCAGGCCGGGTCGTACCCGGCGACGCGCGCCGGCAGGATTTCGGTCTCCCAGGCGCCGGCCGGAGCCTCGAAGCCCTCGAGCTGACCGAGCACGGCGGCGAGCGCGTCCGGCCCCTCCATGCGGGTGTCGTCGGTCACCCGCTGCCAGGCGAACAGGAAGCGCACGAAGTCGCGCGCCGCGACCGGTTCGATTTCGGCGCGCAATCGTTTCAACGTGTAGCGGTGGATGCGCGCCAAGAGGCGGCGCTCGCACCATTCGTCGGCCGCGGCACCCGGCGTAAAGCCGCCACGCAGCGCGAACCCTTCGGCTTGCAGCGACGCAAGCGTGGCGCCGATGGCGTCGGGGGCGAGATTGAGCGGCGCGGCCAGTTCGGTTTCGGCGACAGGGCCGAGGCCTTCGAGCCGGCCGCGCAGGATCTCGACAAGCGCCTCCTCGGCCGACCAGTCGCGCCCTGCGTGGGAACCCGCCGCCGCTACTGGCGGATCGAGGCGCGCATCGGGCCACAGCGCCAGGAACTGCGGCAGCCGCTCGGCGGCGACCCACAGCATAATCGCTCCCTCTTCCCCCTGGAGGGCGGAGAGGGCAATTTCAACGCGAGTGGCGCGCCGCTCTGCCGCCAATTCCTCAAGCCACGCGCGCCAGCCGTTGCCGGCGGCGGCTTCGGCTTCGGTCAGAAACCCGAGCCAGGCGAGGCCGTCATGCAGCTCGTCGCGGTTGGCGGCGGCGGGCCAGGCTTCCTCGCGCACGCGGGCGATCGCGTCGGCATCGAGGCGTCCAAGATCGGCGGCGTCCTCGGGGGCGATCCAGCGGCGCGCCATCACCGCCTGGGTGCGGCGCTCCTCGAGCGGTGCATCATCGAGATAGGCGTAAGGCCGCGCCGACAGGACCTCGTGCGCGAGCGGCGAGGGTTCGGTCAGCTCGCGTACGACGATCGCGATGTCGCCCGCCCGGATGCGCGTCAGCAGCATTTCGAGACCGGCGATATCCATCACCTCGTTCAGGCAGTCGGCGATCGTCTGGCGAATCAGCGGATGATCGGGGATCTGGCGCGGTCCGGCGAGATTTTCGGCGCAGGCGAGCTGATCGGGAAAGATCGCCGCGATCAGGTCCTCGGCGTCCATGCGCATCAGCGGCGGCGGCACCTTGCGACCACCGCGGAAGCGCGGCAGGGCCAGCGCGACACCCGCCACCCAGCGCCAGCGGGTCATGAACATCGGCGCGTCGAGCAGCGCCTGCGTCAGCACCTCGCGCACGGTCGCCGGGTGGAGGTAGTTGCGTATCTCGGCCAGATCGAAACTGTGTGCGGTGGTCAGGGACAGGACGATGTTGTCCTCGGTCGCGGCCGCCTGCAGTTCGAAGTTGAACCGGGTGCAGAAACGCTTGCGCAGCGCCAGACCCCAGGCGCGGTTCAGCCGACTGCCATAGGGCGAATGCACGACCAGCTGCATGCCGCCGGCTTCGTCGAAAAACCGCTCGAAGACGATCGTGTCATGGGTCGGCAATACGCCGAGCGCGGCATGACCGGCCGCGAGATACTCGGCGAGCTGGCACGCCGCGGCCTCGCCGATGCCGGGCCGGGCCGCGAGCCATTCCGTCAACCCCCTCTCCCCCAGTGGGGGAGAGGGTTGGGGTGAGGGGGTGAGGTCGGCGATGTCGGGGCGGTCCCCCGCACCCTGCCCTCTCCCCCAGTGGGGGAGAGGCTGTCTTGCCAGTCTTGCCTCGACCTCGCTTCGCAGCCGCGACACGGCCAGCGACAGCTCGTCGGAGCGGCCGGGGGCTTCGCCGAGCCAGAACGGGATGTTGGGCGGCTGGCCCTGCGCGTCCTCGACCCGGAGCTGGCCGCGCTCGACGCGGCGGATGCGATAGGCGGCGTTGCCGAGCTGAAAGATGTCGCCGGCCAGGCTCTCGACCGCAAAATCCTCGTTGACGGAGCCGATCACCTGGTTTTCCGGTTCCAGCAGGACCTGATAATCGGCCGTGTCCGGGATCGTGCCGGCCGAGGTCAGCGCCGTGATCCGGGCGCCGCGCCGGCCGCGCAGCAAGCCGTTGACAGCGTCGTGGTGGATCAGCGCGCCGCGCCGCCCGCGCCGCGTGCTGAAGCCTTCGGCGAGCATTTCGATAATGCCGGCGAAATCCTCGCGCGGCAGGTTGCGAAACGGCCAGGCGCGGCGGCACAGCGCGAAGAGCCCGTCCTCACTCCATTCCTGCGCCGCCACCTCGGCGACGATCTGCTGCGCCACCACGTCAAGCGCCCGCTCCGGTACGGAGAGACGATCAAGCTCGCCGCGTGCGACGCTGTCGAGCAGCGCGGTGCATTCGACGAGTTCATCGCGCGACAATGGGAAGAGGCGCCCCTTCGGCGTGCCGCCGACCGCATGCCCCGAGCGCCCGACACGCTGCAACAAGGCCGCGATCGAACGCGGCGAACCGAGTTGGCAGACCAGATCGACATCGCCGATATCGATGCCGAGTTCGAGCGATGCGGTCGCGACCAACGCCTTCAGCGCGCCGTTCTTGAGCCGCTGCTCGGCATCGAGCCGGCGCTCTTTCGAGAGGCTGCCGTGGTGCGCCGCGACCTGGTCGGCGCCGAGCCGCTCCGACAGCGCGCGGGTCGCGCGCTCGACCATGCGGCGGGTGTTGACGAAAACCAGATTTGTCCGGTGCGCCAGGGTCAGCTCGGCGACGCGGTCATAGACTTCTTCCCAGACCTCGCCCGACATGACCGCTTCGAGCGGCGAGGACGGCAATTCGAGCGCGATGTCGCGCGCCCGGTGGTGGCCGGTGTCGATGATTGTGCATTGCGGCTGCACGGCGCCTTCCTGTCCCGCGCCGACGAGAAACCGGGCGACCAGCTCGATCGGACGCTGCGTCGCCGACAGGCCGATGCGCTGCAACGGACGGCCGCACAACGCGTCGAGCCGTTCGAGCGACAGCGTGAGATGCGAGCCGCGCTTGTTCGGCGCGACGGCGTGGATCTCGTCGACAATGACGGTGTTGGCGGGCGCCAGCATGCGGCGGCCCGACTCGGAACCGAGCAGAATGTAAAGCGATTCCGGCGTTGTCACGAGGATGTGCGGCGGCACCTTGCGCATCCGGTCGCGTTCGCCGGAAGGCGTGTCTCCGGTGCGTACCCAGCTGCGGATCTCGATGTCGGGCAGACCTTGACACCGCAATGCCTCGCGGATGCCGGCGAGCGGCGCTTCGAGGTTCTTGCGGATGTCGTTCGACAGCGCCTTCAGCGGCGACACGTAGACGATCTGGGTCGCGTCCGGCAGACCGCTGTCGATACCCTGCCGCACCAGCGTGTCGATCGCGGCCAAGAACGCGGCCAGCGTCTTGCCCGAACCGGTCGGCGCCGCGATCAGCACGTGCCGGCCCTCTTTGATCGCCGGCCAGGCTTCGGTCTGCGCCGGGGTCGGCGCGTCGAAGCTGCGCCCAAACCAGGCCGCGACGGCGGGGTGAAACAGCGAGGCGACGGTCATCCGGCGGTTTCAAAATCCCTCTATGACGTGGCTGTATTAGGAACCGAATGAGAACAGATCAACCCTGCACATGGCGCTGCTTCGGTTTGTATGGCGGCGCGCGAGCGGCCGGTTTTTCCCTGTTTCGGCGAATCGTTTGCTGTTTCTGCAGCGAATCAGCAGCGGGCGCACGCCCGAAGCCCTTGCGCCGCGCGGGTTTCGCGGCGGCCGAGGGTTCATTTGCAGCAAAAACAACAGCAAACGTACGTCTGGCGTCGCTCCGAACCGGCCGCACCGATAATTCCGTTACTCCCACAATGTGGCGAATTTTGCGTCGACCTCATGCCGAGAAGCGCTCCGGTGAGAGCAGTCTCGAAGCGCGCATGATGGAGATGCCAATTCAAACCGAGGCGGTACCCGGCACACGGAATGCGTCGGCGCCGGGGGGCAGCAGCGGTTCGCCCTTCAGCTCGTACCATCCGAGAATGTCGCGCCAGATCTGCTCCGCGGTCTCCGCGTACCAGAACAGGTCGCGGTCCTCGGGGTCGATCGTGCCCTCCTCGACCAGGAAGTCGGCATTGAACACGCCGCGCCAATATTCCTCGCCGACCAGGATCACCGGGACCGGCGGCAGTTTGCGGGTCTGCGCCAGGGTCAGGATCTCGAAAATCTCGTCGAGCGTGCCGTAGCCGCCGGGGAACGCGACCAGCGCCCGCGCCCGCAGCGCGAAATGAAACTTGCGCATCGCGAAATAATGAAACAGGAAGCACAGCTCGGGCGTGACATACGGGTTCGGGTATTGCTCGTGCGGCAGCGTGATATTGAGACCGATCGATTTCGCGCCGACATCGCAGGCGCCGCGATTGGCCGCTTCCATGATGCCGGGACCGCCGCCGGTCATCACCATGATGCGGCCGCCGATCGCCAGGTTTCCGCAATGCCCGACCAGGCGCCCTAATTCGCGCGCGACCTCGTAATACCTGCTTTTGGCCAGGATGCGCTTTGCGATCTGGAGCCGCTTGCCCAGTGTCGCGTCGTCGGGCCGGATCGCGAGCGCGTCGGCGGCGGCCGCGACCTCGCGCCGGGCCGCTTCTGGCTCGGGGATGCGCGTGCCGCCGAACACGACGATCGTGTGCGCGACATCCTGTTCTGTCAGCAGCGTTTGCGGCTTGCGGTAATCGAGCATCAACCGCACCCCGCGCATGTCCTCGCGCTGCAAAAAGGCGAGATCGCGGTCGGCGCGGCGATAGCTCGGGCTGTCGAGGATCGCCCGCACCCGGGCCGGGGCCTGCGGGTCCTCCGAGCCGGGTTTCGGCCGCTCCTCGGGCAGCGGCTCGTGGCGGCGGTCGGTCGGCGCGGGTTGTTTCATTATGCCGGCGCGTCGGTGCGGCGCTATTCCGCGGCCACGGCGGCGTCGCGCTTGCGGCGGCTCGGGACGGCGGGGGCGGGCGCGGCAACATTTCCTTTCGCCAGCACGGCTTCCAAGGCGGTGCGGATTTCGGTCAGTTTCTGAGGGTGCTCGACCTTATGGCCGAACAGGTTCTTGACGTAGAACACGTCGACGACCTTTTCGCCGTAGGTCGAGATTTTCGCGCTCGACACTTGCAGCGACAACCGGGTCAGCTCGCGCGTCAGTTCCCACAACAGACCGGGCCGGTCGCGGCCATTGACCTCGATGACCGTGTGCGAGGCGCTCGCCTGGTTGTCGATCAGGACGCGCGGCGGCACCGTAAAGACGCTGGTACGGCTCGGAAAGGCGGGCGGCTTTTCGAGCGCGATATGCGGCTTCAATTCGCCGGTCAGCACATTCTCGAAAACAAACGCCAGCTTCGCCAGCTTGTCCGGGCGGTCGAACGCGGTGCCGTCCTGGTCCTGCACCCACAGCGTGTCGAGCGCCATCCCGTTCGACATTGTCATGATCCTGGCATCGACGATATTGGCGCCCGACACCGCCAGCGCGCCGGCGATGCGCGAGAACAGCCCGGCGTGGTCGGCCGTATACAGCGTGATTTCGGTCACCGCGCGCGCCCTATCGACCCGCTTCTGCACCGTCAGCGGGGCGCCGCTCGCCTCGGCCTCGCGCATCAGCCGGGCGTGACGGGCGTGTGTCTCGGCGTCGAGCGACAACCAGTAGAACGGGTAGCCAAAGCCAGCGAAGGCGGTGAAATCCTCGTCGCTGAATTCGGGCAGCAGGGCGCGCGCCGCCGCCTGCGCCTCGGCGACGCGCGTGTCGCGGGGTCCGGCCGCGAGGCCGCCCGTCATGACATCCATCGCGCTGTGATACAGTTCGCGCAGCAGCGCCGCCTTCCAGCCGTTCCAAACCTTCGGCCCGACCGCGCGGATGTCGGCGGCGGTCAGCACCACCAGCAACTTGAGCCGTTCGGGCGACTGCACCCGCTCGACGAAGTTCTGGATCGTCTGCGGGTCGCCGATGTCGCGCTTGAACGCGGTGTTGCTCATCAAAAGGTGCCAGCGCACCAGCCAGGCGACGGTCTCGGTCTCCTCCTCGCTGAGGCCCAGGCGCGGCCCGAGCTTTAGCGCGATCTTCTCGCCGATCACGGAATGGTCGCCGCCGCGTCCCTTCGCGATGTCGTGCAGCAAGGTTGCGACGTAAAGCGCGCGGCGCGATGTGACTGTCGGCATGATCGCGGTGGCGACCGGCAACTCCTCCTTCAGCCGGCCGGTCTCGATCTGGTGCAGGATGCCGATCGCGAACAGCGTGTGCTCGTCGACCGTGTAGACGTGGTACATGTCGTACTGCATCTGCGCCACGACGCGGCCGAAATCGGGCACGAACTTGCCGAAGACGCCGGCCTCGTTCATGCGCCTCAACGCGATTTCCGGGTTTTTTTTCGCGGTCAGGATTTCGAGGAACAGGCGGTTGGCCTCGGGGTCGTGGCGCAGCCTCGCGTCGATCAGGCGCAGCGACTGCGTCACGGCGCGCAGCGCGCGCGGATGGATGTCCAGATCGTGCTGCTGCGCGACATGGAACAGCCGGATCAGCGCCGCCGGATCGGTTTTGAAGAAATCCTCCGACGGGATCGTCAGCCGCTCCGCTTCGACCGTAAAGCCGCCGAGCGCGCGCCGGCGCCACAGGTCCTGCGGGCCCCAGCGCCACCAGGAAAGGCCGCGCTTGCGCTGCTGCTCGCTTTCGAGGACGGCGCAGAAGATGCGCGTCAGATCGCCGACATCCTTGGCGATCAGGAAATAATGCTTCATGAACCGCTCGACGCCGCGGCTGGAGGCGCGGTCCTGGTACCCCATGCGGGCGCCGATCTCGCGCTGCATGTCGAAGGTCAGCCGCTCCTCAGCGTGGCCCGCGAGGTAGTGCAGGTGGCACCGCACCGTCCACAAAAAGCTCTGGGCCCGCTGGAAGCGAGCCGACGCCTCTTCGGATAGCACGCCGGTCTCTACCAGCTTCGCGACATCGTCGATGCGGTAGATGTATTTCGCGATCCAGAACAGCGTGTGCAGATCGCGCAAGCCGCCTTTGCCTTCCTTTACGTTGGGCTCGAGCTGGTAGCGGCTGTCGCCGACCCTCTGATGGCGCGCGTCGCGCTCGGCGAGCTTGGCTTCGACAAACTGCGCCGCGGTGCCGCGCTGGATCTGGTCTTCGAAAGCCTGTTTCAGCTCGCCGAAAAGAGCCTGCTCGCCCCAGAGATAGCGTGCTTCCAGCAATGCCGTGCGGACCGTCACATCGTCCCTGGCGTAGCGCAGGCATTCCGCCACGGTGCGCGTTGCCTGCCCGACCTTGAGACCGAGATCCCACATCAGATAAAGCAGGAATTCGATGACCTGCTCGTTATGCGGCGTCAGCTTGTAAGGCAGCAGGAACAGCAGATCGATGTCCGAATACGGCGCCAGCTCGCCGCGTCCATAGCCGCCGACCGCGACGATCGCCATCTTTTCGCCCTCGGTCGGGTTGGCGAGCGGGTACACGGATTCGATAGCGAGGTCGTGGATCATCCGGATCAGCTGATCGATCAGAAAACTCTGCTCGGCGACGGCCCGCGCCGCCGCGCCGCCGGCCTCAAAGCGGCGGCGGATTTCCTCGCGCCCGTGCGCCAGCGCCGCCTTCAGCGGCGGCAGCAGAACGGTCCGATCGGTCGCCGGGGCGCGCGACCCGGCCACCGTTCGCGCCAATTCCTCGGCGAGCGCCCGCCGGTCGATGATCTCGCGCTGCCGCAGAATGGGAGGCATTTCGTTGTCACCGTTGTAGGGCGGGTGGAGCGAAGCGGAACCCGCCGCGGTACGGCGTCGTCACTGGCGGGTTGCGCTCCGCTCCACCCGCCCTACGGTAACATCAGACCCAGTCACAAATGCCGGCCGGCATCGACCGCGATAATCGAACCGGTCGTGTGCGTCAGATGGGTGACGCAGGAGATCACCGCCAGCGCCACGTCCTCGGGTTCGATCGCGCGCTTCAACGGAGTCGCCAGCGCCGCCTTCGCCATCATCTCCTCGGTGCGCCCCGGCACGAACCCGGTATGCACCATGCCGGGCGCGACGACCACGACCCGGATCTCGGGGCCGAGCACCCGCGCCAGCGCCATGCTCATCGTGTTGAGCGCCGCCTTAGAGGCGCCGTAGATGATCGAGCTGCCGGTGCCGTGCTCGGCCGCGCCGGACGATATGTTGACGATAACACCGTCACCCGATTCCTTCAGAAGCGGCGCGAAGGCGCGGATCGTCGCGAACGGGCCGCGCACATTGGCCGTCAGCACCTGATCGATCAGATCGTCGTCGAGCGCTTCCAAATCGTGATGCGCCACCATCCGGGTGAACCCGGCGGAATTGACCAGGATGTCGGCGCGGCCGTATTCCTCGCGCACCGCGGCCGCGACCTGGCGGATGCGCGCGGTGTCCTCGAGCGGCAGATGCATCGCCTTGTGGCCGCCGCCGGCCAGCCCGCGCACCACCGCCTCGGCGCGCTCGATCCCGTTGTTGTAACCGACGACCACCCTGGCGCCGGCCTGCGCGAACAATTTCGCGCTCTCCCGGCCGATGCCGCTGCTCGCGCCGGTGACCACCGCCACCTTGCCGCCGAGGTCCTTGCCGATCTGCGCCATCGCCCGATGCTCCCGATCTCGTTTGTCGCCGGCGGCGATCGTAGACCGGGCCGGCGCACGCGGCGGAGCACTATTTGCGCGAGGCCGCGTTCCCGATGATCCGCCGGCGCCGAGGCTGCGATGTCGAGGCGCGCCGTCTTGCCGCCCACCGGCGCGGTATCGGCCAGCGCGGCGCCTTGGCGCCGCGGGCGGCGCCGGGCTCGTTATCGCCTGTCGCGTGCGGGGCCGGCGTCGCGCGGGGTTCGCCGAGGCATTCGGCGATGAACCGGTCGAGGCAGTCGAACCAGTAATCGCGCACCGCGTCGCATTCGAGAAACGGGTCGTGCTTCGACCCGGCCAACTCGACGAGCTGGGCGCGCGGCAGGAGCGCGGCGGCCCGGCGCTGCGCCGCGCCGGATACGACCAGCTCGTGCTCCGGCTGGCCGATCAGGATCGGGGTGCGGATGGCGCCGAGGAATTCCGGTTTCGCGATGCGCGCGACAAGCGCCAGCGCGCTGTCCACCCAGCCATAGGTCGCCTGGTCGAGACGCAGCTCCGGGTCGGCGGAGAACCACGCGTGACGCAGCCGGCAGCGCTCGGCGTCGGTCGTGACGCGGCTGGTCTGCGGCGTCGGCACGCGGTCGGGGCGCCATTCCCCCGCGCCGGGGATGAAGCGGTGCCCGAGGCCGGCGGCGCGCGCCGGCACCGTCAGAACGCGGACCAGCGTCGGCGGGAGGCGCCCGATGCGCAGCCCGACCATCGGCGAGGACAGCGCCGCCCCGGCGAACAGGCCGGGATGGCGGCGCAGGCAGACCAGCGCGATCGCGCCGCCCATCGAATGCGCCACCAGGAGGCGCGGCAGATCCGGCGGCAATTGCGTCGCCGCGAATTCGGCGAGGTCCTCGGCGTCGCGGCTGAAATCGCGGGCGCGCGGCCGGGTCGGAAACCGCGACGGCCGAATCGAGCGGCCCTGGCCGCGCCAGTCGAGGCACCACACGGCGATGCCGCGCGCCGCCAGATCGCGCATCGTCTCGAAATGTTTTTCGATAAACTCGCCAAAGCCGATTGCGATCACGCAGGCGGCGCGCGCCCGGGGAATCGAAGCGGGCACCGGCAGATGCCCCCAGCGCAGCATTGCGCCGTCGCTTGCCGTAAAACCGCCCCAGACAAATTCGGGCGGCGGCAGGAAACGCTCGGCCAAGGCCGGACGGCGCGCCGGCTCGGCGAGATAGGCATCAAACGCGACGGCGGGCAACAGCCTGTCGGACAACCGAGTTTCTCCCTGTTTATTGCATCGGGAATCTATCACAATCCAACCCAGGCGACGGGGGCTGGACACTTTCTGCTGCAAGAAAATGGCGGCGTCTGGGCGATTTGAGTGGCAAAAAGTCGCATCGCGACGCGCCCGGCCGCGCCCCTTTTGGTTGCCCGGCAATTCGCAGCGCGCGATTGAACCTCCGGACCAGACAGAGACCCCGTTTTTACAACCAGCACTTTATTCAGGTTGCATCGTCCTCGCCAAATGCGCAACAATTCAGCGTCGGCACAATGGGGATACCGACTTAAACATTCGGGAGGAAGGATGCGCTCTGGTGCATTCGGCAGGATGGTAGCGGCGCTTCTGCTTCTGACCGTTGCCGCCTGCGGGGGTATTCGGGGCGCTCCCGAGCCGCCGATCGCTAACTTCGAGACTTACCTGATCGGCCTGCAGCAGCCGTACAGTCCGGAGGCGGTCACTGCTTGCCTCCAGACACCTCTGGTGTCCCCACAGGCAACAATCTGCCGCGACAACATCGTCCAGCCACTAATGGTCGCGATCGACCTGCGATACGAACAGTTTGAGCTCGGATTTTTCGATGCCAACCGGCAATTGGATTTTGGCTCGAATTTGGCGATAATCGGCCTGGGCACCGCGGGCGCCTTCGTGTCTGGCGGTACCAGCCAGATCCTGTCCGGCGTCTCGGCGGCGGTTGCGGGCACCCGCGAAGCATTCACAAAGACGATTTTAGCCGAGCAAACCTCGCTGGCGCTGCTCACCGCGATGCGCGCACAACGCGATCAAGCGAGGGCGCAAATTTCCTCCAGGCTGCGGCTGAGCGCCAGTGACTACCCGCTCGCCATGGCATTAGCGGATGTGTCCGGCTATTATCGCGCCGGCACGATCGTTGGCGCGCTGACCGGTGTAACAGAGGCGGTAAGCATCGAGCGCGTGCAAGCCCGACAAAACCTGCAAGAGGCTATCCACAACCCTGAATTCGTGCCCGCTGTCCCCGGATCTGGCGTTGCCCCCGCCGGCGTACCCACTGTCGGGGTCCCGCCTCCGCCTCCGCCCCCTGTCGTACTGCCGCCGCCACCGCCGGTGCAGCCCGGCGGGCAGGGGCAATCCGTATTGCCGCCGAACAGGCCGGCCTTTATCGCGGCGATTAGATCGCTCAAATTCAATGGCAAGGTGCTTACGCCCGCGAGCCGCGCCGTTGTCGATAGCTGCGCGGCTCCGTTCGGGATACCGCCTGGAACCCCACTCCAGGATCTCAGTCGCCGCACGGACGCAAGTCTCAATGCGATGACGGATTGTATTAAAAAAGGCAGCGGAGGACTCTAGGCCATGTTCGAGCGAATATACACGGACATAACCGCGGAAACGCTGGACGATGAGATTTTCCTCATCGAGGCCGACGGGGGAACGGCGCGACGCGAGGATCATAACGGCATAATCACGCTGATTGCCGAATTTCCCGGCGACCCGCCGCCGGCGGAATTGCCGACCACGGCTTCGGGGTTCCCCTGGATGGCGGTGGCGCAAGCCGAAATGGGGGTCGCGGAAGGCGACAATCCCCGCATCACGGAATATTTCACGACAACGACCCTGGGAGCGCAACCCGATTCCGTGCCGTGGTGCTCGGCGTTCGTGAATTTCTGCGTTACGAGAAGCGGCAACGCAGGTACGAATTCTGCGCTTGCGCGCTCATGGCTGAATTGGGGAGAGGAAAGCGGCGATTTCGTTCCCGGCTGCATCGTCGTAATCGCACGCGGCGGACCAAGCACCGGACATGTCGGTTTCTACGCGGGCCGCGATCCCAAGGGAAATCTCCAGCTGCTTGGTGGTAACCAGCACGATTCGGTGAATATCTCATCTTTTCCAAGGGCGATTGTGCTCGGAAAACGGAAGCTGGCGTCTGCGGCGGCGCCCCCGACCGGTTCGGTTGGGCTCGTAAGCGGCAGCAACGATGCATCCTTTGCCGCTCGGCAAAAGCTGATCAATGCCCTGATCCAAGTGGAGTCGCAAGGCAACGACAACGCAATCGGAGATACACATTTAACAAACAAAGCTTTTGGCTGCCTTCAAATCAGACTTCCTGTTTGCATCGACGTTAACCGGCGTTTTAGCACCAACATTGCCCCCGAACAAATGTTGGGGAACCGGCCGCTCTCGATAGATACATTCGAAAAATACATGCTGATCTGGGCTACCAGGCAGCGGATAGGGCGCGCTGTAACCGATCAGGACCGAGCGCGGATCTGGAATGGCGGACCGAACGGATTCCAACGAGACAGCACTCTCGGTTACTGGGACAAGGTTCGGCAACTGTTGGGGTAGCAAGCCTCAATTCGGCTGCTCGGTTGGCGAGCGTTGCTGAATGCGGCGTGTTCCCGCTTGGATGCCTGGCTGACGGGAACCCGCCAAACCGGCGCGCGAACGATCGCAGACTTGCCGCATTTGTCATCGGGCGCGCTTTCCGCGAATCTGCCGAAAATGGCGGGCCGCCTTCGTATACGGAATATCCCGTATTCTACGGCGGCGGTTCGAACGGAGAGCGGAAATGGCCGAACAGCAGGTAATGAACGGCGAGGTGCCGACCTTTGTGACGCATCTCGAATGCAGCATGACCGGCGAGCGCTATGAGGCCGACCGGCTGCATGGGTTGTCGCGCGCCGGACGGCCGTTGCTCGTGCGTTACGATCTCGACGCGGTGCGGCGGGCGTTGCCCCGCGATGCTCTCGCCGGGCGGCCGCAGACGCTGTGGCGCTATCGCGAATTGCTGCCGGTGCGGCGGGCGGAAAACGTGCTGTCGCTCGGCGAGGTCGTGACGCCGCTGGTGTCGCTGCCGCGCATCGCCGGGCGGCTGGCGCGAGGGGGCGAGCTGATCGTCAAGGACGAGGGGCGACTGCCGACCGGATCGTTCAAGGCGCGCGGGCTGGCGCTCGCGGTGTCGATGGCCAAGGAACTCGGCGTCACGCATATGGCGATGCCGACCAACGGCAATGCCGGCTCGGCGATGGCGGCCTATTGCGCGCGCGCCGGCATGAAGGCGACCGTGTTCTGTCCCGACGACACGCCGTCGGTCAATGTGCGCGAGATCGCGATGCAGGGCGCCCGGGTGTTTCTGGTCGACGGGCTGATCGACGATTGCGGCCGGCTGGTCGCCGAGGGCGAAAAGGAAATCGGCTGGTTCAACTGCTCGACGTTGCGCGAGCCGTACCGCATCGAGGGCAAGAAGACGATGGGCATCGAACTGGCCGAACAGCTCGGCTGGGAGGTGCCCGACATCATCTTCTACCCGACCGGCGGCGGCACCGGCATCATCGGCATGTGGAAGGCCTTCGCCGAGTTGGAGGCGCTCGGCTGGATCGGCAAGAAGCGGCCGCGCATGGTCGTGGTGCAGGCCGCCGGCTGCGCGCCGATGGTCAAGGCCTGGGAAGCGGGGGAGGAGCACGCGCCGCGCTGGCAGGACGCGCATACCTTCGCCGCCGGCATCCGGGTGCCGCAGGCGGTCGGCGACTTTCTGATCCTGCGCGCGGTGCGGGAAAGCGGCGGGTTCGCCGCGGCGGTCGATGACGCGGAAATCGCCGAGGCCTGGCGCGAGGTGGCCGCCGAGGAGGGATTTCTCCTTTGTCCGGAGGGGGCGGCTACCTATGCCGCGTACAAGCGGGCGATCGCCGACGGGCGGGTCAAGCCCGGCGAGCGCGCCGTGCTGTTCAATTGCGCGACCGGCCTCAAATACGAGATGCCGGAGGCGGGCACCCGGCTGAAGCTCGGCGACAAGCTCGATTGGCGGCAAATGGCGGCAAATTCGCGGGGTTGACCCCGCAAAATCAGTCGTCGGCGCGGTCGATCAGGTGGATGAACGAGCCGCCGACCGTGCCGCGGCACAGCCCGGCGGGGCCGAGACCGACGCCGCAGGAATCGTTGGCCGCAAACAGCGGCTCGGCCCCGCCTTCCGACACGAGCGTCGCGGATTGGAATTCGGGGCCGCGGTATCTCGTGCCCGCCGTCCCGAGCCTGCCGGCCGCGCGGTGCGTCACCTCGCGGTTGCCGTGTTGCTGCC
>JBFXDF010000065.1:0-17184 GCA_050181375.1 Alphaproteobacteria bacterium
ATGCGAAAAATGCAGGCGGGCGGCGTCGCGCAGCTCGTCCGCCTCGCCGACCAGCTCGGAATGAGCGCGCCGCTTCCGGCATGAATGTGCATTGGACCGCGGGCATCCTGCCCGCATGCGGCCGGGTCGGCCGCGGTCCGAATGGAGCCTGTCGGTTGCGATTCGGCCCCATTCCGGCTATCTGACGGCGCCGCACCGAAGGGACAAACGCATGCCACAGGCTGGGCCGCTTTCCGGCATCACGATCGTCGATCTGTCGCGCATTCTGGCCGGGCCGTACTGCACGCTGCTGATGGCCGAATTGGGCGCCCGCGTGATCAAGGTCGAGGCGCCGAAAACCGGTGACGACGCGCGGCAATACGGCCCGTTCAAGAACGGCAAGTCGACCTATTTCGCGTCGATCAACCGCGGCAAGGAATCGATCGTCCTCGATCTGAAAGCACCGGATGATCGCGACATCTTCGAGCGTCTGCTCGACAAGGCCGATGCTATTGTCGAGAACTTCCGGCCCGGGACGATGGAAAAGCTCGGCTATGGCTGGGACACGCTGCATCTGCGCTATCCCCGGTTGATCTACGCCGCCGCGTCCGGTTTCGGCCATACCGGCCCCTACTCGCACTATCCCTCCTACGACATGGTGGTGCAGGGACTTGGCGGCATCATGAGCATCACCGGCACACCGGGCGGCGAACTGGTCCGGGTCGGCACCTCGGTCGGCGATCTCGGCGGCGGTCTTTACACCGCGATCGGCCTGAGCGCGGCTTTGCTGCACCGCGAGCGCACCGGCGAGGCGACCAAGGTCGATGTGGCGTTGTTCGATTGCCAGCTGGCGCTCCTGGAAAACGCGGTCATGCGCTATACGACGACCGGCGAAATTCCCGGGCCGCTCGGCGCCCGCCACCCCTCGATCACGCCGTTTGAGGCATTTGCGACAAGCGACGGCCATATCATCATCGCGGCCGGCAATGACGGGCTGTTCGTCAAGATGGCGCACGCGATCGGGCGCCCCGAGCTGGCCGAAAATCCGCTGTTCAAGACAAACCCGCTGCGAAACCAGCACCAGCCGGCGCTCAAGGCCGAGATCGAGGCGGCGCTGAGCGGCGGGACTACCGAACACTGGATCGCGGTGCTCGAAAAGGCGGGCCTGCCGTGCGGCCCGGTCAACAACGTCGCGCAAGCCGTCGCCCACCCCCAGGTGGCGGCGCGCAACATGCTGATCGAGTGCGACGATCCGGTTACCGGACCGTTGCAGCTCGCCGGCAACCCGATGAAGCTGTCGGCCTTCGCCGATCCGCCGACCCGCTCTGCCGCCCCCGACCTCGACGCCGACCGATCGGCCATCCTGAAAGAACTCGGCCTTTGATCGCCGCGCGGTGCTGACGGGACCGGCCTGCCTCGCCCATCTCGTCATACCGGCGCAGGCCGGTATCCTTGCCGGCCGTGAATCCCGGCCGGCGCCGGGATGACGGATCGGGGATCGATACTCATGATCCGCCGCATCGTTGTCGGCTTTTTGATATTGCTGCTCGTCGCCGTCGGCGGATTCTACCTGTATCTGCGCTCCTCGCTGCCGCAGGTCGAGGGCCGCATCACGGTCCAGGGCCTCGGCGCACCGGTGACAATCGCGCGCGACGCCGATGGGGTGCCGCTGATCGCGGCGCGCGACGACGCGGACGCCGCCTTCGGCCTCGGTTTCGCCCATGCCCAGGACCGGCTGTTCCAGATGGAGACGATGCGGCGCTACGGGGCCGGCAGATTGTCCGAAATCTTTGGTGCTCGGACCATCGGCATCGATAGGCAGATGCGGGTGCTCGGCCTCTATCGCCTGGCCGACGCCTCCTTTGCTCATCTGTCGGCGCCGATGCAGCGAGTTCTCGAAGCTTACGCCGCCGGGGTCAACGCGTTTCTCGCGGCGCGGCGCGGCGCGCTGCCGCCGGAGTTCCAATTGCTGCGCTTTGCGCCGGAGCAATGGCGGCCGGCCGACAGCCTCGTCTGGGGCAAGCTGATGGATCTGGAGCTGACCGGCAACTACCGTGGCGAATTGCTGCGAGCCCGGCTCGCGCGCAGCCTGTCGCCCGAGCAGCTCGCCATTCTCTATCCGAATTACCCGAAAGAGGCGCCGACCACCTTGGCGGAACTGGCGGCGATCTACCGAACTCTGCCGCTCGACCCGCTATATGCCGGCCTCCCGGCAAAGATCGGGCCGAATTATGCCTCGAACAACTGGGTCGTCGACGGCGCGCACAGCGCGAGCGGGAAGCCGTTGCTGGCCAATGACCCCCATCTCGGATTTTCCGCGCCGGGGGTCTGGTATCTGGCGCGCCTCAAAACGCCTGACCGTGAGATAGCCGGCGGCACGGCGCCCGGCGCGCCGCTGGTCGTGATCGGCCACAACGACCGGATTGCCTGGGGCTTTACGACAACGGCCAGCGACGTTGCCGACCTGTTCATCGAGAAGCTCGATCCGAACGATGCCGGCCGCTATTTGACCCCCGGCGGCAGTGCCGCTTTCGCAACGCGGCAGGAGACGATCGCGGTGCGCGACGCCGCGCCGGTGACAATAACGATCCGCGGCACGCGCCACGGCCCGGTTCTGTCGGATGTGTTGCCGGCGGGCACCGCCGAGCCGGGTTATGTGCTGGCGCTCGCCGCCGCCTTTCTGACCGAGGACGACCGCACCGCCGAAGCCCTGTGGTCCGCCGGCCGTGCCGACGACTGGGCCGAGTTCCGCGCCGCCCTCGAGAGCTTTGTCGCGCCGCAGCAGAATGTCGTGTTTGGCGGCGCGAACGGCGAGATCGGGTTTATCGCGCCCGGCCGCATCCCGATCCGCCGGAGCGGCAACGGCTGGCTGCCGGTGCCCGGGTGGACCGGCGAATACGACTGGACCGGCTTTGTTCCGTTCGCCGAACTGCCCCAGGGCAGCAACCCGGCTTCCGGCCATTTCGTCAGCGCCAACAACAAGATCGTGCCCGACAGCTACCCCTATTTTCTGTCGCGCGACTGGGACCTGCCGAACCGGGCGGAGCGGATCGACGAACTGCTTGCCGCCGAGCCGATCCAGTCGCCCGAGGCCAGCGCCGCGATCCAGGCCGATACGCTGTCGATCGCCGCGCGCCGCCTGGTGCCGCTGATGACCCGTATCAATCCCACCGACGATCGGTCGCTCGCGGCGATCGAGCGGTTGCAAGGCTGGGACTTTCGGATGGACAGGCATGACGTGGAGCCGCTGCTGTTCACGGCCTGGCTGCGCGCCTTTGCCGAGGCGGTGTTCATCGGCCGGCTCGGCGACGATGGACGCGACTACTGGAACTTGCACCCTGATGTCATCGAAAACGTGCTGACCCGGCATCCGGAATGGTGCGGCGCGCCGCCGGCTGAGCCTGCCGACCCGAGCCATGTTGCCTCCGCACTGGTCGGTGCCAATGCGGCCGGTGCAGGCAAGTCGGCGAAGCCGGCCGAACCGCCGCCGATCGGCTGCGATGCATTGCTGTCGACAACATTGGAGGCAGCGCTGGCGAGCCTGCGCGAGACCTATGGATCGGATATGGCCGCCTGGCAATGGGGGCGCGCGCACATCGCGACGTTTCCGAACCCGGTATTCTCGCGCATTCCGGTGCTGCAGGACTGGATCAACGTAGCGATATCGACGAGCGGCGGGTTCGACACCGTAAACCGCGGCTCAACGACAATTCGCGACGACGAGCATCCCTACGCGCACCGCCACGGCGCCGGTTTGCGCATGGTCGCCGATCTCGCCGACCCATCCGCGTCGCGCATGATCGCGGCCCCGGGGCAATCGGGCAACCCGCTGTCGCCGCATTTCTCCGACTTGCTGCGGCGCTGGCGGAATTTCGATTACCTCGTGCCCGGCAAAGCCGAACCGGTCGCCACCCTGACCCTGGAACCCGCCCCATGATCGATCTGCCGGTCACGATTGACGATATCCGCGAGGCCGAAGCCGCGATAAGCGGCGAGATCGTGCGGACCCCGCTGGTTCGCGCCGCCGCGCTGTCCGAGATCGCCGGCTGCGAGGTCTTTCTGAAACTCGAGACGCAGCAGGCTACCGGGTCGTTCAAGGAGCGCGGCGCACTCAACAAGCTGCTGACGCTCGATGCGTCGGCGCGGCGTACCGGGGTCGTCGCGATGTCGGCGGGTAATCATGCCCAGGGCGTGGCCTATCACGCGCGCCGTCTCGGCATCCCGGCCACCATCGTGATGCCGGCCGGCACACCGTTCACGAAGATCGATCGCACCGAGGCGCTGGGCGCGAGGGTCGTGCTGCGCGGCGACAGTCTTGTCGATGCGCGCCGCGCCGCCGATTCGCTCGCCGCCGAGCACGGCCTCGTACCGGTTCATCCGTACGATGATCCAGCCGTAATCGCCGGGCAGGGAACCATCGCGCTCGAAATGCTCGCCGACAACCCGGATCTCGACACGCTGTTTGTGCCGGTGGGCGGGGGCGGATTGATCTCCGGAATTGCCGTCGCGGCGAAATACCAGTCGCCGCAGGTCGAGATCATCGGCGTGCAGTCGGCGCTCTTTCCCTCGATGTATCGCGTGCTGCAGAACATAGACCCGGGGCTGCCGAGCGAGGGGACGACGCTGGCCGAGGGCATCGCGGTAAAGGAACCGGGGCTGCTCACCCGGCGGATTATCGGTGAACTGGTCGGCGCCGTCCGTCTCGTCACCGAGCGGCAATTGGAAGCCGCGATAGAGCTGTTGATCGAGCGCCAGAAACTCGTCGTCGAGGGGGCCGGCGCGGCTGGTTTGGCGGCGCTGATCGCTGAACCTGAGCGCTTCCGCGGCCGACAGGTCGGGATCGTGCTGACCGGAGGCAACATCGATGCGCGGCTTCTCGCGTCGTTACTGATGCGCGGGCTGGTGCGCGGCGGTCGACTGGTGCGGCTGCGCGCCGAACTGCCCGATCTGCCGGGAGTGCTGTCGCGCGTCGCCGGGATCATCGGCGGGCTCGGCGCTAATATCGTCGAGGTGCACCACCAGCGCCTGTTCCACGATTCTTCGGTAAAGCGCGCCGAACTCGACCTGGTCGTCGAGACCCAGAACCGCCGCCACGTCGATACAATTATCGACGCGCTGGTCGCGGCCGGGTTCCCGACCCGCCTTCTCTCGTCTGGGGATGCCGAACCGACAAGATCGCCGGCCGATCGGTAACGGGCGTTCGCACGATCCGGTCCGCAAATAGTTATATCCTTGCAAAGCCCAATGCGGCGCTCGACCCGCAGGCCCTTCGTGCGGCGCCGCGGCCGAGATGGCTATTCGCTTGCCGACTGATTACCGCCGGCTTGCAACAATCCGTAACAATGATTGATTTTAATTTGGCGCGGCTTGTGCCTAACCTGCGCCCGAGTTGATAACCTATCAAACTGGTGTGCATGTTGGGGGAAATGAGGATTGCGCCGCAGCGCACCCTGCGGGACGCCGTCGGCTGTCGGGGGATCGGGCTGCATTCCGGGCAGCCGGCCGCGATGACGCTGCGCCCGGCGGCGCCGGATACCGGTATCGTGTTTCGCCGGTCCGACGCCGGCGCCGAGATCCGGGCCGATTGGCGGAACAGCGTCGCGTCGGCGCTGTCGACCGTGCTCGCCAACCGCGACGGCACTCAGGTCGCCACGGTGGAGCATTTGCTGGCGGCGCTGTCCGGCAACAGAATCGACAACGCGATTGTTGAACTGGACGGCCCCGAGGTTCCCGTCATGGATGGGAGTGCGGCGCCGTTCGTCCGCATGATCGGGAGTGCCGGGACCAAAACCCAGGACGCACAGCGGCGGGCGATCGAGATAATGAAACCCGTCGAGGTGATCGAAGGCGATTCGTCGGCCGCATTGCTGCCGAGTTCCGAATTTTCGATGAGTTTCGATATTGAGTTCGACAATCCGCTGATCGGGCATCAGCATATCTCTTTGAGCATCGGTCCGGGGGCGTTCAACGCCGAGATCGCGCCGGCACGCACCTTTGGTCTGCTCGACGATTTGCCCCGGCTGCACGCGGCCGGTCTGGCGCGCGGCGGCTCGCTCGACAATGCTGTCGTGATCAGCGGCAATCGTGTCCTGAACGCCGGCGGGTTGCGGTTTGCCGATGAGTTCGTGCGTCATAAACTGGTCGACGCGATTGGCGATCTGTTTCTCGCGGGTGGCGCGATCATCGGGCATTTCCGCGGTTCCCGTTCGGGCCACGCGCTGACGCGCCGGCTGCTCGCGGCTGTGTTCGCCGACCCCGAGGCGTGGCGCTGGACGACCGTGTTGGAACCGGCCGAGCCTGTCATATCGGCTTGGACCCCGGCCGCCACGGCCGCGGCGGCATGAGACGGCTCCAGGCCGATCCTGCGCCGCGGCGACACTTTAACAGAGCGCGGCGAACCGTGTTATAAGCGCGGCGGAGAAGCTGGAGCCGAAATCGGAGCGCTGATGTATCCGTTGTTATCGCCGTCGCGGCTGTTCGCTGCGGGGGTGTTGTCCGCGCTTGCCGCATGTGGCGGCAACAAAGACCAAGTCTATATCGAAAAACCGGTCGATGACCTCTACAACAAGGCGATGGACGCCATGTTGGAGGAGAATTACGCCGCGGCCGCGAAGACTTTCGATGAGGTCGATGCGCAACATCCCTACTCGGTATGGGCGACAAAAAGCCAGTTGATGCAGATCTACGCCAATTTTCAAAACGGTAATTATAATGATGCGGTTCTTGCCGCCGATCGCTATATCCAGCTCCACCCGGGTAATCGAGACGTCGTCTACGCTTATTATATGAAAGCGGTTTCCTATTATATGCAAATCGTCGATGTCGGGCGCGATCAGAAATTGACCGAGCTGGCCCTTAAGGCTCTCGACGAGGTCGTGCGCCGGTTTCCCGATACGAAATATGCACGCGATGCCAAGCTGAAACTCGATTTCACGCGCGACCATCTGGCCGGAAAGGAGATGGAAATCGGTCGATATTACCTGAAGCGGCGGGAATACCTGGCTGCGATGAACCGATTTAAGCGGGTTGTCGATAATTTTCAAACCACGACACATGTCCCCGAGGCGCTCGAACGGCTTGTCGAAATCAACCTCGCGCTCGGCCTGACGAACGAAGCAAGAGAAAACGCCGCGGTTCTAGGGTACAATTACCCAGGCAGCCAGTGGTACAGCGATGCCTACGCGCTGGTAACGGGTGAAGGTACACCGCGGCAGGCAAACGAAGGCTGGTTCAGCCGCGTTGTCGGCAGCGTCTTCTGATCCGGCAATCCGCGGAGCCGGCCCGCTGTTGAACGAGACCTCGGCGGACGGTTTGCACAGGGAGGTTTTCGTATAGCCCTGCGTAGAGTCCTGAATGACCGGGGAAAAGCACGCGGCCGCCGTCCGGCTGCGATTTGGTTACGCACTGTATGGATGACCATGCGAGCGGCCCGTTCGCGGCGTCGGCTCTGGGCCGCGAAGCGTTGGAGGAATTTGCGCCACCCGCGCCGCGCGCCGCCGAGCCGCAAACCGGGCCGACGCTCGCGCCGCAATCTGGCTCCACTCGCCGGCGCCGGGTCTTGTGGTTATTGCTGCTCGCGCTGCTGGCCGCCGGGGTGGGGCTGCTGGTATGGCGAGTGGACCGGACAGCTCCACCTCAAGCCGGGCGCTCCAATCCGTCCGGTCCGATGCCGGTCGCGACCGCTCAGGTCGAAACGGCCGACGTGCCCGTTGTCCTGAACGCGCTCGGCACCGTGACGCCGCTAGCGACGGTCACGGTCAAACCGCAGATCAGCGGCCAGTTGGTCGAGGTCGCGTTCAAGGAGGGGCAGGTCGTAAAAAAGGGCGATTTCCTGGCGCAGATCGATCCGCGCCCCTATCAAGTGGCGCTCGCCCAGGCCGAAGGCCAACTGGCGAAGGATCGGGCCACCCTCCGCAATTCCGAGGTCGATCTCGCGCGCTACCGCACATTGCTGGCGCAGAATTCCATCGCCCGGCAGACGGTCGATACGCAGGCCGCGCTGGTCCAGCAGAACCAGGGAACGATTGCCGCCGACCAGGCGCAGGTCGATGCGCAAAAGCTCAATCTCACCTATGCCCGCATCGTCTCGCCGATCAGCGGCCGGGTCGGGCTGCGCCGCGTGGACCCCGGCAACTATGTGCAGACCAGCGACACCGGCGGCATCGTTGTCATCACGCAAACGCAGCCGATCTCGGTCATCTTCACGCTGCCGGCCGACGAGCTTCCGACGGTGATGCGTCGGATGCGCTCCGGGGCGAAGCTGGCGGTCACCGCCTTCGACCGCACCGGCGCAACTCCGCTGGCCAGCGGGACGCTTGAAACGGTGGACAACCAGATCGACACCACGACCGGCATGATCAAATTGCGCGCGTCGTTCGACAATGCCGAAGAGGCGCTGTTCGCGAACCAGTTTGTCACTATCCAGCTGGTGCTCGATACGATGCGCGGGCAGCCTGTGATCCCGGCGGCGGCGGTGCAGCGCGGCGCGCCCGGAACCTTTGTGTACCTCGTCAAACCAGATGATACCGTGGCCGTGCAGCCGGTAAGCCTGGGTCCGAACAGCGGCGAGCGTGTCGCCGTCAATGATGGTCTGCATCCGGGGCAGACTGTCGTGGTCGATGGGGCCGACCGGCTGCGCGACGGCGCCAAGATACGGACCGCGAAACCGGGCCGCGGCGCCACCGGCGATGCAACCTCACCCGAGCGGCCGCGCGGCCACCGCGGACGGAGCAGCGAGTGACCCGGCAATCCGACAGGCGTTTGGGGTAGCGGGTGAACCCGTCGCGCATTTTCATCCTGCGGCCGGTGGCGACCTCGCTGCTTATGGCCGCAATCATGCTGGTCGGCATGATCGCCTATCGGCTGCTGCCGGTATCGGCGCTGCCGGAAGTCGACTACCCGACGATCCAGGTGACGACGCTTTACCCCGGAGCAAGCCCGGAAGTGATGGGGTCTTCGGTGACCGCGCCGCTCGAAGTGCAACTGGGACAAATGCCGGGCCTCAACCAGATGAGCTCGGTCAGTTCGGCCGGCACATCCGTGGTGACGCTGCAGTTCAATCTCTCGCTCAGCCTCGATATCGCCGAGCAGCAGGTGCAGGCGGCGATCAACGCCGCCGGAAATCTGCTGCCATCGGACCTGCCGGCGCCCCCGATCTACGCCAAGGTGAACCCGGCCGATGCGCCGATCCTGACCCTGGCGCTGACCTCGGCAACGATGACGCTCACCCAGCTCAGCGATCTCGCCGACACGCGGGTCGCGCAGAAAATCTCGCAACTGCCGGGGGTCGGGCTGGTCAGGGTCGGCGGCGGGAACCGCCCGGCGCTGCGGATCCAGGCAAATCTGCAACAGCTCGCGGCCTACGGTCTCAACATCGACGATCTGCGCACGACCATCGGCAACGCCAATGTCAGCGGGCCGAAAGGCAATTTTGACGGGCCGAGCCGGGCATATTCGATAAACGCGAACGATCAGTTGAAAAGCCCCGAGGAATACAACGACCTGGTCATCGCCTATCGCAATGGCGCCCCGGTTCGCCTGGCCGACGTGGCGAACGCGGTCGAGGGGCCCGAGAATGCAAAGCTCGCGGGCTGGATGAACAACCACCCGGCGGTCATCGTAACCGTCCAGCGTCAGCCCGGCGCCAATGTCATCGATGTTGTCGACCGCATCGAGGCGCTGCTGCCGCGGCTGCGGGCGGCACTGCCCGCGCCGGTGAACCTGACGGTGCTCAGCGACC
This sequence comes from Alphaproteobacteria bacterium, assembly GCA_050181375.1. Taxonomy (GTDB): domain Bacteria; phylum Pseudomonadota; class Alphaproteobacteria; order ATCC43930; family CGMCC-115725; genus DATARH01. The sequence continues at coordinate 9,719 of JBFXDF010000065.1, forward strand.
GTACCGATACGATCCGCGCCTCGGTCAACTCGGTTCAGGTTGAGCTGGCCTTGGCCATCGCGCTCGTCGTGCTGGTCATCTTCCTGTTTCTCGGCAGCGCTGCGGGGACGCTGATCCCGAGCCTGTCGGTGCCGCTGTCGCTGGTCGGCACGTTTGGCGTGATGTATCTGGCGGGGTTCAGCCTCAACAATCTGTCGCTGATGGCGATGACGATCGCGACAGGGTTTGTCGTCGATGACGCGATCGTCATGATCGAAAACATCGCGCGGCACATCGAAGGCGGCGAGACGCCGCTGCGTGCCGCATTGCACGGCTCGCGCCAGATCGGCTTCACGATCATCTCGCTGACGGTCTCGCTGATCGCGGTATTGATCCCGCTGTTGTTCATGCCGGATGTCGTGGGACGGCTGTTTCGCGAATTCGCGATTACCCTGGCCGTCACGATCGTGATTTCGGCGGTGGTGTCGCTGACCCTGGTGCCGATGATGTGCGCCCGGCTGCTGCACCGCCGTTCGCTTGAGGAGACCTCGGGCTTCGCGCGTCTGACGCAACGTTGGCTCGCGGCTTCCATCAACTGGTACGGTCGCCAGCTGAACCGGGTTCTCGCGCACCAGACCGCGACGCTGCTGGTCGCGCTCGCCACACTGGCCCTGACGGTTTTCCTCTACCTGATCGTCCCGAAAGGGTTCTTCCCGGTGCAGGATACCGGGCTGATCCAGGGCATCACCGAGGCCTCCCCAGGCATATCGTTCGCGGCGATGGCCGAACGCCAACAGGCGGTCGCCGCCGCCGTTCTCGGCGATCCCGATGTCGCGAACCTGTCGTCGTCGGTCGGGATCGATGGTACCAACATGACACCGAACAGCGGCAGGATGCTGATAAATCTGCGCCCCCGCGGCGAGCGCCGCGCCAGCGCCAGCGAGATCGTTCTCCGGTTGCGGGACCGAGTGGCCGGGATCGGCGGCATTACCCTCCACCTGCAGCCGGTGCAGGATTTGATGATCGACGCGACCGTCGGCAGCGGTCAGTATCAGTTCGCGGTTCAGGACGCTAATCCCGACGAGCTTGCCTTATGGGTGCCGCGCCTTGTCGAGCGGCTGCGCCGGGTTCCGCTGATCCAGGACGTTTCCACCATTTCTACGCAAAGCGGATTGGCGGCTTTTGTGGAAATCGACCGCGCGACCGCGGCGCGGTTCGGGATCACGCCGGCAACAATCGACAACGCGCTGTACGACTCGTTCGGTCAACGCATCGTCTCGACGATCTTCACGCAGTCGAGCCAGTACCGGGTCATTCTCGAAGCCGATCCAACCATGCGGCAGTCGCTCGAATCGCTTGGCTCGATCTACCTGCCGTCGTCTACCGCCAAGAATGGACAGGTGCCGCTGTCGGCCATCGCTCGGATAGTCGAACAGAGCGCGCCGCTGTCGATCAGCCATCTCGGCCAGTTTCCGTCGGCGTCGATCTCGTTCGACCTCGCTCCCGGCGTCTCGCTCGGCGAGGCCGTCGATGCGATCCGCGAGGCGCAGCGCGAACTCGGCCTGCCGCCAAGCATGGTGACAAAATTTCAGGGGGCCGCGCTCGCCTTCGAGGCGGCGCTTGGCGACGAAATACTGCTGATCCTGGCGTCAATTGTCACGATGTACATCGTGCTGGGAGTCCTTTACGAGAGCTACATCCATCCGATCACGATTCTTTCGACGCTGCCGTCGGCGGGTCTGGGCGCGCTGCTCGCGCTGATTGTCGCGGGAAGCGAACTGACGATTATCGCCGTAATCGGCATCGTGCTGCTGATCGGGATCGTCAAAAAGAACGGCATTCTGATCGTCGATTTCGCGCTTGAAGCGCAACGCGAACAGGGGCTGTCACCGCGCGAGGCAATCTTCCGGGCATCGCTGCTGCGCTTTCGCCCGATCTTGATGACCACCGCCGCGGCCCTGTTCGGCGCCTTGCCGCTGATGCTCGGCAGCGGCACCGGATCGGAACTGCGTCATCCGCTGGGCGTGACGATCGTCGGCGGGCTGATCGTCAGCCAGATCCTGACGTTGTTCACCACCCCGGTAATCTATTTGGCGTTCGATCGGCTCGGCCGCGTCGCCCGGCGGCGCTTCGGGCGCCTGCTCCATCCGGACGAAGCCGTCCGGTGACCTCGACCAACAGCTTTTCGGCCATCTTTATCCGGCGTCCGGTCGGGACGACCCTGCTGACGCTCGGGATCGCGCTGGCCGGCATCGCCGCGTTCTGGCGGCTGCCGGTCGCGCCGCTGCCGCAGGTCGATTATCCGACAATCGTCGTCAGCGCGCAGATGGCCGGCGCGAGTCCGGAGACGATGGCGACGAGCGTCGCGACCCCGCTCGAGCGGCATCTCGGGGTCATAGCCGATGTCACCGAGATGACGTCGTCGAGCACGGTCGGTTCGACCCGCATCACGCTGCAATTCTCGCTCAGCCGCGACATCGAGGGCGCCGCGCGCGACGTGCAGGCCGCGATCAACGCGGCGCGCCCCGACCTGCCCGCGACGCTGAGGAGCAATCCGACCTATCGCAAGGTCAACCCGTCCGACGCGCCGATCATGATCCTGTCGCTCACCTCCGACACGCGCACGCGCGGCCAGATCTATGACGAAGCGTCGATGATCCTGGTGCCGGCGCTGTCGCAGATCGATGCGGTCGGACAGGTTACGATCGGCGGCGGCGCGGCTCGCGCCGTGCGGATCGAGATCGATCCGACGCCGCTATTTCATCAGGGGATCGGACTGGAGGATGTGCGGGCCGCAATCGCGGCGGCCAACGCCCACAGTCCGAAAGGCGTGATCGAGGACGGCGCGCGGCGCTGGCAGCTCTACGCCAACGACCAGGCCACCACCCCGGACGATTACAAGCCGCTCGTGATCGCCTACCGGAACGGCGCGCCGGTGCGTCTCAGCGATGTCGCCAAAATCGAGGAGGGCCAGGAAAGCAGACGCAATGTCGGCCTGTCGAACGGCAAGCCGGCGGTTCTGGTCATATTGTACCGGCGGCCCGGGGGCAACATCATCGACGCCGTCGACCGGGTCACCGGAATGCTGCCCCAGCTGCGGGCCGCGCTGCCGAGCGATATCGATCTCACGGTTGCGCTGGACCGCAGCACGACAATCCGCGCGTCGCTGCACGAAGTCGAGATCACGCTCGTCATCGCGGTCGCGCTGGTGATCCTTGTCGTATTCCTGTTTCTGCGCAACGCGCGCGCCGCCTTGATCCCCAGCGTCGCGGTGCCGGTGTCGCTGCTTGGCACATTCGGCGCGATGCACCTGCTCGGCTACAGCCTCAACAACTCCTCGCTGATGGCGCTGACGATCGCGACCGGGTTCGTGGTCGACGATGCCATTGTCGTGCTCGAGAACGTGACGCGGCATGTCGAGGGGGGAATGGCCCGCATCGAGGCGGCGTTGCATGGCGCGCGCGAGATCGCCTTCACGGTTGTCTCGATGACCCTGTCGCTGCTCGCGGTCTTCGTGCCGATCCTGCTGATGCCGGGTCTGATCGGACGGATGTTCCGCGAGTTCGCGGTGGTGCTGTCGGTCGCGATCCTGATCTCGATGATCGTATCGCTGACCGTGACGCCAATGATGTGCGCCTATTGGGCCACCGATCGGCCGCGGCGAGCCTCCCGATGGAGCGTCGCGAGCGATTGGCTTTTTGCGGAGATGCTAGGGTTTTACGGACGCACCCTGGCGACGGCGTTGCGCCATCCGGCGCTCGTTCTGAGCGCGCTGGCGCTGGTCGTCGCGCTGAACGTTTATCTGTTTATCGCGATCCCGAAGGGGCTGTTCCCGCAGCAGGACACCGGACGCCTGGTGGGCGGGATCAGGGCCGATCAAAGCGCCTCGTTCGAGCTGATGCGGGACAAGCTGACGCAGTTCATCCGCATTCTCGGCGAGGACCCGGCAGTCGCCAGCGTTACCGGCTTCACCGGGGGCGGGCGAACCAACAGCGGGTTTGTCTTCATCTCGCTGAAACCGCTCGCCGAGCGCGGCGTTTCCGCTGCCGCAGTCGTTGCGCGCCTGCGCCCCAAGCTCGCGCAGGTAGCAGGCGGGCGCCTGTTTTTGCAGGCGGTGCAGGATATCCGGGTCGGCGGGCGGGAGTCGCTCGCGCAATACCAATACACCTTGCAGTCCGACGATCTGCAGCAGCTCTACGAGTGGGAGCCGCGCATCACGGCCGCGTTGGAGCAGCTGCCGGAATTGACCGACGTCAACTCCGACCAGCAGCAGGGCGGGCTCGAAACCCGGTTGGCAATCGACCGCGCGACCGCGGCGCGCCTCGGCGTGACCGCGCGGCAGATCGACAACACGCTCTATGACGCGTTCGGCGAACGGGCTGTTTCGACAATCTACACCACGCGAAACCAATACAAGGTCGTGATGGAGGCTCCACCGCTGTACTGGGGGAACCCGGATGCGCTGAGCCGGATTTTTGTCAGCACCTCCGGCGCGATTACCGGAACGCAGGCGACCAACGCGATCACCGACACCGTCACGACGGTCGGCGGTGCGAGCGCGGATGACCCGTCCTACGACGCGCAGGCCGTACGCAACCAGGCGACGAACGCGATTGCGAATAGCGGGCGCGGCGCCGCCTCGACCGGCGCGGCCGTCAGTACGGCGCCGGAACGGATGGTGCCTTTATCCGCGGTGGCCCACTTCGAAACCGGTCACGCTCCGATCGCCGTCAACCACCAAGGGCTGTTCGCGGCCGCGACGATCTCGTTCAATCTGAAGCCGGGTGTCTCGCTTGGCGAGGCGACCCGCGCCATCGACGACGCGGTTTTGCGCATCGGGACGCCGGCCACGATCGTCGGCACATTCGAGGGCACCGCGCGCGCCTTCAAATCGTCGCTGACGACCCAGCCGCTACTGATCCTCGCGGCGCTCGCCGCCGTCTACATTGTTTTGGGAGTGCTCTACGAGAGCCTCATCCACCCGATCACGATTCTGTCGACATTGCCGTCGGCAGGCGTCGGCGCGGTGCTGGCGCTGCTGCTGTTCGACACCGAGTTCAGCGTCATCGCGCTGATCGGCGTCATTCTGCTGATCGGCATCGTCAAGAAAAACGCGATTATGATCATCGACGTCGCGCTCGGCGCCGAGCGCAGCCAGGGTCTCGGATCGCGCGAGGCAATCTATCGCGCCGCGCTGTTACGGTTTCGTCCGATCATGATGACCACGGTGGCGGCGATGCTCGGCGCCGTGCCGCTGGCGATCGGGTTTGGCGAAGGTTCGGAGCTGCGCCGGCCGCTCGGGATCGCAATCGTCGGCGGGCTGTTCGTCAGCCAACTGCTGACATTGTACACGACGCCGGTGGTCTACCTTTACCTCGACAGGCTGCGCTTGCGAGGCTGGCATGGCTGGCTCGGCTTACCCCGAGGTGTGGACCAGGCCGGCGATTGACCCGACCGCGAAACCCGGAAGTCGGAAAGCGGCTCAATTCACCTGATCGAGCAGAGCGGCGATGGCGCTGCGCAAATCTCGCGGCCGGTACGGCTTGCGCAACACCGGGCCTTGCAGATCGGCGTCCCGATTGGCGCGCACGAGATTGGCGAAACCCGTCGCGTAGAGGACTTGCAGCCGGGGGCGAAGCGCGCGGGCGGCATTGGCAAGATCGATGCCGTCGAGCCGACCCGGCATGACGACGTCGGTGAACAGGACGTCGATCTGCAAATCCGGATACGCCAAAAGCAGCCGGTAAGCGTCGTCGCCGCTGGCGGCCTCGATGACCCGGTAACCAGCGCCCTCGATCACGGCGAGCGCAACTTCGCGCACGTCGCGATCGTCATCGACGACAAGTACAGTTTTTACGGGCTCGATCATCTACTCAGCACCAGCGACCTCTGAAAACGGCACGGGCGCGAGGTTCGCTCCCGGTCATCGATGAATTTTGGTTTATTTCGGCGAATGATGCGCACGCGCAACGCGCATCGGATCAAGGCGCATATCGACGAGGCGGATCATGCACAGTTGGAACGCCGGGCAATACCTTCAGTTCACGGACGAGCGCACCCGGCCCGCTTTCGATTTGCTCGCGCGAATCGATGTGGCTTCGCCGCGGCGGGTTATCGATCTTGGCTGCGGGCCAGGGAACAGCACGGCGGTGCTGCGCGAGCGCTGGCCCGATGCGGCCCTCCAAGGGCTCGATTCCTCGCCGGAAATGCTGAAGACGGCGCGTCGGAACCATTCGGGAATCGACTTCGTGCTCGGCGACATCGCCGGGTGGTCGCCCGCCGGGCGGTTCGATGTCGTTTTTTCCAATGCGGCGCTGCAATGGATCGGAAACCATGCCGAGTTGCTTCCGCGGCTGATCGCCGCACTACAGCCGGGCGGCGCGCTGGCGGTGCAAATGCCGCGCAACCACGATTTCGCGACCCACGCGCTGATGCGCCGGGTAGCCGCCGAGGGGCCATGGCGCGAACGATTGGCCGGCGCGCGCGACCCCTCGCCGGTCAAGCCCCCGGAATTCTATTACGACCACTTAGCGCCCGTGAGCCGCCGCATCGTCCTTTGGGAGACCAACTACATCCAGATCATGGACGGGGTCGCGACAATCATCGCCTGGCTGCGCGGCACCGGGCTCGGTCCGTTCCTCGGCCGGCTCGATCCCGACGAGCAACGGGTATTTTTGGAGCGCTACGAGCGGCTTCTCGCCGACGCTTTCCCGCCCCAAGCCGACGGCAAGATCCTGCTGCCGTACCCGCGGCTGTTTTTTGTCGCGATCGCACGCTGAGCGGACCGCCAACGGCTTGGACCGCAAATGCCAAAGGACTAGGAAAATCTCAACTCGGCGTCGCCGAGCGGCGCGAAATAGCCTTCGACCATTTTGTCGCTGACGTCGCCGAGCGTCGCCGGCCGCCATTGCGGGTTCTGGTCCTTGTCGACAAGAACCGAGCGGATCCCTTCGTAAAAGTCATGCCCGGCCATGAAATGCTGGGTCAGCCGGTATTCGAGCGCGAGCGCCTGTTCAAGGTCGTAGCCGCGCCCGACCGTCAGTTGCCGGAGCGTTACCTTGAGGCTGGTCGGCGACTTGGTCAAAAGCGAGGCGCGCGTCTCGGCCGCCCATTTGCCGTCGGCACCGCGCGCCTTCGCTACGTCCTCCAGAACGTCAAGGATTTCTTCCACGGTTTCGCCCGCGAAACATCGGTCGATCGCGGCGCGGCGCGCGCCCAGCGGGGGTTTGCCGGGGTCGCCTTGAAACGACGCCAGCAAGCCGTCGATCTGCGCCTGCTCGGCGCCGTCGCGCCACACCAGACCGGCAAGAGCCGCGACCAGCTCCGGCACGCGGCCGCGCGGAACGAAATGCGTCGCCAAGCCGCAATAGAGCGCGTCGGCCGGGCCGAGCCGCGCTCCGGACAAACCGAGGGACCGCCCGATGTAACCGGGGCAGAAATTCAAAAAGCGCGTCGCGCCGACATCGGGAAACAGGCCGATCCCGGTC
>JBFXDF010000066.1:0-17155 GCA_050181375.1 Alphaproteobacteria bacterium
ACCTCCGAGACGACGCTGCTCTATGCGCGGCTGATCTGTGCGATGACAAGGCGAGAGAATTTGCGGCCGCTCGACCGGGGCGGCGTCGCGCGGGTCATCGAGCAGGCGGCCCGGCTGGCGGGGAAAGCCGACAAGCTGACGGCGAGCGTGCGGGCTTTTCACGACCTGCTGCACGAAGCCGACCAGATTGCCGCCGATGCCGGCAAGGAGGTGGTCGGCGCGGCCGAGGTCCAGACCGCCATCGACGCGCAATTTCGCCGCGGCGACCGCATCTACCGCCATCTGCAGGAAGAAATCGGCCGCGGCACGATCCGCATCGAGACCGGCGGCGAGGCCGTCGGTCAGGTCAATGGCCTTTCGGTGATCACGCTCGGGAACCTCGCCTTCGGCACCCCGAGCCGCATCACGGCGCGGGTGCGGCTCGGCCGCGGCGAGGTCGTCGACATCGAACGCGAGGTCGAGCTCGGCGGGCCGCTGCATTCGAAGGGTGTGCTGATCCTCTCCGGGTTTCTCGGCGGACGTTTCGGCGGGAACCGGCCGCTGTCGCTCAATGCCAGCATCGTCTTCGAGCAATCCTATGGCGGGGTTGACGGCGACAGCGCGTCGGCCGCCGAGTTGTTCGCGCTGCTCTCGGCTCTCGCCGAGACCCCGATCCGGCAATCATTCGCGGTAACCGGTTCGGTCGATCAGCGGGGGCAAATCCAGGCGATCGGCGGGGTCAACGAGAAGATCGAGGGGTTTTTCGATGCCTGCCGGATTACCGGCTTCACCGGACGCCAGGGCGTCATCATTCCGGCGAGCAACGTCGATCACCTGATGCTGCGGCGCGACGTCGTGGCGGCGGCCACAGAGGGCACATTTGCAATCTACCCGATCGATACGGTCGATCAGGGTCTCGAGCTGCTGACCGGCATCCCTGCCGGCCAGCCGGACAACAGCGGCAATTACCCGGACGGCACGCTCAACCAGCGGATCGCGACGCGGCTCGACGCATTCGCCGCCAGGGCCACCGAGCTTGCTCGAGCGGCATCCGGCTTGGGAGAGCGGCGATGAGCGGACCGATCGAGCGGCTGGTCGTGACGCTCGACGCGGCTTCGGAAAGCCGGACGGCGATCGACACCGCGGTGCGGCTCGCCGCGCGAACCGGGGCAGCGCTGCACGCTCTGTTTGTCGAGGACGAGGACCTGCTGAGCCTCGCCGGCCTGCCGTTCGCGCGGCAGGTGACGATCGGCGGGGGCGCCGAGAGGCTGACGAGCGAGACTGTCGCGCTGCAGCTGCGGGCGGCGGCCGAGCGAACCCGGCGGGAGCTGATCGGCGCGGCGCGGCATCACCAGGTCGCCTGGACCTTCGAGATCGTCCGGGGCGCGGATGAACGCCGGGTCGCCGGCGCCTCGGAGCGCGATCTGATGATTGCCGGCGGATTGGACAGACCGATTGCCGGGCCGTTCCGGGTCGCGCATCGACGGTGGCGGCGGCTTGAAACCTCGGCCGGGCCGTTTCTGCTGGCGCGCGGCCGGTGCATGGCGGCCGCGACGGCACCCGGCTCGGTCGTGACATTGCTGCGCGGCCACGATGCCGGCGCGGCGCGGGTGTTCGATATGGCGGCGCAGATCGCGAGCGCGACGGACAGCGTGCTCGCAGTCCTGTGCGCGCCGGCGCTGGCGAACGAGACCGGCGTCGAGCACTGGATCGCCCACCGCGCCGCCGCGCACCGGGTTCCGGTCCGGGTCGAGGCGGCGCCGGCGGAACCGGCCACGCTGCACGAGCGGCTCCTTCAGCTCGACTGCCGCGTGGTCGCGCTCGACGCGGGCGTGTTGGAAAACAATACGAGCGCGCTGGCTGAACTCGTGGAGCGGTTCGCCTGCGACATGCTCATCGTGCCCTGAGACGCACCCGCGCCCGCACACGCAGTATCCACACGGGCAGGACTCGATTTGGGCAGGACCGACGCCTGCGCGCCCCATCCTGCATCGTGATGCGGATCCGCGCATGGTCGACCCGGCCCGTGATTTACTACCGAAGCCGATCGCGAAGCGTGTTGAGGAGCACCTGATTTGCGAGGGGTTTTTTGAGGACATATCGTATGCCAAGTTCAGCGGCCTGCCGCTCGATCGAGGGGTCGGTAGCGGCCGTAATCATGATTATGGCCGGAACGTCGCGGCCGCGTCTGCGCAATTCCGCGACCACCTCGAGGCCGTTCAAGTCCGGCATGTGATAGTCGACAATCAGGCATCCAATTGCGGGATTGTCGCGTAGAAACTCGGTGCCGCTTTGAAAGGTGTGCACGTCGAAATCGTAGGTTTCCAACAGAAAACGCGTCGACTCGCAAACCGCCGCATCATTATCGACGACGGCGATCCCGCCTCCGGTCGGGGTCACCGCCACCCTCCGCGGTTCGCCGCTCGACACATGACAATCCCGCTCAAAACAACTGATCGGGCTTACCGTAAGAGGGCGGCGCGCCAGCGTCCCTGATGCAAATCAACGACGCGGTCGATAGCTGCCGAACGGAGCGCGGCCGAGGCGTCCGTGGGGGTTCAGCCGGCCGGATGCACACCGGCGGCTACGGCCATCCGCACCAGGGCGGGAAGGCTGCGCGCCTGCATCTTCTCCATGACACGCGCGCGGTGGACCTCGACGGTGCGCGGACTCATCCCGAGATTGTAGGCGATCATCTTGTTCTGGTGGCCGCCGACGAGCTGTTCCAAGACCTCGCGCTCGCGCGGCGTCAGGGTGGCCATCCGGTAATTGATCTCGGCCAACTCGGCGTCCTGCTTCAGTGTTTGATCGATGGTCTGCAACGCGGATAGGACGGCATCGAACAACGCATCGCCGGGAAACGGCTTTTCGATGAAGTCGCTAGCCCCGGCCTTGAGCGCCCGGACGGCGAGCGATACCTCGCCATGCGCCGTCATGACCACGACCGGCCAGTGCAGATTGCGTTCGTTTATCTGTTGCAGCAGGCCGAGTCCGTCGAGCCCCGGCATGCGCATGTCGGTAACGACGCATCCCGGCTCCAGAGAGGGGACAGCGGCCAGAAACTCGCCAGCCGACGCAAAGCTTCGCACGCAAAGTCCCCGCGCCTCGAGCAGAAACGCCACCGAGTCCCGAACCGCCTCCTCATCGTCGATCACGTAGACAAATCGAGGTTCAGGCATTGCTTTGTTCCGCCTTCGCGGCGGGCAGCGTCAGGCGAAAGATTGTCCCGCCTTCGGGGTTGGCCTCGGCCCAGAGGCGCCCGTCATGCGCCGCGACGATATCGTGACAGATCGACAGCCCGATTCCCATGCCGGTCATCTTCGTGGACACAAACGGCTGAAAGAGGCGCGATTTGATTTCCTCCGGGATCCCCGGACCATTATCGATCACGCTGATCCGGATCATTCCGTCGAGCCTCTCGGCAACCAGGGCTACCTCCCGATGCTCCTGCCCCGCGACCGCCTCGGCTGCGTTCCGCAGCAGGTTCAACAACACCTGCTGGATCTGTATTTTGTCGGCCAAAACCATGGCATCTTCGAGATTGTCCTCGACGCGGATCCCGACGCCGCTTTGCCTGGTGCCGAGCAGGGCCAGTTCCGCCGCTTCCTTGACCATCGGCGAAACGGCTTCGATCCGTTTCTCGCTGTCCCGGCGCGACACGAAGCCGCGCAACCGTTTGATGATCTGGCCGGCGCGCAGGGCCTGCTCGCCGGCGCGGCTCATCGCCACCCTCAGCCGCCCAAGCGGGACCTCGCCGCCGCGGTCGAGGAGCGCGGTGGCCGCCTCCATGTAATTGCTGATCGCGGTGAGCGGCTGGTTCAGTTCGTGAGCGACCATCGCCGCCATCTGCCCCATCGCGCTGAGCCGCGATACGTGCAGCAATTCGGCGTGCAACTCCTGCAGCCGCCTCTCGGATTCCCTAAGGGCCGCCTCGGCCGCCCGCCGCTCCGTGATATCGACAATCGCGGACAGCACCATCATGCCCTCGCCGGTCTCGATCGGGGTCAACCCGATCTCGACCGGGAATTCGCCGCCGCCCTTTTTGCGAGCAAAGAGTTCCCGGCCGGCGCCCATCGGTCTGGCTTGCGGCGCTCCGTGAAAAGCCTCGCGCAGCCCGGCATGGTGTATCCGGTAGCGCCGGGGCACCAGTGTTTCGATCGACTGGCCCAGAAGCTCGTCCCGCGAGTAGCCGAACATTTCCTCCGCCTGGGCATTGACCATGACGATCGTGCCTGCCCGATCCACCATGATCATCCCGCTGGGCGCCGCCTCTACGACCAGCCGGAATCGCTGCTCGGCGGCAGTCGCCCGTTCGGTTTGACGATCCCGATCCATCTTTCCGCCGGTATCGGTTGCGGTTTTGCCAGCGGCGCTGACGTGCCGTCGTCCAGCACTGCTCATTCCCAACCTCGCCGCGGTCGCATTAGCGCGCGCACCCGCATTCACCCGGAGCGGCTCGAACAGGCGGGCCTCCGCCTCGCCGAAGCGCGGCCGCGCGGATTTTGCGAATGCGAGCGGTTGGCCCAAGGACGCACCCGACGACAGGCAGCCGGCTGGACCGGATAAATCGGCATTCGGCGGCGGATGCTGTCAAGGGTGCGCCGCCGGATTGACGCGGTCCGGAGTCGCGCCGCATCTTGCCCCAGCCGTAGCGGTATGGGCCGGATCAGCGGAGGCATCGATGGAGCGCAGCTATGAGACGGCGCGGGTCGAGGACAAGGGCGGCGGGCTGCTGCTGCTGACCCTGAACCGGCCGCAGGTCGCCAATGCGATGAACACCCAGATGGGGCGCGATCTGTTGGCGTTTTTCGATGCGGTCAACGCCGACCCGCTCTCCTCTCGCTGCATCGTCGTGACCGGGGCCGGCGACAAGGCGTTCTGCGCCGGCGGCGACCTGAAAGAACGCCAGGGCATGACCGACGAGCAGTGGCAGGCGCAGCACCTCTTGTTCGAGCGCATGGTCCGCGCGTTTATCGGCTGTCCGGTGCCGGTGATCGGCGCCATCAACGGCGCCGCCTACGCGGGCGGCTGCGAATTGGCGCTGTGCTGTGATTTTATCTACGCCGCCGAGACCGCCCGCTTCGCGCTGACCGAAGTCACGCTCGGCATCATGCCCGGCGCCGGCGGCACGCAGAACCTGCCGCGCGCGGTCGGCGAACGGCGCGCTAAGGAAATCATTCTGACCGGCCGTCCCTTCACGGCGCGGGAAGCGTGCGAATGGGGCATGGTCAACCGGCTCTGCGCCCCGGAGAAGCTGCTCGACGAGACGCTTGAGACGGCGCGCCGCATCGCCGACAACGCGCCAATCTCGGTGCGTCAGGCCAAACATTCAATCCACTACGGACTGCAGATGGACCTGGCGAGCGGCATGATGTTCGAGATCGAGGCCTACAACCGCATGGTGCCGACCGAGGATCGCCGCGAGGGCATTTCTTCCTTTAACGAAAAACGCAAGCCGCGCTTCAAGGGAAGCTGATTGCCGGTCCGGCTTCGCCGCGGCCCAAGCCCGATGCGACGTTAACTCCCGCCGCCGCCCTTGCGCTCGCCTACGGATCGTTTGTACCCATATCGCGTTCGTTGACGGGCGCGCGGGTCGCGCATCTTTTGGTGAACCGGGAAAGAGGGAGCGATGTCGAGCGAAGGCCTGCATGTCCCGCGCGAGGTGCTGTCACAGGATGGGCGGCTGCTGCATTACGCGATCGTCTCGCTGATGGAGGAGCTCGAAGCGATCGACTGGTATCGCCAGCGCGCCGACGACGCCGAGGACGATCAGTTGCGGGCGATCCTCTTGCACAACATGCGCGAGGAGATGGAGCACGCGTCGATGCTGATTGAATGGATCCGCCGGCGGAACTCGGACTTCGCCGGGCACCTCAAGACCTATCTGTTCACCGACGCGCCGATCACCGGGATCGAGAAGGCGGTCGAGCAGGGCGGAAACAGCGGCGGCGACGCCGGCCCGGTGACTCGAACGACCCTCGGTTCGCTGAAAGGACACCGCTGATGGACACGCTCAATCGCGGGCACGCGCCCTTTCCGGAGCACATCTGGGAGATGATTGACCACGCCGCCGCGAGCGCGGCGCGCGATCGGTTGACCGGGCGGCGCTATCTCGACCTCGAAGGCCCGTTCGGTCTCGGCCTCACGGTTATCGAAGTCGGCAACGACGATTACTGCCGCCAGCCGGGTCCCGACGAGGCCGGCCAGATCCTCGGCCGCGCGATGCAGGTGCCGATGATCCGCAAGAGCTTTCGGCTCAGCATCCGGCGGGTCGCGGCGCATCTCGATAACGGCCAGCCGCTCGATCTCAGCCCGGTGGAGGACGCGGCCGAAGCCGTCGCCGACCGCGAGGAAGAGCTGATCTACACCGGCCAGCCAGCGTTCGGGGTGTACGGGCTGCTGAATGTCGAGGGGAAGCATCAGATCGAGGCGGGCGACTGGTCGGCACCGCAGACAGCGCTGCACGACGTGCTCGCGGCGGCGACCCGGCTCGATGAGGCCGGGTTTCACGGCCCCTATGCTCTCGCGCTGGCGCCGGCTCTCTATAACAACCTCTTCCTGCTCTTCCCCGGCACCGACGTGGCCGGGATCGAACATCTGCGCCGCCTGTGCACGGCCGGCATCTACAAGGCGCCGATCGAAGGCGGCGTGCTGGTCGATACGCGGGCCGGGGTGCTGATTCTCGGCCAGGATCTCGCCGCCGGGTACAGCAGCCAGGACGGGGTGCACTATCACCTCTATCTCAGCGAGAGCATCGTTCTGCGCATCGACGAACCGGGCGCGATCTGCGTGATCCCGGCGCATGTCGCAGCGTCCGCGCCACCGCAGGTAGGAGGCCGCTGAACCGGCGCGCCTATAACGCTGGGCCGAGAACATCGGAACGAGTTGAGCGTTCGGGATAACGACACAACTTCGCGTGTCGAAGTAGGAGATATCTCGATGAAGTATGCAATCGGCGCCGTCGCCGCTGTTGCGCTCGGCTTCTCGATGGCCGTCTCGGCCCAGGCGCAAACCCCGCAGCACCAGACCAATTCTTCTCCGAACATGGCCGCTCCCGCGGCGCCGGGATCAAAGCAGGCTAATGCCGGTCACGCGATCTCGCAGAAGGCGCAGATCAAGCAGGCGCAGCAGGCGCTCAAGGACGAAGGCCTTTACCAGGGCAAGATCGACGGGAAGTGGGGACACGAGTCGCGCCAGGCCCTGATGCAGTTCGAGAAGCGCAACAACCTGCCCGCCACCGGCAGGCTCGACAGCAACACTTTCGCCGCGCTGACGCAGAGCACGTCGCCGGCCAGCATCGGCTCCAGCGTGCCGAACGGGCAAGGATCCGGGCAGACGAACATGCACCCGTACACGCCACCCGCGCAGACCGCGCCGAATACCGGCGGGAACGGCGCCGCAGGGGCCGGCGGCACGCAGCACTGAGCAAGGACGAGCCGGCTGCCCATCAGCCGGCTCCGGATTGCGACGTACCGATCGGCGGGCGCCCGGCGCCCGCCGTTGGTATTGGATGCACCGGCATCCGAAATGTCGGAAATTGCAAATTACCGTCGGCCCGCTAGTCTGAACTCATACCGCGCGTCCGCGCGGCGCATCCCCGGCCGGCGGTTTTTTTCGGATGGCAGAGCGGCTGATCTCGTTGGTGCTGACCATCGCGGTGATATACGCGACCCTGGCCGCGACCTATCTGCTGACTTGCATTGCGGTGGGGCGGCTGAACCACCGGGTTGCTTCAGCCAAGATCCAGACCCGCGCGACGCCCGTGGCGCAAATCCGCCGCGACCGCACCCAGAGCCTCGTCTCGCTGGCCGCGATCGCCGCGATGTTTGGTGCCGGACATTGGGTTTACACCGAGTTCGGCTGGGGAATCCGGCCGCTCGACGGGGTTCTTGGCGCCGCGGTTTCGTTTCTGCTGTCGCTCGTCGTGTTCGATGCGTGGTTCTACTGGTTTCACCGGCTGATCCACACACGGCGACTCTATCGCCGCGTCCATCGCTGGCATCACCTGACGGTCACGCCGGTCGTCTGGTCGAACAATAGCGACCGCCTCGTCGACAATCTGTTCCTGCAATCGTACTGGCTTGTCGCGCATTTCCTGGTCCCGGCAGCGCCCGCGGTGCTGCTCGCGCATAAAATCTACGACCAGATCACCGGAATTATCGGACATTCGGGCTGGGAGCACGGCGGCGCCTTGTGCCGTCCTCCCTCCCCGCTTGTCGGCGTGACGCATCACGACCAGCACCACCGCTATTTCCGGTGCAACTACGCGACGCATTTCACCTGGTGGGACCGCCTGATGGGCACGCTCCATCCCGCTCACGACGCCGAACTGCGCCGCAATCTGGCCGCGACGCGAGCCGCGAAACGCCAAGGCATCAATCCCCCTCTCCCCCATCGGGAGAGGTGGCCGGGGTGAGCGGGCGATCTGTTTCAGTGCGGGTCGTCGTGCCCACGCGGCCCCGCTTTGCGGCGTCCACCCTCTCCCGCATGTGCGGGAGAGGGTTTCTCGACGAATCAGGCCGTCATTACCTCCAGAATATGCCCGTTCGGGTCGTCGAAATAAAAACCGCGACCGCCGCGTCGGTGATTGATCTGCATGTCGGTGCGCGAGCGCGGTCCGCTGCCGTACGGGATGCTCTCCGCCTTGACGCGGTCGAAGATCGCGTCGAACTCCGCCTCGCTTACCTTGAAGGCGTAATGATGCGGCTCGAACGTGTCGCGATTGTCGAAGTCGACGGTCAGCTGCTGGTTGACCCGCACCGGCGCGAAATGCGACTGCGGCCCGTTATAGTCGAGACCGAAGATGCGCGCGAAAAACGTGGCCGACGCAACCTTGTCGTGCGCCGGGACGATCGTGTGATCGAGATGAATGGCCATCGGGGTTCTCCTGCTCTATCGAGCGCCGACCGGGGTGCGTCAGTTTAGCGCAATTCCGGCCGCCTCGATACCGGACGACAGCAGAGATATGGAAGACGAAGGCTTTGTAGACGACGATTTTATCGAAGAGACCGCCCGCGAGTTCGTCGGCCGTTACGGCGTCGCCAGCGTGGCGGTGCTGCGCGACCATGCCGCGCTCGCCGAAGCCGCCGGCGATTACCTGCTGGCCCAGACCTGGCGGGAAATCGTCAAGGCCGCGGAACAGATGCTGCCGTAACCCGCCCTGCTTTTGTCGTCGAATCCCGCGTGGCCGCGGTCCGCTTACTGCTGCTGCAGCGGTTCGAGATGCGGCGGGATCACCTGTCCGTCCTCATAGCGTGGCGGCACGTAGCGGCCGCGCACCGGCTGGCCGAAACGAACCGACACGGTCACGAGGACAAGTGCCAGCAATGCAACGCCGGCGATCGCCAGCCAGACCAGCGGCAGCGTGCCGAGCCGCACCGGCTCGCGGTTCGCCGACCGGGACATGAACCAGATCCAGGCAACATAAATCGCGGTCGGCAGCAGCAGCGGCAGCACGATCGTCAGCAGGACCCGGAGCATGCCGGCTACTTGGACACGACCTCGGCGAGGTTCACCAGAATGCCGGCGGTGGCGCCCCAGATATTGCGGTTCTGATACGGCAGCACATAAAAAACGCGCCGGTGCGCGCCGGATTGCCGTTCGACGCGCTGATGGTTGCGCCGGTCGAGAATGTAGGACAGCGGCACCTCGAAGGCCTCGGCCACCTCGAACGGATCGATCGCGAGCGGGAAAGGCGGAGTGACAATGCCGACAACTGGCGTGATCTCGAACCCGGTGCCGGTCAGATAGGTGTCGAGCCGGCCGATCAGCCTGACCCGATCGCGCGGCAGCCCGACTTCCTCCTCGGTCTCGCGCAGCGCGGCGCTTTCCGGATCGCGATCGCGCGCCTCAATGCGGCCTCCCGGAAACGAGATCTGGCCCGCGTGCGCCGTCAGATGCGCGGTGCGCTGGGTCAAGAGCACCGTCATGCCGTGCGGGCGGTCGATAAGAGGCACGAGCACCGCCGCCGGCCGCAGCGCCGTGCTCGGTTGCGAGATCAGGCCGGGGTTGAGCGCGCGGTCGTCCTGCAATTCGCGCCGGAACGCCGCCGCCTCGACCGCGTCGCTGGTGCCGCCAAAGCCGCGCCGGCCCGGTTTCAGACCCGAGAGGCGGCGGATGATCGCTTCCGGTGTCATTACCTGTTGCCACCCCTCGGCGTCGTCCCGGCCAAACCCGGCTGGCAACATAGAGGGGCGGCGCCACGGCCGATAGCCGGGATTATTCTTCTGCGTCGCCCGGATCGCCGAGCTCGAAAAACACGTCGCCGCTCCACACGCCGAATTTGGTCTCGCCGCCGACCGTCTCCTCCACCCCGAGTTCGACGAGTTCGTAAAACACCGGCCGGGCCAGCCGCGCCTCCAGGCCGGGGCGTACCAGGATGTACGGCGCCGGCGCGCCGTCGGCGGCGGTCTCGACGCGCAGCTTGTGCTCCGGTCCGGCGGCCACAATCTCGTCCAGATTGGTGCGGAATATCAGGCGCCGGTCGCGGCCCTCGCCTTCGGCCTCGAGAGCAACGGCGATGAACGGCGCGTCCTCGACGACAACCCGGCCGCGCTCCGCCGGCGTCACCAGCCAGTAGCTGCCGTCGTCCTCGCGACGCAGCACGGAGGCGAAGAGTTTGACCAGAGCCGGGCGGTTTATCGGTGTGCCGCGATAGTACCAGGCGCCGTCATGTGCGATCCGCATGTCGAGGTCGCGCAGCTCGACCGGGACGCGTCGGGGCCGGCCGGCCGCCGGTGTCGGAGAAGGTGGCTGGGTTGACAACGGTTTTGCCTGCTGCGGGTTGTCCATCGGGGCCGGCGCCGCGATTCCGCCCGAAGCGGGCGCCGACAGAAAGGGAACGGATAGCGTGAACTCGACCACTTCCGTCAACGCCGCGTCGCGTGACCTCGTTGCCGAGGTCGAGGCGCTCGGCGAACGGCTCGCCCTCGTGCGCGAGCGCATTGGCGAGGTAATTTTCGGTCAGACCGACGTGATCGAGCAAGCGTTGATCACGATCCTGTCCGGCGGACACGGTCTGCTGATCGGCGTGCCCGGACTCGCGAAAACCCGGCTTGTCGAGACCCTCGGCGCGATCCTCAGCCTCGAGGACAAGCGCATCCAATGCACGCCGGACCTGATGCCGGCCGATATTCTCGGCTCCGAGGTGCTCGAGGAAAGCGACAGCGGGCGACGCTCGTTTCGCTTTATTCCCGGGCCGGTGTTCTGCCAGCTCCTGATGGCCGACGAGATCAACCGCGCCAGCCCGCGCACCCAATCGGCGCTGCTGCAGGCGATGCAGGAAGGGCGCGTGTCGATCGCCGGGCAGTACCATCCGCTGCCGCGGCCATTCCACGTGCTCGCGACGCAGAACCCGCTGGAGCAGGAAGGGACCTACCCGCTGCCCGAAGCGCAGCTCGACCGCTTCCTGTTGCAGATCGATGTCGATTACCCGGACCGCGACGCCGAGCGCCGCATGCTGATCGCGACGACCGGCTTGGCCGAGCAAATGCCGCGGCAGGCGATGACGGCCGACGAGCTGCTCGCCGCACAACGCCTCGTACGCCGCATCCCGGTCGGAGAGAGCGTCGTCGAGGCAATCCTGACCCTGGTCGCGGCCGGGCGCCCCGACGCCGCGGCGTCGGGCGCCCGCCGGTTTGTCGCCTGGGGGCCGGGGCCGCGCGCCAGCCAGGCGCTGATGCTGGCATGCCGCGCCCGCGCATTGATGGACGGGCGCTATGCGCCGTCGGTCGACGATGTCGTCGCGCTCGCCCCGCCGGTGTTGCGGCACCGCATGGCCGTCAGCTTCGCCGGCCGCGCCGAGGGTGTCACGGTGGCGCGGCTGATCGACGAGATGGCGGCGCCGCTGCGGTGATTACCGATCCATCCAGGTCCGGACCCGCCGCCCTCTCCGCCTCCGGTGCAGCAGGGTCGGGCTGGGGTCTTTCGGCGCTTCGGCCCGGCGCGCGCGCGACCGCGCTGCCGCTGCGCATCCGCGCCGAACAGACCGCGGCGGCGCTGCCGCCGCTGCTGGTCGCGGCCGAGCGGGTGGCGGCGACCGTGGCCCAAGGGGTGCATGGCCGTCGCCGCGTCGGGCAGGGCGAGGCGTTCTGGCAATTCAGGCAGTATCAGCCGGGCGACGCCGCCTCGCGCATCGATTGGCGCGAAAGCGCCAAATCGCAGCGCCTCTATGTCCGCGAAACCGAATGGGAGGCGGCGCAGAGCGTATGGCTGTGGTGCGATCCGTCGGCCTCGATGGAATACAGTTCGGCCGGGTATTTCGCCGGTGGCGACTGGCCCGCCAAGCGCTACCGCGCCGAACTGCTCCTGGTTGCGCTGGCGAGCCTTCTGGTGCGCGGCGGCGAGCGTCTGACATTGCTCGGCAGCGGGGTCGGACCGATGACCGGGCGGGCCGCGCTGAGCCGGCTCGTCGAGCTGATCGAGCATCGGCCCGGCGACGCGGGGACCGATCCCGGATTGCCGCGGTTCGAGCCGCTGCCGAGGGCCGGCCAGCTTGTGCTGATCTCGGATTTTCTGGCGCCGCTCGACCGCACCCAGGCCATCGTCGCGCAATTCGCCGGCGCCGGTCTCAACGGACACTTGCTGCAAATCGCCGACCCGGCCGAGGAGGATCTGCCGTTTGACGGGCGTGTCCGGTTCGAAGGGGTCGAGGAACCCGAAGACATTGTGATCAGCCGGGTCGAGGGCGTCCGCGAGGATTATGCCAGGCGCTTCCGCCAACACCGGGAGGGCCTCGCCGATATCGCGAGGTCGGTAGGCTGGACGCTGGGCTACCACCGCACCGATCGCGCGCCGCAGCTCGCGCTTCTTGCGCTGCACGCGGCGCTGTCGGCGGACCGCCCGCTATGAGCGAGGACGCCTTGCGTTGCAGAAACGCCGTCCCGGTCCGGTCAGCTTCGCCCGAATCTCCCCGCCCTTTCCTGCCCGGCAAGCAGGACAGGGTTGGAGCGGCGGCGTACCGGCGTAACCTTCGCAAAAGTCACGGAACCTGATGCTTGCCCTCGGTTCGCTCGCCTTCGCCGCGCCGTGGCTGCTGACGGCGCTGGCGGCGCTGCCGGTCATCTGGTGGCTGCTGCGGGTCACGCCGCCGGCGCCGCGCCGTATCGCGTTTCCGGCCATTCGGCTGCTGCTCGGGCTGACCCCGCGCGAGGAGACCCCGGCGCGCACCCCGTGGTGGCTCATATTGCTGCGCACGGTGCTGGCTGCGCTGATCATCCTTGCGCTGTCGCATCCGCTGCTCAACCCGCATGGGGCGCTGCCCGGCGACGGGCCGCTGGTCCTCGTCATCGACGACGGCTGGGCGGCGGCGCGCGACTGGGCGCGCCGGCAGACCGCTGCGACCGATATTCTCGCCGAGGCGGAGCGCGAGAGCCGCCCGGTGATCCTCGCCACGACGGCACCGCCCGTTTCGGGCGATGCTTTGCCGCCGCTTGCTCCGGTCCGCGCCAGCGATGCGCGAGCCGCGGTTCAGGCGCTGCAGCCCAAGCCGTGGCCGGCTGACCGCAAGCTCGCGCTCGAACGCCTGCGGGCGATGAACCTGCCGCAGGGTAGCGCCGGCGTGTGGATCAGTGATGGCGTCGAGCACGATCCGGCCGGCGACCTGCGGACGGAGCGCGGAGCGGCGGCGGACCTGGCCCGCTTTCTCGACGGGCACGGCACGCTGCGCTATATCGCGGCCGGAGAAGCCGACGCGCCTCGCCTGCTGCTGCGCGAAACAGCGACTGGCGGCCCGCCGAACGCGAAAGAGTTCGGCGTGCTGGTGGAGTCGCTGCCGGCGGCGCTTCCGCGCCCCGTGACGGTGCGGGCAAGCGGCGCGGACGGGGCGCTGCTCGGGCGCGAAACGGCGACCATCGAACCCGGCGAGAACCGGGCCGTGCTGCGTCTGCCGATGCCCGCCGAACTGCGTAACCGGGTCGTTCGCGTCGAGATCGAGGGGGAGGAGTCGGCCGGGGGCGTGCTGCTGGTCGACGAATTGTGGCGGCGGCGTCCGGTCGGCATCGCCGCGGCGCCGAACAGGGCCGGACAGCCGCTGCTCAGCGAAGACTACTATATCGAGCGCGCGCTCGCACCGTTCACCGAACTGCGTCGCGGGCTCCCCACCGATCTGCTGAAGCGCGAACTCGCGGTGCTGATCTACTCCGATTCCGGACCGAACTCGCCGGCTGAAGAGACCGAGATCCGCAACTGGATCGATAAAGGCGGCGTCCTGCTGCGGTTCGCGGGACCCCATTTGGCCGAGCATGGCGACAAGCTGCTGCCGGTCCGACTGCGGCGGGGCGGCCGCACGATGGGCGGCGCCCTGTCATGGGACCAGCCGGCTCCGCTCGCCCCGTTCGCATCCGAAAGCCCGTTTGCCGGTTTGACGATACCGGGCGATGTGACGGTGACGCGCCAGGTGCTGGCCGAGCCCGATATCGAGCTGGCAAACAAGACGTGGGCGCGGCTCGCCGACGGGACGCCGCTGGTGACCGCCGAGAAAATCGGCAAGGGCTGGACGGTGCTGGTGCATACGACGGCGAACACCGAATGGTCGAACCTCGCGATTTCCGGGCTGTTCGTCGAGATGCTGCGGCGCGTCGTCGGAATGAGCCAGGGCGTGACCGCGGTAAGCGGTGACGCGCTGCCGCCGATCGAGACGCTCGACGGATTTGGCCGATTGCAGCAGCCGCCGCCCTCCGCGCGGCCGGTACCCGGGACCGAAATCGCGACCGCGATGCCGTCGCCGCGGCACCCCCCCGGCTTCTATGGCGTCGCGGACTCCCGGCGGGCGTTGAACCTGACGGGTGCCATTACCGAAATAGCGCCGATCGGCGATCTTCCCGCGGGGGTCGAGCAAACCGGCTTCGACCGGAAGAACGCCGAAGTCGATTTGCGCCCGCCGCTGCTCACGGCGGCCTTTCTGCTGGTGCTGATCGATCTGGTGATCGCCTATGCGCTGCGCGGCCTGCTGCGACGCCGCCGCGCCGCTCCGGCGGCCGCGGTTACCGGCCTCATCGCCGCGCTCCTCCTGTCGGCGGCCGCTCCCGCCCGCGCCGACGATGCCTTTGTAATCCGCGCCACCTCGGAGCTGCATCTCGCTTATGTGCGGACCGGCGATCGCGCAGTCGACGCGGTCAGCCGCGCCGGGCTGATCGGATTGACCGGAACCCTTAACCGGCGTACCGCGGTCGTGACGGCCGAGCCGCTTGCGGTCGATATCGAGAGCGACGACCTGGTCTTTTTTCCGCTGCTCTACTGGCCGGTGACGGCGGATCAGCCGGCGCCATCGCCGCGCGCCGTAGAGCGGATCAACCGCTATCTCGAAACCGGCGGAACGATCCTGTTCGACACGCGCGACGCCGGTTCCGCGACGCCGGGATTGTTCGGCAGCACGTCTTCATCACAGGCGGAGCTGCGCCGGCTGACCGGCACAATCAAGATCCCGGCATTGCTGCCGGTGCCGCCCGATCACGTCCTCACCAAATCGTTCTATCTGCTGCACGAATTTCCGGGCCGCTGGAATAACGGCCAGGTCTGGGTCGAGCAGGCCGAGAACGGCGTCAACGACGGGGTGTCCAGCGTCATTGTCGGCGGCAATGACTGGGCCGGCGCCTGGGCGGTGGACGAACAGGGCCGCCCGGCCTTTCCGTGCGTGCCCGGCGGCGAGCCGCAGCGCGAGATGGCGATGCGGTTCGGGGTCAATCTCGTCATGTACGTGCTGACCGGCAACTACAAGAGCGACATGGTGCACGTGCCGGCGATCCTCGAACGGCTCGGGCAGTGACACGGTATTCGGCGGTCCCG
Organism: Alphaproteobacteria bacterium; assembly: GCA_050181375.1. Taxonomy (GTDB): domain Bacteria; phylum Pseudomonadota; class Alphaproteobacteria; order ATCC43930; family CGMCC-115725; genus DATARH01. Next base: position 15,763 of record JBFXDF010000066.1, read on the forward strand.
AAATCGGATTGCGGCGAGGCCGCTGACGACGCAATCTGGCGACCATGTCCCGTCAGCAGAGGTTTCCGCCATGATTGCCGCCGATCTTACCGGAAAGACCGCACTCGTGACCGGCGGCGCCTCGGGTATCGGGCTGGCGACCGTCGAGATTTTCGCTCGCTGCGGCGCGACCGTGGCATTGAACCATCTGCCCGATGACCGCCGCGGCGCCGAGCAGGTCGAGCGGCTTAAGGCCGACGGGCGGCGGGTCGTCGCCGCTCCGGGCAATGTCGCGCGGCCGGGCGAGGCCGAGGACATGGTGAGCCGCGCGGTCGACGCGCTCGGCCGGCTCGATTTTCTTGTCAACAACGCCGGCACGCCCGCCACCCCCGCGCCGATCCCGTTTGCCGAACTCGATCGGCTGACCGAGGATTTCTGGCAGGCGATCCTCAACACGAACCTGATCGGCCCGTTTCGCTGCACGCACGCCGCCGTCGGCGCGTTGCGGCAGGCCAAAGGCGCGATCTGCAGCACGGCGTCGATCGCCGGCGTACAGGGCAGCGGCAGCAGCATCCCCTATGCGACGAGCAAGGCCGGTGTGATCAACCTGACGCGCAGTCTCGCCCGCACGCTGGCGCCCGAGATCCGGGTCAACGCGGTGGCGCCGGGCTTTGTCGACAGCCCGTGGAACAGGGAGTGGCCGGCCGACCGCAAGGCGGAATCGGTCGAGCGCACGCCGCTGAAGCGCGCCTGCAAGCCCGAGGACATCGCCGAGACGATTTTCTTCCTGTGCGCCGGCGGCGCGATGATCACCGGCCAGACAATCATCGTCGACGGTGGCTTGACGCTGTAGCCGGCGTTCCGGATGCAGGCCTGCGTCATGTTTCGAATTCTCGATTCAGGCCGAAGTGCCTTCAAATTCATGGCCCTGGTGCCGCAGGGCCTCGAGAAGTTGCCGCTGCACGGCGCTGTCGACAGCGCCGTGCGGTGTCAGCACGATGCTTCCCAAGATGACGCGACCGTCAAAAGCCGCACGCTCGTTAAAGACGCGGACCTCAACGGGCGTGCTCGCGGCCTCATCGATGGTGAACTGAAGGCTCGTCTCGATGACCTGCTCGGCATTCGGTTGCACGTGGGTGCTCGCGAGCTGGGCGCCGGCGCAGACCTCGATAAAAAATCCCATGCCGGCGGCCTCGGTCGAGAAGCCGAGGACAATATCGGCTGACCAGGATCCAGGAGGCAGTGTGATATACGGGCCGTAAATGAAGGCGCGCGGCCGACCGGTGATGTCGATCGGCCCCACCGCCGGCGACGGAACCGGACCGGCCGGATCCTTGCAGCTGTAGAAAAGCTCGGGCTCCCAGACCAGACGGTCTATGCCCTGCCCGGCAAAATACGCGACATACGGTTCGAG
>JBFXDF010000067.1:0-17080 GCA_050181375.1 Alphaproteobacteria bacterium
TCCACGCCTTCGTCGATCACTACAATCGCACCCGATTGCGATGCCTCGGCCACAAAGCCCCCGCCGAGATCCTCCACAACCTGCCGGGACACAACACCTGCGCAGGGACCCCGAATCTGCACGCCGTATCACCCCTCGCCGCGGCCGACCCACTGGCCGTAGACCGGGTACTGGCAGCAGATGAACTCGATATAGGCCGGGCGGCCCGAATTATTAATGTCGAGCGCGCGGCGCAGCGCCGGGATGATCTGGGATGGTTCGCCGACCCGCTCGGTGTGAAAGCCGAGGGCGCCGATCACCTTTGACATATCGACCTCGTCGGGTCCCAGCACCCGGTGCGTGAACGGATCGTGTCCCGCTCCCCAGAAGCCGGGGCCATAGCCGGCGAAGCCGCCATTGCTGATGTGCACGATTGTGACCCCGAGCTTCTCGCGCAGCAGCACTTCGAGGTTGCCGAGCATGTAGCCGAGGCCCGCCTCGCCGGTCACCGCCACCGACGCGCGGTCCGGAAACGCCTTTTTGGCGGCGATCGCGGCCGCCAGGCTGAAACCGAGCGTCGAGACATTGCCCCAGCCGAGAAAGCCGCGCGGGATCAGCGTGTCGAAGACGGTGCTCAGCTGGTCGCGCGTGTTGCCGCTCTCGTGCGTCACGAACGAATTCTTCAGATCCAGCACCTGCATCAGATCGCCGTACACCCGATAGGGGTTGATCGGCGTCTCGTCGGAAGCCATGACCTGCCGGTAGCGGGCAAGCCCCTGGTCGCGCGCCGCCTTCACTTCCGCCGCCACATCGCCGGCCGACCGCCCGGCACCGCCCGTGGCGCCTGACGTACGGTCGGACACCTCCTGGCGCAGCGCCTGCAAGGTGAGGCGCGCGTCGCCGATCACGGCGTGCGCCGTCGGATACATCTTGTTGATGTGCAGTTCGTCGACGTTGCAGTGGATGATGGTCTTCGCCGCCGCATCGGGAATGCCGTGGCTGAAGCGGCCCGGCGACAGGCTCGTGCCGATGGCGAGGATCAGGTCGCTTACATTCAGGTAGTGCGCCACCTGCTCGCCGCGCACCCCGACAAACAGCTCATGATTCTCCGGGAACGCACCTTTGGCCTTGAGGGTCGTGATTACCGGCGCGTTCACCAGCTCCGCCAGCGCTTTCAGCTCGTCCGAGGCGCCCGCATAGATGACCCCCTCGCCGGCGTAGATCAGCGGGTTGCGGGCTTGGAGCAGGTGGTCGACGGCGGCTCGCACATCCGCCGGGTCCGGCGCCGATTTCCATCCCTTCACGGGACGGTAGGGGTCGGCGGTCTCGTCGTAGGTTGCCGTGGCATTCGGAATCGCCAGGATCACCGGACCCGGCCGGCCGCTGCGCAGCATCGTAAAGGCGCGGCGCATCAATTCGGGCGTGCGCTCGGGCTTGTCGAGATAGCCGAACCATTTCGACACGGTCTTCATCGCCGAGGCGACATCGTACTGGCTGTTGCCCGAGGCGCCGGCCGGCACCCCGTCGGTGATGCACAGCACCGGCGACCCGTCCTCATAGGCCTGCGCCATCCCGGCATAGGCGTACTGCATGCCGGCGGCATTGACCCCGCCCTGGAAGGTGCACACCCCGATCTTCGAACCCCCCTGGGAGCCCGCGCTGATGCGCGAGAACGCGTCGGCGACCGCGACGGCGTAGCGGTCGTCGCGCATCATCAGCATCGGCACCCCTTCGCGCCCCAGCGCGTTGTTCACCCGGCACACCGGGAAGGTCGAAACCCAGCCCACACCCTCCTCTTTGAGAATGCGGGCGATGCCGGTCGCTACGTCGATCGTCATGGATGGGGTCCCCTTTGCCTGGAGCCGGGCCGTCAGCCTGCGCGTGGGCGCATTGAAGCATACAAGCATACAATGCACCGTGCATCCGGGGCTTGCTTCGCGGCGTTGGCCGCGCCGGCCTTCCTCGGGGTTCTCACGGGAGGGCCCACGCCGGCCGCGAGGACCGGCGGCAACCCGGCTCCGCCCGGCGCGGCGGCAAGGCACGACCGGCGACGGGGCGCTGCGTCATTGTGACCGTGACGCTTCTCACGGCGGACCGATGCTGGTCTAATGCGGCCGATCGGATGATCGCGCACCAGCGGCATCGCGACCGGAGCGCAGGCGGGGAGAGAGCACATTGGGCGATCACCGGGAGGGCGATAACCGGGTGCCGCGCAAACGACATCGCCGCCGTTTCCTCGGCCGCTCCGCGCCGGCCCTGATCCGCTGACGCCATGGCGGTTTCTCTCGATCTGCTGATCAACGCGATCGTCGCCGGCATCCTGCTCGGCGGGTTCTACGCCGCGGTGACCGTCGGGATCACGATCACCTTCGGCATGCTCGACATCGCCAATATCGCGCAGCCGGCCTTCATCCTGCTCGGCTCGTACGCGGCCTACATCATCACCGGGACGACCGGGCTCGATCCGATCCTGACCGGCGTCGTGATGCTGCCGGTTTTTTACGCGATCGGCATGGTCGTCTATCAACTCTATTACCACGCGTTCGAATCGCGCGGCGAGCAGTCGATCCAGGGGCTCGCCTTCTTTTTCGGTTTGCTGTTCGTCGCGGAGGTGTCGCTGATCCTGGTGTTCGGCGTCGATTACCGTTTTGTCGAGGCCTCCTATATCGGCCCGAGCCTGCGGTTCGGCATTTTCGACCTGCCGCTCAGGATGCTGATCCCGTTTGCGGTATCGCTGGTCATGGTGCTGCTGTTGCAGCTTTATCTGACGCACAGCTTTATCGGACGGGCGATCCTGGCGGTGTCGCAGGACCCGCTGGCGCTGCGGCTGATGGCGGCCGACCCGACCCGGATCAAGCGGATCGCCTTCGGCATATCGATCGCGACCTGCGCGCTCGCCGGGGCGTTTCTGATCATCATCCAGCCGGTCGAGCCGTCGATCGGACGCGACTATATCGGCCGCATCTTCGCGATCTGCGTGCTCGGCGGGATGACCAGCTTTCCGGGCATGGTCATGGCGGCCATCCTGATCGGCATCGTCGAGAGCATCACCGCGACATTCTACGGACCGTCCTGGGCGCCGGCGGTTGCGTTCGGCTTTCTGCTGATCGCGCTAGCCTGGCGCCCGGCCGGCCTGCTGGGACGCTAGAGATGCGGACGGGAACGGGCACCAACCGGGCAATGCCCCTCTCCCGCATTGCGGGAGAGGGTGCCGACCCCGGGCTTGACCCGGGGGAGGCGGGTGAGGGTCTTTCAACCAGCAAAATCGTAGCGCCGGCGACCCCGGTGTTTTACGCCCGGGCACTGCGGCAAAATTCGACAGATGCCGAGCGGCGTCTTTGGAGTGCTTTGCGCGATCGGCGGCTGCGCGGGTACAGATTCCGCCGGCAGTGTCCGATTGGTCCTTTTATCGTCGATTTCGCCTGTACGAAGCATCTCCTCATTGCCGAGGCCGATGGCGGCCACCACGCCGGCAACAGGCGAGATGCACGACGCAGGGCTTGGCTTGAGAGTCGCGGCTGGCGTGTTCTGCGGTTTTGGGACACTTATATATTGAAAAATATCGAAGGCGTCAGCGCAGTTGTATTAATGGCATTGCGCGAGCGAGAGACCCTCACCCTCCCACGCCTGCGGCGTGGGCCCCTCCCTCTCCCGCGGCGCGGGAGAGGAGTTATGCACCGCAGGCTGGAACACTGCTGATCATGCGCACGCACGCTATCAGCACCGGCATGTTCTGGCTGCTGGCCGCCGCGGTCGGGATCGCGCTGATCGTGCTGACGCGGCTGTGGTTTACCAACGAGTACTTCTTCTTCGCGGCCTATGTCGTGTTGCAGTACATCGTGCTGTCGACGGCGTGGAATATCCTCGGCGGTTACACCGGCTACATCAATTTCGGCACCGGCGCGTTCTTTGCGATCGGCGCCTACAGCACTGTCGTGCTGCACAATCTGCACGCCAAGCCGGCGTTGCTGCAGGACTGGTTCGGAATGGCGCTGCCGGCGGTGCCGCTGCCGATCATGATCGTGGTCGGCGGCATCGTCGCGGGGCTTGTCGGGCTCGGCACCGGCTATCTGACCTTGCGGCTGCGCGGCGTGTTTTTTGCGATCGCGACCCTGGCGCTCGCGGTCGTCGTGCAGACGCTGATCGTGAATTGGGATTATGTCGGCGGATCGCGCGGCACCTACGTAATCCGGCCGGCGCAGGGACCGTTCGGCGATACCTATATTCAGTATCTCTATACGCTGATGCTGGCGCTCTCGGTCATCTCGGTCGCGATTGCCCGCACGATCGAGCGGTCGCGCCTCGGGCTCGGTTTCGCCGCGATCCGCGATGACGAGCAGGCGGCCGAGGCGGGCGGCGTGCCGACCCTGCGCCTCAAGCTGATCGCGACGACCTTGTCCGGTGGGCTGATGGGCATGGCCGGCGCGCCATTGCCCTATTACGTCACCTATGTCGAGCCGTCCTCCGCCTTCAATCTGTCCTACGCGGTCAACGCCGTCGCGATGCCGGTGATCGGCGGGATGACGAGCTGGGTCGGCCCGATCATCGGCGCGGTTTTGCTCGGGACAATCCAGCAGCTCGCCACCGTCACCATTTCGTCGGCGCTCAACCTGCTGATCGTCGGTCTGCTGCTGATCTTCTTTGTCGTGATCGCGCCCAACGGCATCGTCGGGCTGGTCACCGCCCAGCGGCGCAGACGACGCGTTGCGGCCGAGACGGCCGCGGCGCGGGAGCGGGCCGCATGAGCGAGGCGGCTGGGCCGGCCATCCTTACGGTCAGCGGTCTCGGCAAGCGGTTCGGCGGGTTTGTCGCGCTCGACAACATTAATCTGGCGGTCGCACCCGGCGAGCGTCTGGGGCTGATAGGCCCGAACGGCTCAGGCAAGAGCACGCTGGTCAACTGCCTGTGCGGCACGCTGCAGAACGAGACCGGCAGCGTTGTGTTCGACGGCCGCCCGCTCGACGGGCTGATCGCGCACCAGCGCACCCGCCTCGGGCTGGCGCGCAGCTTTCAGCTGCCGAAGCCGTTCCACACGCTCGATCTTGTCGACAATCTGCGCGTGCCGCTGCTGTACACGGTCAACGCCCGCCACGGACACCGGCGCCATCATCTCTCGGCGCCGCAGGTCGAGGAAAGCTGTCAGGAATTGCTGCGCCAGGTCGGGCTCGGCGACAAAATGCGGCGGCTGCCGCGCGATCTGACGCAGGTGGAGATGCGCAAGCTCGAACTGGCTCGCGCCGTCGCCACCGAGCCGCGCCTGTTGTTCGCCGACGAAGCGATGGCCGGGCTGTCGCACGCCGAGATCGAGGACATCCTCGCGGTGCTGTTCCGGCTAAACGAGCAGGGCATCACGATCGTCCTGATCGAGCATATCATGAGCGCGGTGATGTCGTTCTCGACCCGTCTCGTGGTTCTGGTCGCCGGCCAGAAGATCGCCGACGGCCCGCCGCAGGAGGTCGTGCGCAACCCCGAGGTCGAGAGGGCCTATCTTGGCGAATAGCCGTTTTTGCACGCGTTGGCATTCTCGCCGGGGCATGACCGGGCTTGACCCACTGCTGTCCGGTTCCGATTTCGGCGACCGTATTTCAGTCCTGCGACGGCTATCTCGGCTGGCTGTGCCGGGTCCCCGCGCAGGCGGGGACCCATTTTTCAGCTCCCGGTGCGGCGGAACCATGGGTCCCCGCCTTCGCAGGGACCCCAAGAAGTGCTGAAATATGTCCGCAGAGTGGCTCCGCTTTGATGGCCGCAACCCAATTCGCTGAACCGGACAGAAGTGGGCTTGACCCAGCCATCTTGAGACCCGCGGATGACGATAAGGGAGAGGGCCTATCTTAGCGAACAGCGCGATAAACGGCTCGGCCAGGAACGGCCTGACGATCGCCGGCCTCAGCGCCGGCTACGGCTCGGTGCGGGTGCTCGAGGACATCTCGCTCGGCGTGTCGCACGCCGAGACCGTGACGCTGCTCGGCACCAACGGCAACGGCAAGAGCACGCTGATGAAATGCGTGATGGGAATGGTGCGGCCAAGCGCCGGCAGCATCGTCGCCGAAATCGACGGCCGCAGCTATGACCTGATCGGGCGCAGCACCGAGGAGATCGTCGATCTCGGGATCGCGCTGGTGCCCGAGGGGCGCCGGCTGTTCCCGAAGCTGACCGTCGAGGAAAACCTGCTGCTCGGCGCGTTCCGGCCGTCGGCGCGCGGCGCCATCGGCGCAAACCTCGACTCCTGCTACGAAACCTTTCCGCGCCTGTTGGAGCGGCGGCGCCAGTTGGCCGGCAGCATGTCGGGCGGCGAGCAGCAGATGCTGGCGCTGGGGCGCGCGCTGATGTCGGCGCCGCGCATCCTCCTGATCGACGAGCCGTCGGTCGGCCTCGCCCCGATCCTGGTCAGCCGCACGATCGACAAGATCAAGGAATTGAAGGACCGGTTCGAACTGACCGTGCTGATGGCCGAGCAGAACTTCAACCAGGCTGTCCGCATCGCCGATCGCGGCTATGTGATCGTGCATGGCCAGATCGCGTTCGAGGGCCGCAACACCGACGAACTCAACAACAACGAGCTGGTGCGGAAATTTTATCTCGGGTTGTAGATCGCGGATTTCGATGCTGCTGATCCCGTGTCCGTGGTGCGGGCCGCGCGACGAGATCGAGTTCCGCTACGGCGGTGAGGCGCATATCGCGCGCCCCGCCGATCCGGACGCGCTCGATGACGCCGCCTGGGCCGATTACCTCTACATGCGCGCCAACCCGAAGGGGGTGCTCGCCGAGCGCTGGGTCCACAGCTACGGCTGCCGCCGCTGGTTCAACCTGCTGCGCGACACGGTCTCGCACCGCATCATCGCCTCCTACCGAATTGGCGAGGCGCCGCCGCGTTGAAAGCCGCCCATCCGCTACGGAGGGTTGTGCGGGGACCGCTCGTGTTCAGGATAGATGCAGACGGCGGCTCGCGATTTTGGCGCCGTCGGCCATCGCCTTCAGCTTGGCCCACACCACGTCCTCGGTGACGCGACCCATGCCGGCCGATGTATCGAAGCCGCAATCGGTGCCGGCCATCACGCGTCGCGGATCGCCGACCGCGCGCGCGACATTTTCGAGCCGGTCGGCGACAACCTCCGGGTGCTCGACAAACCCGGTCAAATCGTCGATGACGCCGGCGACGATGATCTGGTCGTCGGCGAGCGGGAATTTCTGCAGCACACGCCATTCATGCTGGTGCCGCGGGTTGGCGAACGGGAGCACGAAACCGCCGACATTGGCCTTCTGCAATATCGGCAGAATTTCTTCGAGCGGCACGTCGCGATCGTGTGGCCCCTCGTAATTGCCCCAGCAGACATGCAGCCGCACGCGGTCGCGCGGGACATCGACAATGGCGCGATTGATCGTGTCCACGACGCGCTCGACAAAGCCGAGGAAATCCGCCAGCGGCCGCTCGTTGTAGGACAGGTGGCGTTCGAGCGCGAGATCGGGGCAGTCGAGCTGGAGCAAAAACCCGTTCGCGACGATCGCCTCGTATTCGATCCTGAGCGCGGCGGCGAGCGCGGCGAGGTAGGCGTCCTCGCTGTCGTAATATTCGTTCTTCATCGCCGCGGCGATGATGCCGGGCGACGGCGCGGTCATGAACGGCTCGACAAATCCGCCGGGGTGGTCGTCCAGCGCGGCGCGAAAATCGGCGCACTCGGCCTTCAATTCGCTGTCGTCGACATAGCGCACCTCGCCGATCGCAAGCGGCGGCTGGTAATTGCCGACCGCCTCGCGCGCGGCGAGCATTTGCCCCATCTGCTCCTTGAGGATCGGGTAACGTTCGACATCGCCGCGCGGCCAGCGCTTCCAGCTGCCGCCGAACCCGCTCATGCGATGGCGCACATAGAGAAAAAACGCCTCGCGCTGTTGCTCGCCGTTGTTGCCGACATCGACCCCGGCCTCGATCTGCCTCTCGACCACGCGGCGCAGCGCCGCCTTGCCGAGCCGTTCCAGTTCGGCCGGATCGACCGCCTCGCCGCGTGCCCGCCGCACATAGAGCCGGGTCAGCTCCGGCGGACGCGGCAGGCTGCCGGTATGCGTCGTCAGGATGCGGTTGTCGCTGCGCTGCATTTCTCCCTCCCGAAAATCAGGCGCCGCGCCGGTTTTTCTGTTGTACCGGCCGGCGGCGCACGAGGCTGATCGGCTTCAGACTCATTACCACCGCGTTGTCCTGGTTCAGCACCTCGACATGGCTGCGCACGACTCCCTGCTCGGGGTTCTTGCGCGACGGACGGGCCTCCAGGATCGTGACGCGCAGGCGCAGCACGTCCCCCGGCCGCACCGGCAGGTGCCAGCGCAATTCGTCGAGACCGGGCGAGGCGAGGCTCGACGCCGGCGACAGGAAATTGTCCGCGAAGAGGCGCATCATCATCGCCCCGGTGTGCCAGCCGCTCGCGATCAGCCCGCCGAACCGCCCGGACGCCGCGGCCTCGTGGTCGACATGCATCGGCTGCGGGTCGTAGCGGCGTGCGAATTCGACGATCTCGTTCTCGGTCACCTCGATCGCGCCCGCGATGTGAACCGCGCCCGGCTGGTAATCCTCGAAATAGCGTGCCCCATGGCGTGCGGCGAAACGGCGCAAGTCGCCGACATCGCCGACCGGACGCCGGACCTCCCGCTCCGGCTTCATGCCGCGTCCCGCTGCGGGTCTGGAAAGTCGATCAGCGTCACTTCCTCGCTCTTCGTATCCAGGACGGCGCAACTCAGCAGCCCGCCATTGCGCGGATCGCGCGCGTCGCCGGCCGAACCGGGATTGATCACCAGCACTCGCCCGATCCGTTCCACAAGCTGCTGGTGCGTATGGCCGTACAGCACGAATTCGGCATCGGCTTCGGCAAACCCCGCCAACAAGGTGCTGCCCGGATGAATATAGGCGCCGCGCGGTTCCCACGGCGTCGAATGAACGAGCAGCAGGCGCTTGCCGCCGATTGTCAGCTCGCGCCGGTAGGGCTGCCCGGCGAGCCAGGCGGCCAGCTCCGGGTCGATGCCGTCGCGGGCCCGGGCGCGGTCGCCGTGCGGACCAAAGAAGTATTCCTCGTGATTGCCGACGATTACCTGCGCATCGTGCTGCCGCAAAAGCGCGACCACCTCGTTCGAAAAACGGTATTCGTAAATACTGTCGCCCAGGCAGATCAGCTCGTCGATGTTCCCCATCAGCGCAAGAGCCTGAGACAATCCACGCGCGTTGCAATGAATGTCGGAGACGACACCTACTTTCATCGCACGATTTCCGACATTGACATTGCCTCGGTTTATCTGTGGAGTTGAGTGACATGGATCATTGGAAACCTTGAATCTGGATTGATCGCTTGGTGCAGAAGCAGGATCGCTTTTCGAGTTCGGAGCGTTCGTGGCGAGGGGCGCATCTTGATCCGCGATATTCACCCCTCACGTGAAACCGCGGCTCTCGCGTGAGGGACGCAGGCAAGAGCGGCAGACAAGGCCATGGTCGATACCGTATGGGGACGGCTCACCCGATGCAATCCGCCTGACGGCGGTTCGCCGGAGACCGGATCGACCGGCGCCGTCCCGGCGCAGGATAAGGCGATGCCGAAAATATCGCGGCGGTCTCGCCTGCTGTTCGCCGTCGCCGGGCTGCGTTGGGTCACCGCGGGGGGTGTTCTCGCGCTGATCGCATGGGCGGCCATGTGGGAGATGGGCGCCTCGCATTACCAGGCGATGCTGTTCTCGCGGCTCGCGCACAAGATGACATTCGCCGTCGCGCCGGGAGCTGGCGAGGGGATCCGGTTTCCCAAGGTCGGCCCTTATGACGAGCGCCTCGGCTATGTCGGCCTTCCCGGCTTTATCGAATCGCTGACCAAAAACGGGTTCAAGGTGGCAACCCAGGCGCGCTGGTCGCCAGCGCTCGCCGACGCGGCCGACCATAAGCTGTTCCCGATCTACCGTGAAAAGGATCAAGCGGGGCTGCGCATCCTCGACCGCACCGGCAGCGAGGTCTACCGCGCGCGCTTTCCCGAGCGGGTTTTTCCCGATTTCGGCAGTATTCCGCGCCTCGTCGTCGACACGCTCCTGTTCGTCGAGGATCGCTATGTGCTCGACCGGGCCAGCCCGGAGCGCAACCCGGCAATCGAATGGAAACGTTTCGCGCTCGCCGCCGCGGGGCAGGTCGCCCAGCTCGTGGTGTCCGACGCGGACGCCGGCGGGGCCAGCACGCTCGCCACTCAGATCGAGAAATACCGGCATTCTCCGAGCGGCCGCACCGTCGGCGCGCTGGACAAAATACGGCAGATGGTGACCGCGTCGCTGCGCGCTTATTACGACGGGCCTGACACGCTCGAGCGGCGTAAAGAGATCGTCACAACTTACCTGAACTCGACCCCGCTTGCCTCGATGGCGGGTTACGGCGAAATCATCGGGCTGCCCGACGCGTTGCGGATCTGGTTCGGCACCGATCTCGCGGAAGCGACGGAGGCCCTCAACAAGACGCCGTTGACGGCCGCCGAACTCGCGCGCCAGGGCGAGGTTTATCGTCAGGTTCTCGCATTCATCGTCTCGGGCCGCCGGCCGAGCTATTACCTGCTCGAAGACCGGGCCGCGCTCGGCGTCTTGATCGACAATCACCTGTACGCGCTGGCCAATGCCGGGGTTATCAGCCCGTCGCTGCGCGACGCCGCCCTGAATGCCGATCTGCACTTTCGCGCCGAACCGCCCGAAAGCACGGTCGCGGTCTCCTACATCGAGCGCAAATCGACCGAGGAGGTGCGCAACCGCCTTGTCGGATTGCTGCATCTTCCGGATCTGTACGCGCTCGACCGTCTCGACCTGAGCGTCGAGACATCGATCGATACCGATACCCAGGCGCGCGTCGCCAATGTCATGGAGCGGCTGTCCGACCCGGCGTTTCTGCGCGGCGCGGGTATGTACGGCCACGGCCTGCTTGGCGGCGGCGATCCGTCTAAGGTCGCGTGGAGTTTTGTGCTCTATGAGCGCGGCGAGCACGAGAACCATGTGCGCGTGCACGCCGACAGCCTGAACCGGCCGTTCGACATCAACTCGGGCTCGAAGCTGCAGCTCGGCTCGACCGCGAAGCTGCGCACGCTTGTCACCTATCTCGAAATCATCGCCGAACTGCACGATCAGCTCGCGGGTCTGCCGTCGGGCGACCTGTCGCGTCTTGCCGCCTCCGCCAACGACGCGCTGAGCGGCTGGGCCGCCTCCTATCTCGCGCGGGCGCAGGACCGCGGCCTGCGGCCGATGCTCGAAGCGGCGGTGCAGCGCCATTATTCGGCCGCGCCGGAGCAGTTTTTCACCGGCGGCGGCGCGCACACCTTCGCGAATTTCGCGAGATGGGAGGACCACGCCAACCCGACCGTCCTCGAAGCGTTCGAGAACTCGATCAACCTCGCTTTCATCCGGGTACTGCGCGACATCGTGAACTATTACATCGCGGCCGACGGGATCGAGGTGAAGGAGCTCCTCAACGATCCCGACAACCCGCAGCGGGACGAATATCTGCAGCGCTTTGTCGACGCCGACAGCCGCCGCTTCCTGTTCCGCTACTACCGCGACTACAAAGGTCGCGGCAGCGCGGACGCGGTCGAGATGCTGGCCGGGCGGGTCTCGGCCTCGCCTCGCAAGCTCGCGGCGGTGTACATGACCCTGTATCCGCACCCGCGCATTGCCGATCTCTACAAATTTCTCGCCGCGCACCTGCCGCAGACGCAGTTCACCGAGGCGCAGCTCTGGGATCTTTACCTGACCTACTCGCCGGACCGGATGTCGCTGTCCGACCGCTCCTATGTCGCGGGCGTTCACCCGATGGAATTGTGGCTGGTGCGCTATCTGCAGGACCATCCGGGCGCATCGTGGGATGACGTGTTGGATGCCAGCGCCGAGGTCCGGCAGGAGGCTTACGGCTGGCTGCTCAACGGCAACACGCGCGCGCAGAACACGCGGATCCGGATTATTCTCGAACAGGACGCCTTCGACCGGCTTTACGACAATTGGCGCACGGTGGGATTCCCGTTCGGTCATCTGGTGCCCTCGCTCGGCACCGCGATCGGTTCCTCGGGCGACCGGCCGGCGGCGCTGGCCGAGCTGATGGGCATCATCGTCAACGGCGGCGTGCGGCTGCCGACCGCCTCGATCGAGCGGCTGCGTTTCGCCGCGGGCACGCCCTACGAAACGGATCTCGGGCCGATCGTCGAACCCGAGCGCGTCATGCCGCTGGAAGTCGCGCAAACGGTTCAGCGCGCGCTGACCGCGGTCGTCACCGGCGGCACCGCGCGCCGGATCAACAACGCCTTTACCGACGCCGACGGAAAGCCGCTCGTGGTCGGCGGCAAGACCGGCACCGGCGACAACCGTTTCGACCGGTTCTCGTCGAGCGGCGCCTTGATCTCGTCAAAGGCAATCAACCGCACCGCGACCTTCGTGTTCTATATCGGCGACCGGTTCTTCGGCACGGTGACGGCCTATGTGGACGGCCAGGACGCCGACCGGTTCGACTTCACCAGCGCGATGGCGGTCCAGTTGCTGAAGGTGCTCGAACCCGAACTGCGGCCGCTGATCAACGGGAAGGAGCCGGTCCGGCAGGCGCTGCTCGGCTCCTCGCAAGCCCCCGCCGCGCCGAAGAAGGCTGCCGGGCGCTAGCGGTGATCGGCTGCCGCGGCGCGCGCGGGCCAGCCGGACGCGGCCCGCCCCTCGCGGTCATCTGAACCCGGCCATTCGCCGCGAGGCGTCGGGGGTCCCGGCGATCTCGGCCACCAGCTTGCGGGTGATCGCGTCGGCAAAGCTGTGGAAGTCCTCGACCGGGATCAGAAACGCGCCGGGGCCGCCGATCACGTTCTCGCGATAGTATTTCGGCAGCCCGCCCGGCGGCTGCGTGTGGAACGCGTAGCCTGGGCTGCTGCGGGTATTGGCGATCGCCAGCCCGTTGATCGTAATCCCCGCCGCGACGGCGTCGTCGCGCGCCTCGGTCACGGCACGGCCCGAATTGCTTGTGCCGTCGCCGGAAACGTCGATGACGCGTCGTTCCGCGTCGGCCGGGGAGGCCTGCAATCGCTGGACGGCGAAATCGATCGCCGCGCCGATCGCGGTGCGGCCGACAAACGATCGCGGCGCCGATGCGATTGTCGAGGCGATCGCCGCCGCCGCCTCCCCGTCGCGCACGATGGTCCAGTCGAGGACGACATTCTGCTCGCCCGCCCCCGACCATTCGACAAACGTAACCGCGATCGCGTGATGCTTCCCGCCGATGATCGCGCTCAGCACCTCGGGGTCGGTCAGCGCATTGGCGTAACCCTTGCGCTGCAGCGTGAACTCCTCGTCGTCGATGCTGCGCGAGACATCGGCGGCGAGCACAAGCAGCAAATCGACAGTTTCGGCGCGCGCGCCGCCGCCGGCGCCCGCGATCGCGCCAATGCACAGCAGTGCCGCGGCAATGATCCTGCGTCTCATGCGACCACCACCTTTCCGGTTCGCCCAGCAGCAGCGATGCCGCCTCACGAAAGGCGCACCGCCGGGGCTTTGCGGCGTTATAACGCATGCGGGCCGGCAACACATGAGGGGCGTGCGATGCGGATCGCGCAGGATCGGCTGGCATTCGACACCGTGCCGCGCGAAATCAGGGAAATCACGCGCGAGCTGGCCGAATGGACCGCGCGGCAGGGCGTGTCGCGCGGGCTGTTGAACGTGTTCATCCGGCACACCTCCGCCTCGCTGCTGATCCAGGAGAACTATTCTCCGGATGTACGCCACGATCTGGAGACTTTTCTGGACCGGCTCGCGCCGGAGGACCCGTCGCGCTATCGCCACAACGACGAGGGACCGGACGACATGCCGGCGCATTTAAAGGCGGCGCTGACCGGGGTGCAGCTGACGCTCCCGGTGATCGGCTCGAAGCTGCAGCTGGGAACGTGGCAGGGCGTCTTCCTGCTGGAGCACCGCGCCCAGCCGCACCGCCGCGAGCTGATCGTGACGTTGATGGGGGAGTAGGCCGCACCCCGGTGCCGGGAATGTTTTTGACGGGTTTGCAAGGCTCCGCTATTCGGACGCAACATCTCGCAGGCCGCAACGGGACGGGAGCGGGACACAATCCGTCCTGCCTCTCCTCGACACTCCGAACCGCAAGGTGACGCAATGAAAATTACCGGGACGAAAACGCAGATCGTCGAACTGCCGGCCGACGAGCCGCTGGCCGGAGCCGCCGAGAACCCGAACGGCAAGCGCCCGATCGTTACGTTGCGGGTGCAGACCGACGCCGGTGCCGAGGGGATCGGCGTCGCCTATTTCGGCGGCGCGCTGACCCGCACGCTGGCGCACGCGATCGACGAACTCGGCGCGCTCGTAACCGGCGACGACCCGGTGCTCGTCGAGGCGGTGCATCAGAAGCTGAAAAACGCCGCCGGCGGCTCGGCGGGACCGGGCGGCATCTACCATCTCGCGCTGTCGGCGATCGACATCGCGCTGTGGGACATCCGCGGGAAAGGACTGAATCTCCCGCTGTGGAAACTGTTGGGCGGCGCGCGCGACCGCGTGCCGACCTATGCCTCGGGCGCGCTGATGCGCGGTCTGTCGCTCGACCGGGTCGTCAAGGCGGCCGCTACCCTCAAGGAAAAAGGCTGGCGCGAGATGAAGACGCAGCTCGCGCTGCCCGGCGAGACGACCCCGGCAATCGAGGTCGAGCGGATGGTCAAGATCCGCGAGGCGATCGGCCCCGACATCAAATTGATGTGCGACATCAACCAGCGCTGGCGGCCGGAACAGGCGATCGACATCGGCCGCCGCGTCGAGGATGCCGGGGTCGGGCTGTTCTGGCTCGAGGACGTGACCACCGCCGACGATTTCCCCGGTCTCGCGCGGGTGTCGGACGCGCTCTCGACGCCGGTGGCGGGCGGCGAATATGTCTGGGGCATCGCGCCGTTCCGCCACATGATGGAGGCGCGCTCGGTCGATGTCCCGATGATCGATCTGGTGCGGGTCGGCGGCGTCACGCAATGGCTCAAGGTCGCCGGCATGGCGGAAGCCTTCAATCTGCCGGTCGTCAGCCACCTGATCCCGGAAGTCCATGTCCACCTGATCGGGGCCGTGCCGAACGGGCTGACCGTCGAATACATGCCGTGGCTGGTGCCGCTGTTCAAACAGGTGCCGGAGCAGCGGAACGGCGAGCTGGTGATGCCGACCGCGCCCGGCCTAGGCCTCGAATTCGACCAGCCGACGCTCGATCGCTACAAGGCGTGAAGGCGGACCGGACCCAGGACCCTCATCGAGGTCCCTGCGGAGGCAGGGACGCATGCGGCAACCGCGTAGGCGTCGGGAGGAATGGGTCCCTGCCTTCAGGGACCGCGTTGCTTTTCTCGCGAAAATCGATGCAGCGAGTGGAGTTAACCGATGAAACTGGCGAGCTTTTCCACCCAAATCCTCTCCGTCCCCGAGGACGATCCGCTCGCCGGCGCGATCGAGACGCCCGGCGCGACCCGGCCGGTCGTGACCTTGAGCCTGCGCACCGATGACGGGATCGAGGGCATCGGCGTCACGTTCTACGGCGGCGCGCTGACCAAGACGCTGCAAAGCGCGGTCGATCAGATGTGCGAACTGTGCATCGGCGACGATCCGCACCGGGTCGAGGCGATCATCGCCAAACTGCGCGCTGCCGCCGCCGGCGCCGGTCCCGGCGGCATGTTCACGCTGGCGTTGGCGGCGATCGACATCGCGCTGTGGGACATCAGGGGCAAGGCGCTCGGTCTGCCGATATGGAAGCTGCTCGGCGGGTATCGCTCGCGGGTGCCGGCCTATGCCAGCGGCGCGCTGCGTCGGGGTCTGCCGCTCGACACGCTGGTCAGCGCCGCCGCAAAACTGAAAGCCGATGGCTGGACGCAGATGAAAACCCAGCTCGCGTTACCCGGCGTCACCGGCCCCGCCAAGGAGGTCGAGCGCATGCGCCGGGTGCGCGAGGCGATCGGTCCCGACATCGCGCTGATGTGCGACATCAACCAGCGCTGGCGGCCGGAACAGGCGATCGACATCGGCCGCCGCGTCGAGGATGCCGGGGTCGGGCTGTTCTGGCTCGAAGACGTGACCACGCACGACGATTACGCCGGCATCGCGCGGGTCAACGCGGCGCTGAGCACACCGATCTGCGGCGGCGAGCTGGTCTACGGGATCGTGCCGTTCCGCCACATGATCGAGGCGCGCGCGGTCGATTTCGTCATGATCGATCTGGTGCGCGCCGGCGGCGTCACACCGTGGCTCAAGATCGCCGGCATGGCCGAGGCCTTCAACCTGCCGGTCGTCAGCCATGTCATTCCGGAATTCCATTGCCAGCTGATCGCCGCCGCGCCGAACGGGCTGACCGTCGAATACATGGGCTGGATGCTGAAGCTGTTCGCCGAGACCCCCGTAGTCGAACAAGGCGAAATGATCCTGAACGACAAACCCGGCTTCGGCATCGAGTTCGACAAGGCAGCGGTCGGCCGGTTCGCGGTGTAAATTCATCGAGACATTGTTCAGCCGGGCCGGCCCCTCACCCTATCCCTCCCCCCGCAAGGCGGGGAGAGGGAACCCTGTTGCTCCGATACCGCATCTCTCCCTCTCCCCGCTTGCGGGGAGAGGGTCGGGGTAAGGGGGACTCTCAGCGGAGAAACGCATGAAAATCGCCTCGCTCGAAACCGGCATCGTCCTTCTGCCGAACGACGAGCCACTCGCCGGCTTCTCGGAGAACCCGAACGCGAAAAACCCGATCGTCTGGCTCAAACTGCGCACCGATGACGGGATCGAGGGTCTCGGCGTCACCTATTTCGGCGGCGCCCTGACCCGCACCTTGCGCCATGCGGTCGACGAACTCGGCGCGCTGGTGATCGGCGACGACCCGCTGCGGGTCGAGGCCGTCGCCCGCAAGCTCCGCGACGCGGCCGGCTCCTCCGGCCCCGCCGGCATTCTAACGATGGCGATGTCGGCGATCGATGTCGCGCTGTGGGATATCAAGGGCAAGGCGCTCGGCCTGCCTTTGTGGAAATTGCTCGGCGGCGTGCGCGACCACATCCGCACCTATGCCAGCGGCGCGCTCAGGCGCGGTCTCAAGCTCGACGAGGCCGTCACCGCCGCCGGCTGGATGCGCGAC
>JBFXDF010000068.1:0-16959 GCA_050181375.1 Alphaproteobacteria bacterium
CGCGACGATCGTTCCCATGACGCCGACAATCAGCGACACCCGCGCGCCGTAGATCAGCCGGCTCAGGATGTCGCGGCCCTGGAAATCGGTCCCGAGCAGCGCCGCCGGATTGGCCCCGTCGACCCAGAACGGCGGGTCGAAGATGCCGGCGCCGGGGATCGGCTCGGTCGGGTCGTAGGGCGCGATCGCCGGCGCGAACGCCGCGACCAGCACGAACGGGATCAGGATCGCCAGCGGCACGATCGGCAGCTGCGCGGCAAAGCGCATCCAGCGCCGCCGCAACGCGGCCAACGCCGGTGTGCCGGCCAGCAGCGATCGGGTTGGTTCGGATGCGAACGCCATGCGTCACCTATTTGGCCAGGCGTATGCGGGGGTCGATATACGCGTAGAGCACGTCGATGATCAGGTTGATCAGGACGATCATGATGCCGGCCAGGATGACGATCCCCTGGACCAGCGGAAAATCGCGCTGAAAGATGCCCTCGTAGAGCAGCCGGCCGATCCCCGGCCAGGCGAAGATCACCTCGATGATGACGCCGGCGTTGATCATCACGACGAGATTGACGCCGGCCAGCGTCAAGACCGGGATCAGCGCGTTTTTGAACGCGTGCATCGCGATCACGACGTAGCTCGGCAGGCCCTTCAGCCGCGCGAGCTTTATGTACTCGCTGCGCATGACCTCGAGCATGCTGGAGCGCGTCAGGCGCAGCAGCGAGGCGGCAAAGTACCACCCGAGTGCCAGCGCCGGCATGATCAGGTGCTCGATGCCGCCGGTACCGCTGGTCGGCAGCCAGCGCAGCCAAACCGAAAATACCAGGATCAGCACCAGCCCGAGCCAGAAGCCGGGCACGGCAAGGCCGAACAGCGCCACGACCTTACCGACATTGTCCCAGGCGGTATTGACCTTGACCGCGGAAATAAGCCCCGCCGGAATGCCGATGACGAACGAGATCAGGCTCGCGGCCAGCGCCAGTTGCAGCGACGCCGGCAGCCGCTGGAAATACAGCGTGCTGACCGGCATCTGATAGTTGAACGATTTGCCCAGCTCGCCGGTCAGGATATTCCTGACAAAGGCCGCGTATTGCACCGGCCACGGCTGGTCGAGCCCCCATGCCGCGCGCAGCCGGTCGAGATCCTCGGCGCGCGCGCCGGGTTCGGCCAGCAGCGTCACCGGGTCGCCCGTCAGCCGAACGACCATGAAGATCGTCAGGCTGAGGATGAACAGCGTGACCAGCGCGTACGCCGTCCGCCTGAGGATGAACTGCGTCATTGCCGCCGCTCCAGTTCGATGCCCCGCCTCCCCCTATTTCTGCGCGGCGGCGGTTTCCTTCAGCTCGATGTCCTCCCACGGATAGGCGTATCCGGTCGTTATCGTCGGAAACACGTCCTGCCATTTTTCGGCTTTGATGCGCGGCCCGATCGCGTTGACAAAGGCGTGCCGGAACACCGGAACGAAATAGAGATTCTCCAGGATCGCGCGCTGGATTTCCTCGGCCAGCTTGTGCCGTTCGTCACGGTTGATCGACTTCTGGTATTGGTCGAATTTCGCGTCGAGCTCCTTTACGCAGATCATGTCCTGACCCTGAAAGCCGCCGCATTTGAACATGCCTTCGTACCAGTTGGCCCAGCTGCCGCCGATGCGGGTTGCGTTCATGATGATCTGCAGGCCGGGCCATTCCTTCAAGCCGCTCTCCAGCTTTTTCAGATAGACGCCGCGCTCCATTGTTTGCAGCCGCGTGTTGATGCCGATCGCCTTAAGCTGCGAGATGACGCGCTCGCCGCGCGAGAAATAGTTCGGCACCACGGTCAGCCAATCGACCTTGAACCCGTCGGGGTAGCCGGCCTCTTGCATCAATGCCTTGGCCTTGGCGACGTTAAACTCGAAATCGGGCCAATCGAGGGCGTCTTCGACGTCGTTGTTGATCCAGTTGCCGCTGACCTTGCCCATGCCGCCGCTCTCGGCGTCGTTGATCGCCTTGCGGTCGATCGCGAGGCTGACGGCCTCGCGCACCCGCCGGTCGCGAAACGGGTTGTTCGGGTCGCTGAGAAAACCGGGGAATTCGAGCCACCACGAGCCGGACAGCACCGGCGCGAGCATGACGTTGCGGTCGCGTTTGGTGCGCGGTATCAGCTCACCGGGTACGAGATACATGATATCCGCTTCCTGGCGCTCGACCATGGCCAGCCGGGTTACCGCCTCGGGGACGCCGATCATCTCCAGGCGTTTTATGTGTACCGGGCGGTAATAGTCGTCGAATGCCTCGAATACGAGCTTCGTGCCGGGTTCCTGCGAGACCAGCTTGTATGGTCCGGCGCCGATCGGCTTTTGCAGAAAGCCGTCATTGCCGACCGACTGGTAGTACTTCCGCGGCACCACCCAGCCAGCGCCGCACAGATTGCCGGTGCCGAGCAGGATCGGAAAATCGAAAAACGGCCCGGTGAACTCGAACCGGATCGTGCGGTCGTCGACCAGTTTTACGTCTTTGGTTTTTTCATGGAGCAGCTTGGCGGATGAGCCGCGATAATTTTCGTAACTCCATTTTACGTCGTCCGGCGTGATCGGCGAGCCGTCGTGAAACTTGATGCCCTGGCGCAGCCGGAACGTGGCGCTTTCGGCGTCTTCGGGGAAATCGAATTTGTCGGCCAGCGCCAGATGGTCGTATTTCTGCTCGCGGAAATTCTTGATCAGCCCGTCATGCAGCGCGAACAGGAAATTGTCGGGGCTGGCGGTGCCATCATGCTGCTGCGGATCGAGCCACCGCGAGGCGATATTGGTATGCCACGCCAGCGTCATCTTGCCTTTCGGCACGACCGTGCCGGCCGCCGCGCGGGACTGTCGGATAAACGGCATCGACATCGTGGCCGCGGCGAAAGCGGTTGTCGCCAGCACCGTGCGCCGGCTCACGCGAATTACCGACATGCTGCTCTCCTTGTTCTTTCTGTTCTTACCGGGTTCGACGATCACGCCTTGAGCTCGATATCCTCCCAGGGATAGGCGTAGGCGGTGGTGATCGTCGGGAATACGTCCTGCCATTTTGCCGCCTTGATCCGCGGCCCGATCGCGTTGACCGCGGCGTGGCGGAACACCGGCACAAAAAAGTGGTTTTCCAGGATCTCGCGCTGGATTTCCGCGCTCAGCTTTTCGCGCTCGCCGCGGTCAAACGAGTTCTGATATTGTTCGAACTTTGCGTCGAGCTCCTGGACGCAGATCATGTCCTGGCCTTGAAAGCCGCCACATTTGAAAAGGCCTTCGTACCAATTGGCCCAGCTGCCGCCGATGCGAGCGGCGTTCATGATAATCTGCACGCCGGGCCACTCCTTCAGCCCGCCTTCCAGTTTCTTCAGGTAGACGCCGCGCTCCATTGTCTGCAGCTTGGTGTGAATGCCGATCGCCTTCAATTGCGAGATGACGCGTTCGCCGCGCGTAAAATAGGGCGGCAGCACGGTCAACCAATCGACGTTGAACCCGTTGGCATACCCGGCGTCCTGCATCAGCGCCTTGGCCTTGGCGACGTCGAATGGCCATTGCGGCCATTCGAGCGCGTCTTCGACATCGTCGTTGATCCAGTTGCCGATGACGCGGCCCATGCCGCCGCTTTCCGCGTCGTTGATCGCCTTGCGGTCGATCGCGAGGCTGACCGCTCCGCGGACGCGTTTATCGCTGAACGGGTTTTTCGGGTCCTGGAAACCGGGGAATTCAAGCCACCACGATGCCGAGACTACCGGAGCCAGCATGATCTTCGGGTTTCGCTTGGCGCGGGCAAGGAGCTCGCCGGGCAGCGAATACACGATATCGGCTTCCTCGCGCTCGACCATCGCCAGGCGTGTCGCGGCCTCGGGCACCCCGAGGATTTCGAAGCGCTTGACGCGCACCGGACGGTAATAGCCCTCGAAAGCCTCGAATACGAGTTTGGCGCCGGGTTCCTGCGATATCAGCTTGTACGGCCCGGCCCCGATCGGCTTTTGCAGAAACCCTTCTCTTCCAACTTGCTGATAATATTTCGCCGGGACCACCCAGCCGGCGCCGCAGATGTTTCCAGTCCCCAGCAGGATCGGAAAGTCGAGAAACGGCTTCGCAAACTCGAAACGGATCGTCCGGTCGTCCACGGGCGTAATATTCTTTGTCTTGCCGTGAAGCAGCTTGGCCGAGGCGCCGGTGTAGTTCTCGTAGCTCCATTTGACATCCGCGGTGGTGACCGGCGAGCCGTCGTGAAATTGGAGGCCATCGCGCAGCCGGAACGTCGCGCTGAGCGCGTCCTCGGGGAAGTCGAAATGTTCGGCGAGAGCAAGATGATCGTACTTCCGTTCGCGGAAGTTTTTGATCAGCGCGTCGTGCACCACGGTGATGAAATTGTCGGGCGTCGCGGTGCCGTCATGCTGCTGCGGATCGAGCCAGCGCGAGGCAATGTTGGTGTGCCAGCCCAGCGTCATTTTGCCGGTTGGCGTTATCCGGCCGGTCGTCGCCTCGGCTCTCGTCACGATCGGCGCCGCCATACCGCCCACCGCCAGAGCCGCGGATTGCAGCAATGCGCGCCGCGTCAGCGTCGCCATAGCCGTTCCTCCCGTTCACATCCGGCTCGATTCTTCGGAGCCTTGCCGTCGCTGTATACCAGCCCAACGAAAATGTCACGCTAGCGATTTGGTGGGGGTCGGCTTCCCCACGCGACCGCCGGAGCGAAGCCGGCGGCGCGATCGCGAGGCCGAACCGGCCGCCACCGCGTTCGGCGGTGGCGACCGGTATTCTAGTGGTGCGATTGTGTCGTGGCCGGCTAGTTGATCAGCCCGTAGAACTTGCCGGCGTTCTCGCAGGTGATCTTGTACGTCACCTCGGGCGGCAGGTGGCCGAACTGCTTCTCGATATATTCCGACGAATCCGGCCAGATCCCGTCCGGGTGCGGATAGTCGGAACCCCACATCAAGCTCTCGACGCCCATGTCCTCGATCAGCTTGGTGCCGACCCGGTCGAACTGGAAGGTCGCGCGGCACTGGCGGCGCCAATATTCGCTCGGCAGCAGCTTCAGCTTAAGATCGCGGTACTGGTCCTGATACTCGTAATCCATGCGGTCGAGCAGATACGGGATCCAGCCGATGCCGCTCTCGCCGAACACCACGCGCAGATTGGGATAGCGCTCGAACACCGCGGCCCCCATCAGCGCGGTCAGGATGCCGCCGAGCGTCATCTGGAACAGGCAGATCCCGGCGTAGCGCAGCGCCAGGAGCGTCTCGCCCTTGTATTCCTGGCGCAGTTTCGGATCGACCGACGGGAAGGTGTGGAAATGCAGCGGCAGCCGCGTCTCGTTGATCGCCTGCCATAGCGGCTCCCAGCTCGGATGCCACATCGGGTGCATTTCCCACGAGCAGGACAGTTCGACGCCTTTGACGCCCAATTTCGCGACGCGGCGCACCTCCTTGGCGGCGGCCTCGACATCGCCGAACGGCAGGCAGGCGAGGCCGATCATCCGCTGCGGATACTTCTTGCAGAAATCGACGATAAAATCGTTGTAGATGCGCAGCATCTCGGCCGACGCCTCGGCGTCGCTGAGCTTCGCGGCGGCGGCGAGCACGCCGTAGATGACCTCGGCATCGACCCCGTCGCGATCGAGTTCCTTGGCGCGCAGATCGGGAACGCCGGGGCGGCGGATGCCCTTCAGCCCGTCCTCGTACAGCCCGGTCTCGGCCATGCGGTCGGCGCGGTGCTGCTTGCCGGGCTCGTAGAGGCGACCGGCCGAGCCGACGCCGCCGATCAGCCCGAACGAGGCGCCGTTATTGGCGACCCATTCCTTGCCGTTCTTGCCCTCGGCGACAAACGGCATGCGGTCCTTCAGGTCCCGCGGCGCCTGCGAGGTGAAGAGGTCGGGCGGCAGCCAGATCATATCGAGGTGGCAATCGGCCGAAATGCGGCGGTACTGCATCGTGCGCTTCCTTCTCTGGCGTTACACGCGGGAACTCTACCACGATCGGCGCACCGGAAATCGTGCTCGACGCGCATGCCGCGTGCGCTCATGATCCTCGGGAAGATTTACCAAGGCGTCCGGTCATGGCCCGCCCGCGCTCCGCCCGGCTCCAGGAGCTGATCCATCGCCGCGACAAGGTGCTTGCCGTCTTGCACCCGCCGAGCGCGGCGCATGCCCGCATCATGGAGAAGGCCGGGTGCGAGGCGCTGTTCGTCGGCACCGGCGGGGTGGTCGGCGCTTATACCGGCCTCGCGGATGTCGGCACCGCGACAATGACCGAGTGCGTCACGATCGCCGGCTGGATCGCCGACAGCGTCTCGATCCCGGTGATGATCGACGGCGACACCGGGCACGGCGGCGTCATGGCGGTGCGCCGCCTTATCCGCGAGAGCATCCGCGCCGGGCTGGCCGGCATCCGCATCGACGATCAACCGATCGAGGGAAAGCGCAAGACCCAGAACGCCGGGATCGACGTCGTGCCGCTCGATCAGGCGATCGCGCGCTACCGCGCGGCGGTCGATATGAAAAACGAACTCGACCCCGATTTCGTCGTGATGGCGCAATGCTATGCGCGGGACGCAAGCGACGGCACGCTCGACGACACGATCCATCGCATGAAGGCGTATCGCGAGGCGGCCGGGGTCGATTGGGTGCAGTTCGAATCGCCGCATTCGGTCGACGAAATCAAGGCGGCGCGCGACGCGATCGACGGCCCGTTCTCGTTTATGCGCGGCAAGCTCGGACGTTATCTCGACCTCGACGAGCATCTGGCGCTCGGGGTCAACATCGCCTGGTATCCCGGCTTCAGCCATGCCGTGACCTGGGCCGCGCTGTGGGATTTCATGACCGATTTCCAGGCGCGCGGCACCAAAGCCTGGGACGATTTCGTCGCGAGAAGGCGCGACCGCCCCTACCCGACCCCGGAAGTCCCGTCCGACGGCGAAGGTGACGCCAGGCAGCAGGAACTCGAGAGGAAGTATTTCGGCGACCGACAGGGAGGCGAATGATGGCGCGCGACGGCTACCGGATTTTCGATTCCGACACGCATGTCGGTCCCGACGCGGCGATCCTCAGGGCTTATCTGAGCGAGGCCGAGAAGGACCGGCTCGCCGGCTGGGCTGCGTACGAGTCGCGCGACCGTCACGGCCATGTGACCTACACGAAGGGGCAGCGCCGCTATCGCCGCCGTCTCGGCGACGCCGAACCCGATGCCGCGCCGGCCGGCTACATGGCCGGATACACCGGGGTCAAGCGCAGCCGCGAGCCGTCGCCGCTGGTCGATGCCGACGCGGCCCTGCGCATCGCGGACATGGATTTCGAGGGCGTCGATGTGAACCTGACCCTGCCGTCGGGCTGGTTCGGCACCTGGAGCTTTGGCGAGGACATCGCGCTCGAAATGGCGATGTACCGCGCCTATCACCGCTGGATGGACGATTACTGCGCCGCCTATCCGACCCGGCTCGGCGGCGTGATCCTGGCCGGGGCGCGCGACATCGCGGGCGGCCTCGCCGAGATCAGGCGCTGGGGCAAATCGCGCTGGGCCTGGGGGATGATGGTCTACGCGCCGGTCGGGATGCCGCTCGACCACCCGGATTTGGAGCCGTTCTACGCCGAGGCGGCCGCGCTCGACCTCGCGGTGGTGCTGCACACCTTTACGGTCATGCCGCCTTATGCGCCGGGCGGACAGGACACCTGGGACAATCTGTGGCTGCAGCGTTCGGCGGCGCATCCCTGGTGCGGCATGCGCAACATGGCGGCGATGATCGGCGGCGGCGTCATGGACCGCTATCCGAATTTGCGGATCGGCACGCTGGAGGCGGGACACGGCTGGCTGCCGTTCTGGATGGCCCGGCTCGACGAGCATGCCCTGATGATCAAGGCGGCCTTGCCCGAACTGAAGCACCGCCCAAGCGACTACGTAACAAGCGGCCGCTATTTTCAGAGCATCGAGATCCCGGAGGGCGCACGCCTGACCAACGCGGTCGCCGATCTGGTCGGCGAAGATGTCCTGATGTACGCCTCCGATTACCCGCACGGCGAAAGCCATTTTCCCGAATCGGCCGGGCTGGTGACGGGCTGGGACATGCCGGAACCGCGCAAGCGCAAATTGCTGTGGGACAACGCCGTGCGGCTCTACGCGCGGGCCGAGGTGGGGTGAGGCGGCTTAGGCCGGTTCAGGCAGTGGCAGCTCGATATGCCGTCCCGCCAGATCGAGCACCAGCCGGCCGCCATCCGCCGCCCGCAATTGCGCGTTCGCATTGAGCAGTTCGATGCCATGGATCGATCCGTCGGGCGCGAGATCGACATTGACCTCGTCGCTGAGGCGGATCGTTTCGACTTCGGTCCCCGCGGCGTCTCGCAACCTGAGATAGGCAATGTTGTGAACCGGATCGTAACTTAGGTGCATTTCCGAGCGCTTTCCGAGTGCCGAGATCAAAAATACTTGACGATAACGCTGATCACGAGCCAGTCGCCGTTTTCAAATATCGCAAACGCCTCGATCTGTTTCATCGCGTAGTGACGCCCCCGCCATATCCCATCGAATCGGAAATTCCGCCGAAATCCTTCGCGGCCGAATTTCGCCGGAAAGCGCTCACCTTCGCGAATGGTGGCTTCAATTTCCTCCTCGGCGGCTCCCCGCTCGTGCATTCGCGCGCGAGCATGTTGATGGAGCCGCATCGGACACCTGCCAGGTCTTTTATCATCAATCGCGGCGCAGCAGTGCCGTGCGCTCCCGATCGACGGCGCCCTCTTCCGTAAGTGCCACCCGATAGTCCCGCTCGGCGGCTTCGCGCGTATAGAGACCGTCGGCGACATCGGCGGCGACCTGCTCCGGGTCGCGCTCGGCCGGGTTGCCGAACCCGCCGCCGCCCGGCAGTTCGAGGCGGATGACATCGCCGCCGGCGACCGTCTGCCGTCCCTTCGGCCGGATCGGTTTGCCAGACAGCAGCGACACCCGCCCCGGCGCTCCGAGACCGCCGCCGTCGCGACCGCGCGCCGGGTTGTTAATGCGCTCGAAATTGCAAAGCATCGCGATCGCGGCGCTGTCGATGCCGCCGAGTTCGATCACCTGACCGAGGCCCCCGCGCTGCCGGCCGGCGCCGCCCGACCCCTCGCGGAACTCGCGGCGGCGGAACAGAACCGGCGCGGTCGCCTCGGTCGCCTCGACCGGGATCGTGCGCACGCCGGACGGGAAGGCGGTCACGTCGAGCCCGTCCTTGCCGGGCCGCGCGCCGGCGCCGCCGCAGTGGAAGATCACCGTGCTGAACGGCGGCACCTCGCTCGCCGCGCCAAGCTCGTCCTGCAGATCGGCGCCGCCGTAAATCTGCGGGTTCCACAGCGACGAGGCGCCCTCGGCCGGCACGCCGCCGTCCATCACCTGATGCAGGCAGCCGAACACGAGATCGGGCAGCATGTGGCCGACCGTGTGCCGCGCCGCGACCGCGCGCGGGCGCTTGACATTGAGGACGCAGCCCTCCGGGGCGCTTGCGGTGATCGGCGCCAAGGAGCCGGCGTTGTTCGGCACCTCCGGCGCGACGAGACACTTCACGCCGAACGCCGTATAAGCCAGCGTGTAGTTCATCACGACGTTGATGCCGTAGGCGCTGGCCGGCGAGGTGCCGGCGTAGTCCATATGGATGTTGTCGGCGGAGATCGTCATCTCGGCGGCGAGGTGGAGCGGCCGGTCGTAGCCGTCCATATCGACGCTGTAGCGGTATTTCCCCGGTTTCAGCCGCGCGATGGCGTCGATGGTCGCCTGCCGCGAGGTCTCGACGATGTAGTCGCCGAGCCGGTCGAGATTGGCGATGCCGAATTCGTCCATCATCTCGATCAGGCGCCGGCCGCCCTCGTCGTTGCACGCCGCCAGCGCGTAGATGTCGCCCTCGACCTGCAACGGCTCGCGGACATTGGCGCGCACCAGCCGCATCAGGTCCTCGTTGAACCTTCCCTCGCGCGCCAACGGCATCAGCGGGATCGCGAGGCCCTCTTCGTAGACCTGCCGTCCGTCCGGTCCCATGCCGAGCCCGCCGATATCGACGACATGCACGGTGCTGGCGAACAGGCCCACGGGTTCGCCGCGCAGAAAAGTCGGGCTGACGACGGTCAGATCGTGCAGATGGCCGCAGGTCAGCCAGGGGTCGTTGGTGATGTAATGGTCACCCTCACGCATCGTGGCGAGCGGGAAAGCGTCGAGAAAATGCCGGACGGCGGCGGCCATCGAATTGACGTGGCCCGGCGTGCCGGTCACGGCCTGCGCCAGCATGTGGCCGTCGCGGTCGAACACGCCGGCCGACAGGTCGCCGGCCTCGCGCACCGAGGTCGAGAACGCGGTGCGCACGAGCGTCTGCGCCTGCTCCTCGACGACCGCGATCAGCCGCGACCACATGATCTGCAGATGGATTTGCGACAGCGCTTCATTCGGGCGGGGGCGGGTCGGCATCGGCGCGGGCCTTGTCGGCAAGGGGCTGCCGCATCTTATGTTCGGCAAAGCGCGGTACGCAACGCGGGGAGCCGTCGCGGTTCGCGCTTTACGGTGCCTCCATCGCGGGTGTTAATGCCCGCTGAGCGGGATTGTACGCCACGATTTCGGGAGCGCACCGTGGGGCGGCGATACGAGAGCATACTCGAGACGGTCGGCAACACCCCGGTCGTAAAGATCGGCAGGCTGGCGCCTCCCGATGTCAATCTCTTCGTCAAGATCGAGGCCTTCAACCCGCTCGGCTCCGTCAAGGACCGCCTCGCGCTCGGCGTTATCGAGGCGGCCGAACAGAGCGGCGAATTGCAGCCGGGCCAGACCGTGATCGAGGCGACCAGCGGCAATACCGGGATCGGCCTCGCGATGGTGTGCGCCCGGAAGGGGTACCCGCTGGTCGTGACGATGGCGGAAACCTTCAGCGTCGAGCGGCGGCGGCTGATGCGGTTTCTCGGCGCCAAGGTCATCGTGACGCCGGCGGCCGAGCGCGGCATGGGCATGGTGCGCAAGGCCGAGGAGCTGGCCCGGGCGAATGGCTGGTTAATGACGCGGCAATTCGAGAACGAGGCCAACCCGGATTTCCACTCGCGCACCACGGCGCGCGAGATCATCGAGGACTTCGCCGACACCAGCCTCGACTACTGGGTCACCGGGTTTGGCACCGGCGGCACGCTGAAGGGCGTCGCGCGGGTTCTCGCCAAAGAGCGGCCGCAGACAAAGATCGTCGTCTGCGAACCCGCGGACGCTGCGATGCTGACCAGCGGCGCGCCGCAACGGCGCAACCCCGACGGCACGCCCGCCGCCGCGCACCCGAACTGGAACCCGCACCCGATGCAGGGCTGGAGCCCCGACTTTATCCCCAAGCTGACCGGCGACGCGGTGGACATGAAGGTGATCCATCAGATCATCCGCATTCCCGGCCCGGACGCGCTGCGCTGCAGCCGCGAACTGGCGCAAAAGGAGGGGATCTTTGTCGGCATCACCTCGGGCGCGACCTTCGCCGGGGCGCTCGCGGTCTGCGCGGCGGCGCCGAAGGGTTCGACGGTCCTGTGCATGCTCCCCGACACCGGCGAGCGCTACCTCAGCACGCCGCTGTTCGCCGACATCCCGGCCGACATGACCGACGAGGAGCTGGCGATCGCGCGCTCGACCCCGAGCGGCTGGCTGAAACCGCCCGGTTGAGCCGCCCCGCAAACGGGCGTGGCCCACGGCTGTCCGGTTCACGTCGGGTTTCTTTGGGCCATCGTTTGATCCGGATTGCGACCGTGCTCGATCGCTTATCGGTTCGGCCGAAATAAGAGACGGACGGGCGAGGCTCTATTGCCCTGCCCGGTGCGCCACCCGACATGATCGGCCAGGCTCCCCAGGTTTTTCCTCGGGAGCGACGGGCGGTGGCGGCCGCCCATCGAGGAACCCGCGATGAGGCTCTTTGCATTACCTCTTGCCGCGCTGCTGGCCGCCGCCGCGCTCGCGCCGGCGCGCGGTCAGCCGGTTACAGTGCCGGCCGCGCCGGGTTACCCGATCCAACCGCCCGCCTCCAACAGCCCGCTGCAGCAGCAGATGTTGCGCAACTATCGCAGCGATCTTCAGCAGACGCAGCGCGAGCTGTCGGCGCGCAACCCATCGGGGCTGAGCCGCGAACAGCTCGATGTGAGGCATCGGCTGAATGCTGTGGATTCCGCGCTCGCCCCGGCGCCCACGCCGCCGGCACCGACACCTTCAGCGCCCGCGGCGCCGTTCGGAGGGCCGCTGGGAGCGCCTTTGGGATCGCCGTTCGGAACGCCCCTGGGAGCGTCGCAGCCGATGCCGGTCCGGTGACCGCACCCGGCGCCGGCTCGGCGATACCGGCCCGGCCGCCCGCCGCCGATAGCGGCGAGGACGCGCTCGCCGCGGCGGGGCCGCGTCTCAACGCGTGGCTTCTCGCGGAAGGGCGCTTTCTGACCGACAACGGCGAGCTGTTCAGCGCGTTTTGCGATCGTGTCTCGGCCGCCGGCGTGCCGCTCGACCGGGCTTCGCTGCACTCGCGCGCGCTGCACCCGCGCTATCGCGGCGTATCGCGGATCTGGAAGCCCGGCGAGAACCTCTCGGAGCAATTTCTCGACCATGGCCTGGAGAGGACCGCGACATATCTCGAAAGCCCGGTGCGGGAAGTGACCCACGGCCACCGCCGGCTCGACTGGCGGCTCGACCGCGGCGGCGCGCTGCCGTTTGCCATCCTCGAGGAACTGCGCGAGGAAGGCTATGCCCATTACGCGATCGCACCGGTCCCGTTCGCGGCGGGGCCGGTCAGCGCGCTCTCCTGGGCGACCCGGCATCCGGATGGTTTCCCGCCCGAGGCGCTGCGCCTTATGGACGCGCTGCTGCCGGCCTACTCGACGGTGGTCGAGTCGAAGAGCCTGGTGCGGTTCGTCGAAAACCTGCTCAGCACCTATGTCGGGCACGAGCCGAGCCAGCTGATCCTCGAAGGGCAGATCCGTCGCGGCGACGTGCGCACGATCACCGCCGCGATCATGCTGATCGATCTGCGCGATTTCACGATGCTGACGAACATCCTCGCGCCGCGCGCCGTGGTGCGGCTGCTCAACGAGTATTTCGACTGCGTTTTCGAGCCGGTCCGCGCCAATGGCGGCGAGGTGCTGGAGATCATGGGCGACGGCGTGCTGGCGATATTCCGGCAGGAAGCGGGGCGGGACGGCGGCGCGGCGTGCCGGGCGGCGCTCGATTCGGCGCAGCAGGCGCTGCGGGCGCTGGCCGAGCGGAACCGCGGGATACCGGATGGAAATCCGGTGCTGCAGGCCGGTCTGGCGCTGCATTACGGCACGGTATCCTACGGCAATATCGGGGCCGGCGACCGTCTCGATTTCACCGTGATCGGCGCCGATGTCAACCTGACGAGCCGCATCGAGCAGTTCAACCGGCAGCTCGACCGGGCGCTGATTATGTCGCAGGCTTTTGTCGAGCAGCTCGGACGGCCGGTGTGGGAGATCGGGCATTACGAGCTGCGCGGCTTCGCCAAATTGCACCGCCTGTTCGAGCTGCCGCCCGAGGAGTCGTAGCCGGCTCGGATCAACGCCTTGCGGCGAAGAAGCGGCGCAGCATTTCGGCGGACGCGCGCTCGGCGATGCCGCCGTAGGTCTCGGGCCGATGATGGCAGGTCGGCTGGTCGAAGATGCGCGACCCGTGCTCGACACCGCCGCCTTTCGGGTCGTAGGCCCCGAAATAAAGCCGGCGGATGCGCGCCAGCCCGATCGCCGCGGCGCACATCGGACAGGGTTCCAGCGTCACGTACAGATCGCAGCCGGTCAGGCGCTTCATCCCGATCCGGGCGGCGCCTTCGCGCAACACCAGCATCTCGGCGTGCGCGGTCGGATCGCGGTCGCGTTCGACGCGGTTTCCGGATACGCAAACCACCGCGCCGGCCGGATCGAGCAGCACCGCGCCGATCGGCACCTCGCCCCGTTGGGCGGCGGCTTCGGCCTCGGTCAGAGCCAGGGCCATTGCACCCTGCTCCACCCGGCTTATTTGCGCGTTGCGCATGACCCCCGCGCGCCCGATTTCTCAACCAATGCCGAACATCGAAACAAAATCTCCCGGTACCGCCGCACATAGTCAGCCGGAACGCATTGCGAAAGTGATCGCCCGGGCCGGGCTGTGCTCGCGGCGCGACGCCGAGCGCTGGATCGCCGAGGGCCGCGTCGCGGTCGATGGCGAGGTTCTGACCAGCCCGGCCGTCACCGTCAGCGCCGGCAACGAGATCAGGGTCGACGGCAAGAAGCTGCCGGAACCGGAGCGGCCGCGTTTGTGGCGCTATCACAAACCGGTCGGCCTCGTCACGACGCATCGCGACGAGAAGGGCCGGCCGACCGTGTTCGGCGCACTGCCCGCGGGTCTGCCGCGGCTGATCTCAATCGGCCGGCTCGACCTTAATTCCGAGGGTCTGCTGCTCTTGACCAATGACGGCGCGCTGGCCCGCCGCCTCGAATTGCCGGCGACCGGCTGGATCAGGCGCTACCGCGTGCGGGTGCACGGCGCGGTCGATCCGGCCCGGCTCGCGGCGCTGGCGCGAGGCGTCGCGATCGACGGCATCGCGTACGGGCCGATCCGCGCTGCGCTCGACCGGACGCAGGGGTCGAACGCCTGGCTGACGATGTCGTTGCAGGAGGGGAAGAACCGCGAGGTGCGCCGCGTGCTCGAACACCTGGGTTATCCGGTGACGCGGCTGATCCGGGTCGCCTACGGCCCGTTTCAGCTCGGCCATCTCGAGCGCGGCGCGATCGAGGAAGTGCCGGCCAAGGTCCTGCGCGATCAGCTCGGCGGCTCGTTCGCGTTGGCGGGGAGGCGCGCCGGCCGGCGGCCGGGCATCGGGCCGCGCCCGCTCGCGAACGAGACCGACAGCTGAGCACACCGGATCCTGGGGATCAGGGAATTTTGCCCTTCGCGGCGTCGGCTTCTGTCGATTCTGTTAATCAGGCCAGATGCTTGGGCTCCTATTTGCCGGTATTGCCGTGCCTCGATCAGGGAAATCGGCGAAACGGGAACAGGGACATTGCGAAGCCAAACAGGGAACCGCGCGCCGCGAACAGGGAATGGCGGGTATCGCCCTGCCGCACGTCGCCGCGCCTGAACGACGATGCAGTATGCAACGCGATTGCGGCTTTTTTCGGTATTCGAGCGAGCGGCGGCGGCGCTCGGCACCCTGGTGCCGGTATGGGCTGAGCGAACGCGAAGTCCATCATCCCGCCGGCCGCACAGCATGGGCTTCCCCCGGCTTGCGCCGGGTCCAGCGCATCCTACAATCTTTCAGTTAGCGGTGCGACGAGGATCAGTGAAGCCGCACCAAGAGCCCGATCACGGCGGTCATCAAGCCGAACCCTACTACAAGCATGCCGCCGATCCGGAGGGTGAGTCGTTGTTCGAGAGCAGCCAGATCGGCTTTCGTCGCAAAGTTGCTCGTAAAATCCTGGACGAAGATGTCCCGCGTTGCGTCGGCTAGCGTTTCGGCCTGTTGTTCGGTGAATCCGGAGGCTTTAAGCCGCCGCGCGTAGGTGAGGCTGTCGAACGTCATACGAGTCTCTAATTGGGCAGACTCGCCTGACTATACCACCTGACGGTACGCCGCCCTTAGAGATGTATGTGCTCGATGGTAGCCAGCATGCGTTACTCTGACCCCGGCCGGCGCGGATTGCGCATTGTCGGCGGCGCGCATCGCGGACGGCGGCTGGTCGTGCCGGGCGGAGAGGCGGTGCGGCCGACCAGCGATCGCGCCCGCGAGGCGCTGTTCAATATCCTGTCGCATGGCGATTTCGCGGCCGAGGGGCTGCCGTTCGCCGACCGTCCGGTGCTCGACGCGTTTGCCGGCACCGGCGCCTTCGGTCTCGAAGCGTTGTCGCGAGGGGCCAGCGCCGCCGCCTTTATCGAGAACGGACGCGAGGCACTCGCCGCGCTGCGCCGCAACGTCAGGGCGCTCGGTGAGGAGAACCGGGCGCATATCGTCGCGGGCGATGCGACGCGGCCGCCGCGCGCGGCGTTTGCCTGTGCGGTGGCGTTTCTCGACCCGCCTTACGGAAGCGGGCTCCCGGCTGCGGCGCTGCCGGCGCTGGCGGCGACCGGATGGCTCGCACCCGACGCGCTCGTTATCGTCGAGTTGGCCGCGGCGGAAAATTGGCTGCCGATTTACGGGTTCACGCCGGTCGACGAGCGCGTTTATGGTGCGGCCCGGCTCGTCTTTCTGCGTTACAAGCCAAGCTGACAGGAGACCGGCGGATGACCGACAACTTGCCTACTGTGACATTGCCCGGCGGCGAAACCGTACCGGGTTTCGGCCTCGGGACCTGGCACATGGGCGAGGACCGGCGGCGCGCCGCCGACGAAACCGCTTCGGTGCGGCTCGGCATCGAACTCGGCATGACCCTGATCGATACGGCCGAGATGTACGGCAACGGCCGCGCCGAGGAAATCGTCGCCGACGCGGCGAAAGGCCATCGCGACCGGCTGTTCATCGTCAGCAAGGTATTGCCGTACAATGCCTCGCGAAACGGCGTCGTCGAGGCGTGCGAACGCAGCCTCAAGCGGCTCAAGACCGATCGGATCGACCTCTATCTGCTGCATTGGCGCGGCTCGGTGCCGCTCGCCGACACGCTGGCCGGGTTCGAGCGCCTGCGGCGCGACGGCAAGATCCGCCATCACGGGGTGAGCAATTTCAACACCGAGGATATGCGCGAATGGGCCGGGTTGGCCGGCGGCGAGACCGTGGCGGCCAACCAGATCCTGTACAATCTGAGCCGGCGTGGCCCGGAATGGGAGCTGATCCCGTGGTGCCGCGAGCGCGGCATCGCGATTATGGCGTATTCGCCGCTCGAACAGGGCCGGATGCTCGATAATCGAGGGTTGCGCGAGGTCGCTTCACGCCGCGGCGCGACCCCGGCCCAGGTCGCGCTCGCCTGGCTGCTGCGGCAGGACGGGATGATCGTGATCCCGAAGGCGACCAAGCTCGACCATGTGCGCGAGAACCGCGCCGCGGCCGATCTGCTT
>JBFXDF010000069.1:0-16811 GCA_050181375.1 Alphaproteobacteria bacterium
CCAGATCTGGTTCCGCAGCACGCCGGAGTTCGACAACGCGGTGCGTTCCAGCTTTGCCGCCGATCACGAAATGGCCGTATCGGGCGCCTTGGCGGATTGGGAGGATGCGCCCGCGAGCGCGCTGGCGCTGGTCATGCTGCTCGACCAAGTGCCGCGCAATATCTTCCGCAGCACGCCGCGCGTCTGGGCCAGCGACCACCTCGCGCTCGCGACCGCGAACCGGGCGCTCGCCCGCAGCTTCGATCAGCACGTGCCGCCGGCGTGGCGGCTGT
The DNA here is from genome assembly GCA_050181375.1 of Alphaproteobacteria bacterium. GTDB lineage: Bacteria > Pseudomonadota > Alphaproteobacteria > ATCC43930 > CGMCC-115725 > DATARH01. The sequence goes on from JBFXDF010000069.1 coordinate 273, forward strand.
TTTTCTACATGCCGTTCGAGCACAGCGAAAATCTGGCGGACCAGCGCCGCGGTCTCGATCTGAGCCGGGCGATCCCGCCGGTGCCAGGACGGCCCAGCGACGGCAGGATGACCCGGCTGCATCTCGAAATCATCGAGCGCTTCGGCCGCTTCCCGCACCGCAACGCGATCCTCGGGCGGCCCTCGACACAAGAGGAAATCACCTTCCTGGCCGAGTGTGAACACCGTTTCGGCCAGCCGACCCCGGAGCACGATCCGAATTCGCCCTGCGTCGCCGACACCGGTGAAAAAGATCGTCACACCTCGGCGGTAGCAAGGATATGAGCCACCGCGTGACCGGCCAACTCCTTTTTGACGTGAGGGTATCTTCGCAAATAACGTTTCAGCGCCTCGTCGAACGGTTTAGCCGCCCGTGAGCCGGAGCTTTCGCGGTAGGCGTCGAGAACAACTTTTCTCGCCGTTTCATCGATATCGCCACGCTCGCGCCCCCCAGGCATTCTCGCACTCACCACCAGCACCGCCGTCAATTCGCCCTCACCGCGTTGCCTCAATTGCCGACCACAAACCCCCCACTGGCGGCAAGGTTCCAACGGCGAAGCCTAAGTTTATGAAAAACCCTGATTTTCTGAATTCCACCAGCCTGCGTCGGTCGTGGCGCTCGCCGGCGGGCATCGCCGCCGGGCGCGCGCGTCCGGTTACCCGAGCAGCCGCCCAAGCCCCGGCATGCGGTCGCCGCTGCCGAGGCGCTGCAACATCCCCCACAGCGCCGCCTGGTTGGTCGTCACAACCGGCTTGCCGAATTCCTTTTCCCATGCCTCGATCGACGCCATTGTCGGGAAATTGCCGCCCGGCACCAGAAACGCCTCGATCTCCGGCCGGTCGATGCGGGCGAAGGCGTCGCGCGCCATCTCCGGCCCGAGATTGCCGATCATGTACGAATCGGTCGCGGCGAAGCCTTCGAGCGCGACAACTGACAACCCATAGCGGCCCTCGTAGTACCGCTTGGCGTTCCCGATCACGGTTTCCGAATAGGGCGACACGAGCGCGATGCGTTTCGTTCCCAATGCGTTGAGCGCCTCGCCGATCGCCATCGCCGAGGTGAACCCCGGCGCGCCGGCGCCCTGCATCAGCCGCGTCGCCTTGTCGTCGTAATCCTCGGAAAACAGGCTCGCCGAGGTCTGGATCAGCATGACGATCTCGACCCTGGCAGTGCCGAGCAGCTTCGATTGGTACTCGACATCGCGGTCGAGCGGCGGCGAGAACGGCGACCCGTCGATCGACGCCGATTTGACGCGCGCGTAATGCGCCTGCCAGCCGGACGGCAAAAGCCGGGTGAATTCGGTCTCCACCGTCGTATTGGTCGACGGTATCAGGACGCCGAAATGATGGATTGTCTGAGTTGGCATGGGGAACCCCTATTAAGCGCGTTGCCGCCGAGCCTACCTACTCCCGAGCGACGGGAGGCCAGCCCGTCCAATGGCGCCGGTAGAGCCGTCTGGCGCCCAACGCCACCAACCGACGCGGCGCCAGCGGGATCGCATACGAGCACGTCCTTCCGCCCGGGTCCGTTCAATCGTCCTCATCGAGACGCGGCCATCTTCCCTGCCTTCCAAGGCGCCGGTCTATCAAATGTACGATGATGGTGATGTAGAGCGGCAGCGCAAAAACCAGAAACGCTACCGAATAAAACAGCGTCTCGTTGCGCAGTCTGATGGCCGGGCTCAATATTTCATCCAGCGGCACCATGATCGCCAACAACTCGTTTGGTCCGTACCGCGACGGGATCTCCGAAACGTGCCCGATATAGGTTCGCCCAGCGACATTGTAGATCCTTGACCCCGGCATCAGGTGTTTTTCGTAGGCATCGACCAGCCCGCCGATCACCGGATCGTCCAAATCGGTGACCTTCTGGGGTGAGATCATGCTGTGAACGTCCGCGCCGGCGCCGATTCCCGTCAGTCCGGGCGCCACGACAATCTCGCCAGTCCGGGTAAAAATAAAGGCGGTGCTCGTCTTCGTAATGTTTTGCTCGCGCAAAAACCGAGCCAGGTCGGTCGCGGCGAGATCGGCGCCCATAACCCCGGGCACCAATCCGTTAAAGCTCCGGCTCAACGTAAATCCTGAATCGCCGCTGCTGGCAAAAATATACAATGCGCTACGTTCGACAATGTCGCTTTGCTTTGCGGACTTGTACCAGCCGCGCGAGCGAGGATCGAATGCCGGAGCCGCATCGTTCCGTCCGAGGACACGACCGTCGTCGCCAAGAAAAACCCAGCGTGCCGTCAGCCGGCCATCCGCGTCGGCGTCGACGATTTCATTTGCGAAGACAGCATCTTGCGGAGCGCCCAGCCGGTCCCGCGCCGGCTTTCCGTTGTCGCCGCCGATATACGTAATCATGAAAAATTCGCCGTTGTCAAAACCGACATACAGCGAGCGTATTTGCGGATAGATTCGCAAGCCGCGCAGAAACATCGCCTTCGCGTTCGGGTCGTTTTTAATCGACGGAGAGGTAAGCTCGGGCAATTGCGACGCGAGGCCGACAATGGCATAAATCGGATCATAGAGCAGCTTCAGCCGGTCGAGGATCTTTTCGTCCGTGTCGAGTATCAGCCGTTCGGCCGACGCGACTACCAGTTCGTTGGTTTTGATCGAATTGTACCAGATGATCCCACCGACCAGCGCGATGATCATGCCGAGCAGCAACCCGACAATCCCGAAATAGACGCCGCGGAGCGACCTGGTCCGCGCGGGTCCGGCATTGCGCCGAACATCGACGCCACCCGGCGCAGTCCTCATGACCGCTCAACCGCAGCTATCGGCGACATACACGCGCGGTTTACCGAATTTGCGGGAAGAAGCATGGCGCGCCTCGATCAGGACGATCGCCTTCGTCGGCGGCGCAGCGAGCGAGCGTGATGCCCCCGACTGGAAAGCCCGATGTGAATTATTGCCTAGTCACGCACACTCGACAACCATGCCAGACCGCGACGGCACGACCCCATCGCGGTGCCGCCAGATGCGGCGCTAACACCAAAGAGCGCCAATTCGACACGTGTTCCCGAGGGAATCGGTTTGCCCAGATCGATCTCCGAGATCAATGACCGGCGATGCTCGTGTCTTTCTCAACCCGCGTTCGCGTAGAATGGGCCGATGAAGCTCCGCCAGCTGCCGCCGGTCGTGGTCAACCGCATTGCCGCCGGCGAAGTCATCGAGCGCCCGGCCGCCGCGGTCAAGGAACTTGTCGAGAACGCGATCGATGCCGGCGCGCATAATATCGAAATCGTCCTGCGGGACGGCGGAAGGGCGCTGATCGCCGTCACCGACGACGGCGCCGGCATGACCGCCGACGAATTGAGCCTCGCCGTCGAGCGCCACTGCACGTCGAAACTGCCCGGCGACGATGTTCTCGATATCAAGTGGCTCGGGTTTCGCGGCGAGGCCTTGCCGTCGATCGGCGCGGTCAGCCGGCTGCGCATCGCCTCGCGCCCGCCCGGAGCCGACGGGGCCTGGGAGATCATTGTCGAAGCAGGCGCGAAGCGGGCGCCGATCCCGGCGGCGCACCCGTCGGGGACGCGGGTCGAGGTGCGCGATCTGTTTTACGCGACGCCGGCGCGGCTCAAATTCCTGAAGACCGCGCGCAGCGAGCGCGACTACGCGCTCGACGCGGTGCGCCGGCTGGCAATGGCCTGTCCACGGGTCGGGTTCACGGTGATCGGGGACGACGAACGGGTGCTGCTGCGGCTGCCGCCGGCGCCGTCGCGCGAGATCAGGCTCGCGGCGCTGCTCGGGCGCGATTTCGCTGAGAATTCGGTGCCGGTCGCGGCCTCGCGCGACAGCTTCTCCCTATCCGGCCTGATCGGCCTGCCGACCCTGAACCGAGGCCTGCCGCGCGACCAGTACCTTGTCGTTAACGAGCGGCCGGTGCGCGACAAGCTCCTGGTCGGCGCGGTGCGCGGCGCCTATCACGATCTCCTGGCGCGCGACCGGCACCCGATCGTTGCGTTGTTTCTCGAAGGACCGCCGCACGAGATCGACGTTAACGTCCATCCGGCCAAGACCGAGATCCGGTTTCGCGATGCGGCGCTCGTACGCGGTCTGATCGTCGGCGCGCTCAGGCATGCGTTGGAGGCGGCCGGAATGCGCGCTTCGACAACGGTCGTCGCCGCCGCGCTCGCGGCGTTCCGTCACGGGACCGGCGCGCCGCCGCTTTCGACGACGCCCCGCTTTTCATTCCCGCCGAGCGCGCCGCCGCGCGGTCTGGCCGAGGCGGGGGCCGCGCTGCTGATGCCGGACCGCGCACCCGCCCAGATCGAAGCCGATCCCGAACCATCCGCGGACGCACCGCTTGGCTGGGCGCGGGCGCAGCTGCACGGCACCTATATCCTGGCCGAGACCGCGACCGGGATTGTGCTGGTCGACCAGCACGCCGCGCACGAGCGTCTCGTCTACGAGCGCATGAAGGAGGGGCTGGCGCGACATGGGGTGGCGCGGCAGGTGCTGCTGTTGCCGGAGATCGTCGAACTCGACCCGCCAGCGGCAGACCGGCTCGCGTCACGGGCCGAGGAGCTGGCCGAATTCGGCCTTGTGCTGGAGGCGTTTGGCAGCGGCGCGGTGATCGTGCGCGAGGTGCCGGCCATGCTCCCCGGCCTCGACGTGCGGGCGCTGCTGCGTGACCTGGCCGATGAACTCGCCGAGTGGGGCGACGCACTGGCGCTCCGGGAACGGATCGAGAGCGTCTGCGGCACCTTGGCGTGCCATTCGAGCGTCCGCGCCGGCCGCGTTCTGACCCGCGACGAGATGGACGCGCTCTTACGCCAGATGGAGGCGACCCCGAACAGCGGGCAATGCAATCACGGGAGACCGACCTACGTCGAACTGGCCCTCAACGACATCGAGCGCCTGTTCGGTCGGAGATAGGCCAGGTCGCAGCGCCGCCCGGCGTGCTTGCCAACGGCGCGGTTTGTCGGACAAATACCGGCCGATGATCGCGACGACGCGGAGGCGGGTGATGCTGGAAGTGTGGAGCTGGCCGACCCCGAACGGCCACAAGGTGCATATCGCGCTCGAGGAGCTTGGTCTCGAATACCGGGTGATCCCAGTCAACATCGGCGCAGGCGACCAGTTCAAGCCGGAATTTCTGGCGATCACGCGCAATCACCGCATCCCGGCGATTGTCGATCCGGACGGGCCCGACGGCAAGCCGTTCACATTGTTCGAATCGGCCGCGATCCTGATCTACCTGTCCGAGAAGACGGGCGGGCGGCTGATCCCGAAGGACTCGAGCGGCCGCTACAAGTGCCTGGAATGGATCATGTTCCAGATGGGCGGGATCGGTCCGATGTTCGGCCAGTGGAACCATTTCGGCGCCTATGCTCCGGAAAAGGTGCCGTACGCGATCGAGCGCTACACCAACGAAGTCAAACGGCTGACCCGCGTGTTGAACCACCGCCTCGACGAGACTCAATGGTTGGCCGGCGACGAATACAGCATGGCCGATATCATCACCTTTCCGTGGATCAGGACCGCTTCCCAAGCCGGAATCCGTTTCGCCGACCGCGGCAGTCTCGATCTCGCCGAGTATCCGTCGGTCAAACGCTGGTATGACGAGATCGCGGCACGTCCGGCGGTGCAGCGCGGTCTTGCGGTGCTGTCCGACCAGCAGCGCGACCGCAAAATCGACGATGCCGAGCGCGAGAACACCTTCGGCAAGACGCAGTTCGCGGTGCGATAGAGCTCCCACTTCTGGATTGCCATCCGGCGGAGGCCGGGATCCATTGGGCAGCCGCCGAGGCGCCGGACTCATGGACCGCGGCCTTCGCTGGGAACGACGGTAGGGATGGGTCAACACGGTATGGGAATAGAAAAAATCGGTGTCGTCGGCGCCGGGCTGATGGGGGCGGAAATCGCGCTCGTGTTCGCGCTTGCCGGGCACGACGTCGTGCTCTCCGACCGCACCGAAGAACTCTTAGCGGCGGCCAGAAACCGTCTTGCGACGGTGCTCGACCGCGGCATTCCGCGCGGCTTCTTCAAGGCAGAGGACAAGGAGCCCGCCCTCGCGCGGATACGCACGACAACCGCGCTCGATCAGTTCGCGGACCGCGATTTCGTGACCGAGGCGGTGTTCGAGGACGAGGCGGTCAAGGCCGAAATCTACCGCATGCTCGACAAGGTATGCGGCGCGGGCTGCATTTTCGCCAGCAACACCTCGACAATCCCGATTTCGACCCTGGCCTCCTATGTCGGCGAGACGCGCCGGCCGCGTTTCGTCGGCACGCATTACTTTTCGCCGGCCTCTCGCATGAAGCTGGTCGAAATCATTCCGGCTTTCGAGACCGCGCCCGAAACGGTCGAGACCGCGCTGCGCCTGTGCCGCGAGGCGGGAAAAACACCGATCCACGTCAAGGACGTGGCCGGCTTCGCGGTCAACCGCATGTTCCTCATTTTTCTCGCCGAGGCGGTGCGGCTTGTGGAAGATGGCGTCGCGACGCCGGAGGATATCGACACGGCATGTCGGCTGGGCCTCGGTCATCCGATGGGTCCGTTCGAGTTGATGGACGCGATCGGCTCAAAACTGGCGCTGCAAACGCTCGACATTCTGCACGAGGCCTATGGCGAGCGCTTCCGCGCCCCTTCTCTGCTCAAGCAGCGCGTGCGTGCCGGTTTTGTCGGCGGCCGCGGCAACAAGGGCTGGCGCGAGAAGGCGTGAAATGCCGTCTGCAGTCAGGCGCGCGGCGGCACCACCGGCCGGTTGCGCACCGGGGGCGGCGGCGGATCGGGGCGCGGCACCGGGATGGGCGGCGGCGGCTCGGTGATCGGTGGCGGCTGCGACGGGTCGGGCGGCGGTACCGGCGGCGTGCCGGGCGGCGGAACGGGTTGTGGACCTTGGGTTCGCATTGGCGCGAGCCTAACGAGAGCACCACTCCGGTCAAGATAAACGGCGCGCAGGAAAAACTCGCCGGCCGGTGCGAGACCGAACCCCATTCGTGGCGCCGGTGTCTGGCCATACCCATCTGGCGTGGAAAGCGAGGATCAAACACGAGGTTACGATGGCTGACGAAGTGGTGTTCTACACCCACCCGATGTCGCGCGGCCGGATCGTGCGCTGGATGCTCGAGGAGATCGCGCGGCCCTATCGAACCGAAATTCTCGATTACGGCACGACGATGAAGGCATCCGCCTATCTCGCGATCAACCCGATGGGCAAGGTGCCGGCGCTGCGCCATGGCGACGCGATCGTCACCGAAACCGCGGCGATCTGTACCTATCTGGCCGACGCGTTTCCCGATTCCGGTCTGGCGCCGCCGCAAGGCGACCGGCTGCGCGGCCCCTATTATCGGTGGCTGTTCTTCGCAGCCGGTCCGCTGGAGGCCGCGGCGAGCAACAAGATGATGGGCTTCACGGTCCCGCCCGGGCGGGAGGTGATGATGGGTTACGGCACCTACTCATCCGTGATCGATGCGCTCGAGGGCGCGCTTTCGGGCCGCGAATACCTCGTCGGTGAACGCTTCACGGCGGCCGATATCTATGTCGGATCGCATATCGGCTTTGGCATGGAGTTCGGCGCGATCGAAAAGCGCCCGGTGTTCGAGAGCTATTGGCAGCGCCTCGCATCACGGCCGGCATCCTTGCGGGCCAAGCAGATCGATGACGCGCTGATGCCGCAGCATCCGATCCCCGACCAACAGGCCGGCTGAGACAACATGGCCGCGGCGCTCCTCCCATCGCTCGAGCGGCTCGAAGCAGCCGCCGCGATCGTACATGCGGTGGTGCCGCCGACGCCGCAATATTGCTGGCCGCTGCTGTCGCGCCGCATCGGCGCCGAATTATGGGTCAAGCACGAGAACCACACCCCGGTCGGGGCCTTCAAGCTGCGCGGCGGTCTCGTCTATCTCGACGCGCTGCGCCGTGCCGATCCCGGGATCGCCGGCGTCATCAGCGCCACGACCGGCAATCACGGACAGAGCATCGCGTATGCCGCGACCCGGCTCGGCCTCGCCGCGACAATCGTCGTGCCGCACGGCAACAGCCCGGAGAAAAACCGGGCGATGCGCGCCTTTGGCGCCAATCTTGTCGAGCATGGGCACGACTTCCAGGCGGCCTACGAATACGCGGCGGCGCGCGCCGAGGCCGGCAACCTGCATATGCTGCGCTCGTTCGATCCGCTGCTGGTGCTCGGGGTCGCGAGCTACGGGCTCGAACTGTTTCGCGGCGCGGATCGGCTCGACACCGTCTATGTGCCGATCGGTCTCGGCAGCGGCATCTGCGGCGTGATCGCGGCGCGCGAGGCGCTGGGAGAGACCGCCGAGATCGTCGGCGTCGTCGCCGAGAACGCCCCGACCTATGCGCTGTCTTTTGCCGCGGGGCGTGCGGTGCCGACCAATTCCGCCGACACGATGGCCGGCGGCCTGGCGGTGCGGGTGCCCGACGAGGAGGCGCTCGCGATAATCCTCAAACACGCTTCCCGCATTGTCACGGTATCGGAGGCCGAGATGCGGGCGGCAATGCGAACCATTTTTACCAACACGCACAATGTCGCCGAAGGGGCCGGGGCCGCCGCCTTCGCCGCGGCGTTCAAGGAACGCGGCAGGCTCGCCGGCAAGCGGGTCGCTGCCGTGCTGTCGGGCGGCAATATCGACCGCGCGCTGTTCGCCGAGATACTCGCCGAAACCGGTCCCGAGATGGAATAGCGGCCCAAGAAAACATACGATGCCAAATATGGCACCGGCCCACAAATTGCTCACGGTCGAGGGATTCCTCATACCTGCCCGAATGACGGGCGGCATTACCAGCTGATCGCCGGCGTTATTGTCGCGATGGCGCCGCCCGCCATCCCGCACCAGATCATCGCCGGAAATCTGACCGGCGAAATCCCGGCGAAATCTACGCGTCTGTCCGCTCGAACCAGCCGAACTGCACGGTGCCCAGCCAAGCCGGCATCGCCCCACGGGGGTTGCTCGGCCGCTACCATTTCGAGACCGACATCACGGTGACATGCGAGCCGGGCGGCTATCGCGGGATCGCGCCCGAACCGCTGCTGATTGTCGAGATCCTGTCACCCTCGACCGAGCGCGACGACCATTTCATCAAGCTGCCGGATTACCGGGCGATCCCAAGCCTGCGCGAAATCCTCAATGTCGAGAGCGAGCGCGTCGCTGCCACGGTTTACCGGCGCCAGCCGAACGGGTGGGATACGATAGAGCTCGACGGCTCCGATTCCCGGCTCCAACTCGCGACGGTCGGCCTCGACATCCCGCTTGCCGCGATTTATCGCGGCGTGCCGGGCTGCCGTTAGGCTAATCGCAGGTCCAGCCGAACGCTTCGATCCCGTCGCCGAGATATTGCGGCAGCGCCGGATCGCCGATCATGTAATCCGGGTCGCGCGCGGCGATCCGCGCCTCGGCCTCGGCGAGTGCGTCGTTCCATTCGGTGATGTGATAATCGCCGCGCCCCAGCCAGATCAGCGCCAAGAGATCGGTCTGTTCCTCGACATTGAGACCCGCAACGAACTCGATCATCAGGCGTCGGCGATTGTCGCCCTCGTAAACATCCTGTCCCGGTTCATCGACGATCGTCTTCAGTTTGCTGTCGTCGCCGCTCGTCGTGCCGTCACCGGCCGTCGAGGGCACCTTCCCCGCGACCTCGCGCGCCGCTTCGATCAAGGCACACACTTTTTCTGTACTTATCCGCAGCTCGGGCATGGTCCCTCCATTGCTGGTAACGGGAACGGAGGGATGCCGTTGCGCGATCCCTCGCCAACGCGCCGGGCGGCATTGTCATGATCGCATTGGGGGATAGGCCTGCGGCGTGAAACCCGCTACGACACCCCTCTGCCGCATCGATCGGAGCGGTGATAGCAAGAGTAAGCGAGCCAATTGCCCCCGCTGCCTCGCGCCGTTTGGCCAACAGCGGAGAACCGGCGCGCCGGCGCGGCGGGCTGTCGCGGCTCCATCCGGTCGCGTATTATTTCGCCGGCGCAAAGGACGGCTGCGAACGCAATCGTCGCGGTAGGAGGAACGCATGAGACCTTGGACGAGAGTCGCCACGGCTGCTCTCTTGGCCTGTGCCGCGATCACGGCGGGACCGGGCTTGGCCGCGGCGCAGACAGGCTCCGGGACGGCGCAAACCAAGCCGGAAGGCGAAATGAGGTTTGCGCTGTATGTGACCGTGCCCCCAGCCTGGCTCGATCCGGGGGAAGCCGCTCCAGGCTTTACGTCGCCGTTCTGGGTTCTGTACGCGCTGCACGACGCGCTGGTGAAGCCGATGCCGGGTCAGCGGATGGCGCCGAGCCTCGCCGAATCGTGGACCGAAAGCCCGGACAAGCTCACCTATGAATTCAAGCTGCGCCAGGGTCTCAAATTCCACAACGGCGACCCGTTCACCGCCGACGACGTGGTGTTCAGCTTTGGGCGCGCGAAGGGCGCCGAACTGCATGAAAAGGTGAAGGAGGTCGTCGCGGTCGATCCCTATACGGTGCGCTTTGTTCTGAACGAACCGTGGCCGGACTTCATAACGTTCTACGGCACGCTGGCGAGCGCCGCTAGCTGGATCACGCCAAAGAAATATTTCGAGCAGGTCGGACCGGACGGCTTCAAAAAACACCCGATCGGTCTGGGACCGTACAAATTCGTCAGCATGAAGCCGGGCATCGAGATCGTGATGGAGGCGAACGAGGATTACTGGCGCAAGGTGCCGTCCGTTAAACGCCTCGTGTTTCTGAGCGTGCCGGAAGGCACCACCCGCCTCGCGATGCTGAAGCGCGGCGAGGTCGATGTCGCCTATCTGCTCGAAGGCCAGCTCGGCGAGTCAATCCGCAACGATCCGGAGCTGAAGCTGGTCTTTTCGGGCGGGGTCGCGACGTTCACGCTCGATTTCTTCGACATGTGGGACCCGAAATCGCCGTGGCACGATCAGCGCGTGCGCAAGGCCGCGAGCCTGGCGATCGACCGGCAGACGATGAGCGACAGCGAAAATCTCGGCGCGCCCAAGCTGAACGGCAACATCATCCGGAAAGACATGGAGTTCGCGCTGCCGATCGAACCCGACCCCTACGACCCGGCGCAGGCCAAAAAGCTGCTCGCCGAGGCAGGCTATCCGAACGGGTTCGACGGCGGCGATTTTTATGCCGTGCCGCCGTATTTCTCGACCGGCGAGGCGATCGTCAGTTATCTCGGCGCGATCGGCATCAGGACGCGGCTGCGCACGATGGAACGCGCCGCGTATTTCTCGGCACTGCAAACAAAGAAGCTGCACGGCGTGTGCTTTTGCGGCGCCGGGGCGACCTATGGCAACGCCTCGACCCGGATGTCGGTGATCGTGCCGAGCGACGGCATCTATGCCTACGGCGGCTGGCCCGATATCGATGAACTCTATAAGAAGCAGCTGACCGAAACGGACCCCGAAAAGCGCGAGCAGATGCTGTACGATATCCAGAAGATCCTGCACGAGCGCACGCGTTTCGCGCCGATCTGGGACTATTTCTGGCCGAGCGGGATCGGTCCGCGCGTCGAGGACGCCGCGCTGATGAAAATCGACCCGTATCCGTGGTCGGCGCCGCTCGAGGATGTCAAACTGAAGCGGCAATAGCCGAACCGAACGTTGCAACGGAGGAGTGACAGGCAGCGATGCGTAAAGGGTGGAAGAAACTTGCCGCCGCGGCGGTCCTGGCCGGCTTCGCGACGGCGGGTCCGGACCCGGCGACGGCCCAGAGCCAGCCGGCAGGGCAGACCAAGCCGGAAGGCGAGATGAAGTTTGCGCTGTACGTCACGATAGCGCCGGCTTGGCTCGACCCGGGAGAGGCCAATCCCGGCTATTTCACGCCGTTCTGGATGCTGGTCGCGCTGCACGACGCGCTGGTGCGGCCGATGCCGGGTCAGCGCATCGCGCCCGCTCTCGCCGAATCCTGGAGCGAAAGCCCGGACAAGCTGACCTATGAGTTCAAGCTGCGCCAGGGCCTCAAATTCCACAACGGCGATCCGTTCACGTCAGAAGACGTCGTGTTCAGCTTCAACCGCTCGAAAGGGGCGCAGCTGCACGAGAAGGTGAAGGAGGTCGTCGCCGTCGATCCGTACACGGTGCGCTTTGTGCTGAACGAACCGTGGCCGGATTTCATGACGTATTACGGCACCTTCGCCAGCGCCGCCGGCTGGATCACGCCGAAGAACTATTTCGAGAAAGTCGGGCCGGACGGTTTCAAAAAGCACCCGATCGGCCTCGGTCCCTACAAATTTGTCAGCATGAAGCCCGGTATCGAGCTGGTCATGGAGGCGAACGAGAATTATTGGCGCAAGGTGCCGTCGGTCAAACGCATTATATTCCAGAGCGTGCCGGAAGCGACGACCCGCCTCGCGATGCTGAAACGCGGCGAGGTCGATCTCGCCTATCTGCTCGAAGGCCAGCTCGGCGAGTCGATCCGCAACGACCCTGATATGAAACTGGTCTTTTCGGGCGGGGTCGCCACCAATTTCCTCGACTTCTTCGATATGTGGGATCCGAAATCGCCGTGGCACGACCCCCGCGTGCGCAAGGCGGCGAGCCTCGCGATCGACCGCAAGGCGCTGAGCGAAGCCGACACGCTCGGCGCCTCGAAACCGAACGGCAATATCGTGCCGAAGAGCTTCGAATTCGCGGTGCCGATCGATCCCGATCCGTATGACCCGGCGCAGGCCAAAAAGCTGCTTGCCGAGGCCGGCTACCCGAACGGTTTCGACGGCGGCGATCTGTACCCGATCCCGCCCTATTTCTCGACCGGCGAGGCGATCGTCAATTATCTCGGCGCGATCGGCATCCGCATGAAATTGCGGACGATGGAGCGCGCCGCGTTCTACTCCTCCCTGGGAAGCAAGAAGCTGCACGGCGTGTGCTTTTGCAGCACCTCGATCCAGGGCAATACCTCGACCCGCATCTCGGAAATCGTGCCGAGCAGCGGCACCTACGCCTATGGCGGGTATCCCGATCTCGACGAGCTGTACAAGCAGCAATTGAGCGAAACCGACCCGGAAAAGCGCGGCGCGATGCTGGCCGAAATCCAGCAAAAGCTCCACGAACGCGTGCGCTTCGCGCCGATCTGGGACTATTTCTGGCCGAGCGGGATCGGGCCCCGCGTCGCCGACCCGGCGCTGATGAAGATCGATCCGTTTCCGTGGTCGGCGCCGCTCGAAGACGTGACATTGAAGAAGGGATGAGGCGATCACGGCCGGGAACCGAAATCCCGGCCGTCGAAATCTCGTTCGGCACGCAACGGGCGGGCGGCGCGGGCCGCTCGCCTGTCGCGCAAACAGGGGGAAGACCGGAGTTGATGAAGGGATGGCAGAGTCTCGCCGCGGCCGTGATGCTGGGCGTTGCCGCGCTGGTCGGCGGACCGGGTCCGGCATCCGCGCAAGGCAAGCCGGAGGGCGAGATCAGGTTCGCGGTCTATGTGACGATCCCGCCGGCCTGGCTCGATCCGGGCGAGGTGTCTCCCGGCAATCTGACGCCGTTCTGGATGCTGTACGCGCTGCACGACGCGCTGGTGAAGCCGATGCCGGGGCAGCATATGGCGCCGAGCCTCGCCGAATCCTGGAGCGAAAGCCCGGATAAGCTCAGCTACGAATTCAGATTGCGCCGGGGCGTCAAATTCCACAACGGCGATCCGTTCACCGCCGAGGATGTCAGATTCAGCTTCGAGCGCTCGAAGGGGGCGCAGCTCAAGCAGAAGGTCAAGGAGGTCGTCGTCGTCGATCTGCACACGGTGCGTTTCGTCCTCAACGAACCGTGGCCGGATTTTATGACCGCCTACGGCACGTTGTGGAGCGCCGCCGGCTGGATCACCCCCAAAAACTATTTCGAGAAGGTCGGGGCCGACGATTTCAAAAAGCATCCAATCGGCCTCGGCCCGTACAAATTCGTCAGCATGAAGCCGGGTATCGAGCTGGTGCTGGAGGCTAACGAGGATTACTGGCGCAAGATACCGTCGGTGAAACGCCTCGTGTACCTCAGCGTACCCGAAGGAACGACACGTCTCGCGATGCTGAAGCGCGGGGAGGCCGATATCGCCTATCTGCTCGAAGGACAGCTCGCCGAGTCGATCAAGGACGACCCGCAATTGAGGCTCGCCTTCTCCGGCGGGATCGGCACGCATCACCTCGACTTCTTCGACATGTGGGACCCGAAATCGCCGTGGCACGACCCGCGCGTGCGCAAGGCGGCGAGCCTCGCGATCGACCGCAAGGGGCTGAGCGACGCCGAAACCCTCGGCGCGTCGAAGCCGAACGGCAGCATCGTCCTGAAAAGCATGGAATATGCGCTGCCGATCGACCCCGACCCCTACGACCCGGCGCAGGCGAAAAAGCTGCTCGCCGAGGCCGGTTATCCGAACGGGTTCGACGGCGGCGATCTGACGCCGATCCCGCCCTACAACGCGGTCGGCGAGGCGGCGGTCAATTATCTCGGCGCGATCGGCATCCGCATGAAATTGCGGACGATGGAGCGGGCCGCGTTCTTCTCGGCGTTTCAGGGCAAGAAACTCAAGGGCGTGTGCTTCTGCACGATCGCGATCTACGGCAATGCCTCGACCCGCTTGGCAGAAAACGTGCCGAGCAACGGCACCTACGCGTATGGCGGCTGGCCCGACGTCGACGAGCTCTACCAGAAACAGCTGACCGAGACAGATCCCGAGAAGCGCGGAGCGATGCTGGCCGAGATACAGAAGCTCCTGCGCGAGCGCGTGCGCTTCGCGCCGATCTACGATTATTTCTGGGCAAGCGGCGTCGGCCCGCGCGTCGCGGACCCGGCGCTGATGAAGATCGATCCTTTCCCGTGGGCCGCGCCGCTCGAAGATGTCAAACTGAAACAGCCGTGACCGATCCGCGACCGACGCGGAAACACGAACCGAAAAGCGAGGGGATTTTCCGGGATGAGCGACAACAGCGGCAAGAACACAAGGGGCAAGCAGGTCGCGGTGGTGATCGGCGCCACCTCGAAATGGCAGGCCGAGGGCCGCAACACCCTGCTGGCGCATGGCCGCGCCGTCGATGACAGCGAGCTGCCGGTCGGCGTGCGCTGGGGCGTCGGCGGCGCGATCGCGCAAAGATTCGCGAAGGAGGGGTTTTTCACCGTTCTGACGACACGCAACCAGGCGAACGCGGCGGGCTTGGCGGCAGCGATCCGCGAGCACGGCGGCGACTGCGCGATCGTCGAACTGGACCTCGTGTCGCAGGGTTCGATCGCGTCGGCGTTCGACACGATCCGCCGCGACGCCGGTGACCCCGAGGTGCTGATCTACAACGCCGGCTATCTCGAAGGCCGCGACCTGCCGCCGGAAAAGGAGCTGCTCGAACACGTGCCGGTCGAATACCTCGACACCGGCCTGCACGTCGCGGCGCGTGGGCCTTTTCTCGTCGCCCAGCAGGTGCTGCCTTCGATGCGCCAGAACGGAAGGGGATCGTTCTTTTTCTCGAACAACTCGAGCTCGCTGCGCGGGCGCAAGCGGTACACCGGACAATCGCTGTACTATCCGCGCGTTCTGATGCGGGCGCTGGCGCAGGTGCTGACCGAGGAATATTCCGAGCACGGCGTCCATGTCGCCAATGTCGTGATCGACGGCACGATCGACTCCCCCGGCACGCGGGCCTTGCCGCGCAACCAGAACCGCCGCGACCTGATCATCAATCCGGAGAAGATCGCCGAGGCTTTCTGGTATCTGCACACGCAGGACCGCTCATGCTGGACGCATGAATTGCAGCTGACCCCGTTCGCGTCGAAGCCGAGCTATTGAGGCAGCCCGCTTCTGCTGACGCCGGCCCGCCCACCAGGGGTCGGAGAACCGGAGAGATGCCAACGCATTACGCTGCGTGGACTGAGGGGGCTCCGGCTTTTGGCGACGGAGTGATCGCCCTCCCGGCCCCGCCCTGACGATAAACCGCGTTCGGAGGGTAGAACTCGCTCCACGGTTGATTTATTCTGAGGCTTGTCCTCCCTGCCCGCCCGCGTTGAAAGGCGCGAGACAACGCGGGGGACGCGTCTTGAAATCCACGGGGGAGCGCGTGATGAGGCTTGTTACGCTTGGCGCGGCGACGCGGATAGCCGCTGTTGCGTTGTCATGTGCCGCGATTGCGCCGGCCGGCGCGCAAGTGCCCGTGCCAGCATCTCCGGAGGCGGCGGACATCGCGGCATGCCTATGCCTTCAGCGATCCGTCGATGCCGCCGGCGCCGCCAAGGCCGACAGGCAGAGCGCCTATGAGGCGAGCCGGCAGGAGGTCGCGGGTCTTGACGCGCAGCTGCAAAGCGCCCGCGCTACAATCAACGTGGACAATCCGGAAGCGGTTGCACAATTCCGCCAATTGCTCGAGCGGCACGACGCCGTCTTACGGCAATCGAGCGGGCCCCTGTTCAACCAATACTATAGCGCCGTCGCGCTCTATAACCAAAGAATCGGTGAATTCAACGCCCGTTGCGCCAACCGTCCGACAAACCCGGTGCTGCTGGCCCAGGTCCAAGCGACGCTCGTCTGTCCCGGTCCCTAATCGGGCACGCCGCGCCCGGGATAGAGCTGCTCGGGCGGAAT
>JBFXDF010000070.1:0-16674 GCA_050181375.1 Alphaproteobacteria bacterium
CGGCGCGTCTCTTGCCCGCATCGGGCGCGCCGAGAGTTCGATACCCGACCGCCGTCTTGACCCCCGTGACCGCGCGGTAGACGTTGACCATGCCGGCCGCGACCCCGAGAAAAAACATCACGATCGTCAGCCACGGCGATGTGCCCGCCCAGCGATCGATCAACCAGCCCAACCCCGTGGCGACGACGATCGCGACCACCAGCTCGACCCCGATACGCAGTCCCGCAGCCATTCCCTGCTGCAGATCCGCGTTACCGGGGCCGGTGCCAGGCTCGACGCGATCTCTGGCGCGCGCCTGCCTCAGGCGCTCGTCAAGACGCGCCAATCGGTCCGGCGGCTCGCTTTCGCTCATATGGGGGAGCGCAACACCGTTCGCTTCCAGCCATCACGGCCGAAACGCGCCGCACCATAATCGGAGGCCGTTTGCGTGTCAATCAAACGGCTTCTTCTATTGACTCCGATATTTGGTGTCTTTTCAACGGAATAGACGGATCAGGCGCTTTGCCGCAGCGCGGCGGCGCGCGCCAGATCGACCGAAACAAGCTGCGAGACGCCGCGCTCGGCCATCGTGACCCCGAACAGCCGGTCCATATGCGCCATCGTCACGCGATGATGCGTGATGACCAGAAACCGCGTCCCGGTCCTTTCCGCGATCTCGGCGACAAGCCGGCAGAACCCGTCGACATTGGCGTCGTCGAGCGGGGCATCGACCTCGTCGAGCACGCAGACCGGTGCCGGATGGGTCAGAAACATCGCGAAGATCAGCGCGATCGCGGTCAGCGCCTGCTCGCCGCCCGACAGCAGCGACAGCGACGCGAGGCGCTTGCCGGGCGGGCTCGCAAGTATCTCGAGGCCGGCGTCGAGCGGGTCCTCGCCGCCGGCCCAGGCGAGTTCGGCCCGTCCGCCGTCGAACAGCCGCGCGAAAAGGCGGCCGAAATGGTCGTTCAGCGCGTCGAATGCGGCAAGGAGGCGCCGGCGTCCCTCCCGATCGAGCGCCGCGATGGCGCGGCGCAGCTGCCCGATCGCGGCGGTCAGATCGGCGCGCTCGCGTTCGATGCCGTCGAGCTTCACCGCGATCTCGGCCGCCTCCCGCGCCGCCAGCAGATTGACCGGACCCATTGCGTCGCGCTCGCGCACGAGCCGGTCGAGCCGGGCGGCGAGAGCGCTCTGGCTTTGCTCCCCCTGCCGCGGCTCGGCGCTCGGCGCGACAAGCGTATCGAGCTCGTCCGGGCCGACGCCGAGGCGCTCGCCAATTTCATCGACGAATTTGCCGAGCGCCGTGGCGGCGGCCTCGTGCCGCGCCCGCAGCCCGGCCCTGCCTTCGCGTGCCGTGGCGAACCGCGCCTCGGCCCGGCGCGCCGCCTCCGCCGCGTGTCGAAGCTTCGTTTCGGCGGCCGTAAGCGCCGCGTCGGCCGCATCTTTCTCCGCGGCGGCCACGGCGGCGCTCGCCTCCAGCGCCTCGCGTTGAGCGGCCATCGCCGAGGGACGCGCGGCCAGGGCT
Source organism: Alphaproteobacteria bacterium (assembly GCA_050181375.1). Classification (GTDB taxonomy): domain Bacteria; phylum Pseudomonadota; class Alphaproteobacteria; order ATCC43930; family CGMCC-115725; genus DATARH01. Next base: position 1,502 of record JBFXDF010000070.1, read on the forward strand.
TCCGCCTCCGCCGCCGCCGCTTCGTGTCGTTCGACGAGAATCGCCTGCTGCGCCGCGGCATCGTCGCGCCGCCTGCGCCAGGATTCCGCTTCGCCGGCGATCGCCGCGAGCCGATGCCGGCCGGCCTCGGCCGCGCGCAACAGGCGATCGAGCGCGGCGCGAGCCTCGGCATCGCGGCGGCGCGCCTCGCCGGCTTCGGCGCGGGCTCGGTCGAGCGCCGCGCGGGAGGACATCGGGTCCGGCAGCAGCGCCAGCGCGCCCTCGACTTCGCCAATCTGCGTTTCCAGCTCGGCGAGGTCGGCGGCAAGCTTCTCGATCGCCGCGACGGCGGCGGCCAGTTTCGCCTCGGTCGCCATGGCGCGGCGCGCCAGCTCGGTTTCCGCCTGGCGGGCCCGCGCCGACCGTTCCTCGGCGGCCCGCGACTGTCCAGCGGCGGCGCGCTCGGACGCGGCGGCGGTCTCATGCTCGGCGCGGCGCCGCGCGGCCGCGGCGGCGGCGTGTTGCGCCAGGCGCTTCGCCTCGGCGATCTCGCCGGCCAGCTGTTCGAGCCGGTTGCGCTGGCGCAGCTGCTCGGCGGCGGTGCTCGACCCGCCGCCGATCCGGACAAAGCCGTCCCACCGCCACAGCCGCCCGTCCCGGTCGACCAGGCGCTGCCCCGGACGAAGCAGCGGCTGCAATCGCCAGCCGTCGGCCGCGCTCTCGACCCAGCCGGCATGCGCGAGGCGCCGCGCCAGCGCCGGCGGTGCCACAACCGTATCCGTGAACGGATGCGCGCCGCCCGGCAGCGGTTGCGGGTCGAGCGGCGCCAGCGCGATCCACCCCGCGCCCGCGACCTTCTCGGCGGCCGCCCCCGGTCCCTGCGTCAGCGGGGCGGAAAGCTCGCCGTCGAACAATGCGGAGACCGCCGTCTCGAACCCGGCGCCCACGCGGAGCTGCGAAATCATCGCCGGCCCGCTCGTCCGAGACGAACCGTCCTGGGCCAGAATCCGGCGCAGCGCGGTGGCCTCCGCTTCGAGCGGGGCGAGCACGCGGTCCGCGTCGCGCGCCCGTTCGAGCGCGATTGTCGCGCGATGCTGCGCCGCCGCCAGGGTCTCGGCCGCCGCCGCGAGGGCGTTGCGTGCGTGCTCCGAGTCGGCGGCGGCCTGCGCCGCGGCCGCGCCGGCCGACGCAACGGCTTCGCGAAAAACCATTGCGTCGAGCAAGGCTTCGCGCTGCCTTTCGCTGTCGGCGAGCCGGGCCGCGAGCCGCGCCCGGCGATCGCGCAGGTCGCGGCGCTGCCGGTCGAGCGCGGCGCGGCGCGCCGCGTGGCCGGCGGCGGTTTCGATCGCCCGCTGCAATCCGCTCTCGGCAGACGCCAATTCGCGCGCGGCCGTCTCGGCTCGCGCCGCTGCTTCCCGGCATTCGCTGTCCGTCCCGGCATCGGCGCGGTCGAGAGCGTGGTGCTCCTCGGCCAGCTTTGCCAAGGCGGCCTCGGCGTCGGCGGAACGCGCGGTCTCGCGGGCCCGGTCGGCGGCGATCTGCGCGACGCGCCGCTCGGCCTCGGCCCGCGCCGCTGTTACGCGGGCAAGCTCCTGATCGAGTGCTTCCCGTGCATGCCGCAGGCGTAGCAGCTCCGCGACCGCCGCGGATTGGCGCAGGCGCAGCGCCGGCAGCTCCGCTTCGGCTTCCGCCCGCGCCCGCTCGCAGGCGAGCGCGTCCTCGCCGGCCGTCGCCAGGTCGCGTTCGGCGTCCCGCAATTCGGCCGCGAGCCGCTCGGCCTCGGCGACGGCGTGGCGCCACCCGACCTGCAGCAGCGACACCTCGGCCTCGCGTATCTGTTCGCCGAGCCGGCGATAGCGCTGCGCTTGCCGGGCCTGCTTCTTCAGCGACTCGCAATGCTCGGCGAGCGTCGCGGTCACGTCGTCGAGCCGCGCCAGATTGTCCTCGGCGCCGCGCAGCTTCGCCTCGGCCTCGTGGCGCCGGGCATAAAGGCCGGCGGTGCCCGCCGCCTCGTCGAGCAAGCCGCGCCGTTCCCTAGGCGTTGCCGCGACCAGCGCGCCGATCCGCCCCTGTCCGACCAGCGCGCCGGAATGCGCTCCGGACGCGGCATCGGCGAACAGCAGCTGCACATCACGGGCCCGCGCCTCACGACCGTTGATCCGGTACGTCGAGCCGGCGCCGCGCACGATGCGCCGCGCAACCTCCAGCGTGGCGGTTTTCGCGCCGGTCGCGGTACTCACCGTCAAGGTGACTTCGGCAAGATTGCGCGCCGGCCGGCCGCCGGAGCCGCCAAAAATGACGTCGTCCATCTCGCCGCCGCGCAGCCGCTTGGCCGAGGCTTCGCCCATCACCCAGCGCAGCGCCTCGACAAGGTTGGACTTGCCGCAGCCGTTCGGTCCGACGATGCCGGTCAGCCCCGGTGCGATCGCCAGCTCAGTCTGATCGACAAACGATTTGAAACCGGCGACGCGGAGGCGCTCTACCTGCATCGCCGGGCGGACATCAGGTTCGCGTCGGCTCTGGGGCGGTCAGGACTTGGCAAGACCCGACAGCAGCTCGTCCATCGCCTCCGCCGTTGGCGGGCCCTCGAACTTCTTGCCGTTGACGAAAAGCGTCGGGGTCGCGTTGACGTCGAGCTGCGTCGCGGCGGTCAGCCGGCTTTGCACGATCTCGTCCTCGAGCGCCTTGTTCGCGAGGCAGGCATCGAAATCCTTGCCGCTGACCCCGGCCAGCCGGGCCGTCCGTTCCAGCGCCGGACGCCAATCCTGCACCGCCCATTTCTCCTGCGTTTTGAACAGCGTCTCGATCATCGGGTAATAGCGGTCGGGCGGCAGGCAGCGCGCCACCATCTCGGCCCGCAGCGCTACCTGATCGAGCGGAAACGGGCGCATCACCAGCTTGGCCTTGCCGGTGTCGATCCATTTCTTTTTCAGCTCCGGCAGCACCTCAACGGCGAAATGGGCGCAATGCGGGCATGTCATCGAGGCGTATTCGACAATCGTGATCGGCGCGTCGGGCTGGCCGAGGACGCGGTCCCGCGGCGTCACCTGCAACAGGGCGGCGGGGCTGGCCGGGGCTTGCGGCGCTTGCGCACCGGCCGAAAACGGGGCGAGGAGCGCTATCACGAATAACAGGGCGAACCGGATATCCCGCATTGCAATCTTCCCAGCACCAGATATTGAGTTAGCCGTTTGACAAAGCCCCGGCAACCGCCGCCGTCGAAGACAGGCGGCCGCCCGGCCGGAGCTAGCCGCCCGGCCGCGAAACACGCCAAACCAGCTCTCCGAGACCGGTCAGCGCGGCGCGCAGTTCCGGATCGTCAACACCGGACAGCCGCGAATCGGGCATTTCCGTTTCGTTACTCGTCGGCGGCTCGGCATGCATACGCGATTTTGCGGCCAGGGACGCCGCGCCTGCCAGAGGCAGGCTGCCCTGGACAAGGATCAGCCGCGCCACGACGGTGCGCCCGAAAAAGAGATTGATGCGGTCGATCACCAGCGGCGCGCGGTGCTGCAGGTCGGGGGCGAACCCGGGGATGACGAGAAGTTTCAGCGCGCCGTCGCGGCCCAGCTTTACGGGCCAGGTTCGCGCCGCCAACTCGGCGCCGGCGATCGCGCTCCATTCCGCCTTGAGCCGCGCCGGCACACTCCCGCCGCGCCGTGCGACGATCGGAGCCGCGACGCGCGCGCTGGCCTCGCCGATCGGGCGCAGCCCGGGCCGGCGCTCGCGGTAACCGCCGCGAGCGGCTACGTTCCCGGTCTTGCGATTCCTGTCTCGAGCGTCCATGCCCGCGATCCAACGAAGCGCCCCGCTGCCTCCGCACCGCCCCGATCCGGCGGCGCTGCTCGCCTGGTACGACCGACACCGCCGCGACCTGCCGTGGCGCGCCGCGCCTGGCCGGCTTGCCGATCCATACCACGTCTGGCTCAGCGAAATCATGCTGCAGCAAACGACGGTCGCGACGGTCGGCCCGTATTTTGACCGATTCGTGGCGCGGTTTCCCGACATCGGCGCGCTGGCCGCCGCCCCGCTCGACGCGGTGCTGCACGCCTGGCAGGGGCTCGGCTACTACGCCCGCGCCCGCAACCTGCATGCCTGCGCTCGCGAGGTCGTCGGCGCGCATGCCGGCAGTTTCCCCGACGACCCGGCGCGGCTGCGCGCGCTGCCCGGCATCGGCGATTACACGGCGGCGGCGATCGCCGCGATCGCCTTCGGTCGGCCGGTCGCGGCGGTGGACGGCAATGTCGAGCGGGTCGTCGCGCGGCTGTTCGCCGAGCGTGCGCCGTTGCCGCTCGCGAAAAAGCGCCTGCGCGGCCTCGCCGCCTCGCTGGTCCCGGAGAAACGGGCCGGCGATTTCGCACAGGCGATGATGGATCTGGGCGCGACGATCTGTGCGCCGCGCCGCCCGCGCTGCGTGCTGTGTCCGTGGCGCGCCGATTGCGCCGCCGCCCGGCTCGGGATTACCGAAGACCTGCCGGCGCAGCAAGAGAAACCGGAGCGGCCGACGCGGTACGGCATCGCGTTCTGGCTGACCCGCCCGGACGGGGCCGTGCTGCTGCGCCGCCGCCCGGAACGGGGGCTGCTCGGCGGCATGATCGAATTGCCCTCGACCGTGTGGCGCGAGACGCCGTGGGACGAGGCGGAGGCCATCGCCGCCGCGCCGGCGAACGCCGGATGGCGCGCCCTGCCCGGAACCGTGCGCCACGGCTTCACCCATTTCCGGCTCGACCTCGCGATGGTCGCGGCGACAACCGCCGACCCGCCCGCCGGCATCTGGGCGAGACCCTCCGAATTCAGGGACCACGCCTTCCCGACCCTGACGAGAAAACTGGTCCGGCACGCGATATCGGCGTTGTAAGCCCGTACGCGTTCAGCCCGCGAGCAGCAGCCGGGTCAGCTCCTCGGGCATGCTGAGCATCGGGTAGTGTCCGGTATCGAGCTCGGCCCATTTGGCGCCGAGCTTCTCGGCGGTGCGGCGCTGATGCGCCTCTCCGGGGTTCTGCGCCTGGCGGCACCATACGACCAGCGTGCCCGGCCATTGCTGCTGCCAGAACGAATCGAGCTTGACCGGCTCGGTGTAGATGCCGATCGGGTGCTGCGTATAGCGCTCCAGCGCCTGCGCGCGAGCGCCCGGTTCGAGATCGGCGAACAGCCGGTTGGCGGCGTCCTCACGCGACGGCCCGGCGGTCAGCCCGTCGCCGCTCGGGGTCGAGGTCGAGCGGGTGACGATGTCGCGGATCTTCTCGCCGGGGAGCAGCGCCAGCGCGTCGACAAAAGCGAGGCGCTTGATGCGGTCGCGCATCAGTTCGGCGACGCGGCACACGACCATGCCGCCCGAGCTGGTGCCGACCAGTACCACGTCGCGCAGATCCTCGTAGAACAGCAGCTGGGCCACCTCGTCGGCCTGGGTCTCGGTCGTGATCCCCGGCCGCACCGCGCTTTTGCGTTCGGCGCAGCCGTCGAGGCTCGGTGCGTAGACCTCATGGCCGGCGGCGCGCAGCCGGTTCGCCACATCCTTCCAGATCCACCCGCCCTGGTAGGAGCCGTGCACAAGTACGTAGGTCGTCATGTCGTTCTCCTGGAGCGTGGGCGTCCCGCCCGCATGCGGCCGGGATGGCCGCGGTCCGTTGATATAATTCTGGTGATTTCTGGGGTCAGTTGCCGCCGGTTACGTCGATCGTGACGCCGGTGACAAAGGCGGCGTCGTCCGACGCGAGAAAACAGATCACCTTGGCCTGGTCGGCGGCCTCGGCGATGCGGCGCAGCGGGGTGCGCTCGATCTCGGCCTGCTGGTCTTCCGGGCTCTGCTGCTCCCAGCGCGGCCGGATGCGCTCGGTCAAGGTGCGGCTCGGCGCGATCGCGTTGATTGTGATCCCGTAGGGTCCGAGTTCGAACGCAAGCTTGCGGGTGAAGGCAATGATGCCGCCCTTCGCCGCGGCATAGGCGCTGCTGCTCGAGATGCTGAGACCGCGCCCGGCGATCGAGGCCAGGTTGACGATCGCGCCGCGCCGCCGCTCTTTCATCGCCGGCACCACGGCATGGGTGAACAGGAACGTGCCGGACAGGTTGAAGTCGAGCAGCTTTTGCCAATCGGCGAAGCTCAGCTCCTCGACCGGCGCGCTCGACTTCGGAATGATCGTGCTGCCGCCGACCGCGTTGACGAGGATGTCGATCGCGCCGAACTCCCGCACGACCGAGGTGACCGTCGCGTTGACATCGGCTTCGTCGAGCGCGTTGCAAAGGCGGCGATGCGCCCTCCCGCCTGCCTCGCGCAACTCGGCCACGGTGCGATCGAGCCGCTCCTCGTTGATATCGACCGCGACGACGATCGCGCCCTCGCGCGCCATGATGTCGGCGGTAGCCCGGCCGATGCCGCTGGCCGCCGCGGTGATCAACGCGACCTTGTCCTGAAAGCGCATCCGTTTCCCCCTTTTGCGCGGCTCCGGCCCGGCGCGCCTCGGCCCTCATCTCGTTCGGCGCGAGAGGCGCGGCGGCAAGACGAGCACGAGGAGATTGAGGATGCAACTCGCGATTTGCCGGGGCAGCGGATCGCGCCGTGATCGTGTGTCCTCGCGGGGAATGCCCGATCAAGTCGATGCTCGCCACATCCGGGCGAAATCCCGCAGCTGGTTCAACTCGACGTCCGAAACGGCCCAGAACGCCATTCCGTCCTGCGTCCAGTGCACGACATTGTAGCCCCGGTGTTCAGCCGTGGCGGGCGGCGGTGCGGGATTGTCTCTAGCCGGCCAGACAAACAGGTCGATGATATGCTTGTCGCGCTGATAGACGAGCGCCGCGACCGGGTGTCCGGCCACATAGTCGAGCCGGCCGCCCCGCAGCGGAAAGCCCCGGTCGGCGAAATCCTTTACCGGCGGGGTAAAGTCGAGCCGGCCATCGAACCAGGGTTTGACGGTGTGCCGATCGCTCGACACGACGTCTTCCAGATGGCCGGGCTGCATCGCGCGAATGTGGCCGGCGACGATTTGTTCGGTGAGGCCCGGCTGGCCGGTGATGCTCAGCTCGGGCGACGACAGGAGGAGCAGTGCCAAGGCGGCGGCGCACGCGGCGCCGAGGCCGAAGCCGCCAAGACCAAAGCCGAACGAGGGCAACCACTGCCAACGCCGCCGCGGCGACGCTGCGATCGTTGCCGGCCGAGACGGCGGCGGCTTCAATTCCCGGGCGGCGGATATCTCCGCCAGGATGCGGGTGCGCAGCGCATCCGGCATCGGGCGGTAGAGGCGGCGGTCGATAACGGCGCGCGCCCGCGCGATATCGGCGGCGGCGGCCCGGCAGACCGGACAGCCCGTTTTGTGGGCCGCGAGCGCGGCGGCTTCGGCCGCGTCAAGCTCGCCGTCCAGCTCGGCCTGTACCAGCAGGACCTTGTCGCATTCGGCCGCGCCGCTCGTCGCTTTCATGCCTTTTCGCTCTCCAGCACGGCGCGCGCCAGGACCCGGCGGGCACGAAACAGGCGGGACATCACCGTACCGATCGGTGTCCGCGTGATCCCGGCGATCTCCTTGTAGGAAAGTTCCTCAAGCTCTCGCAGCACCAGCGCCTCGCGCAGCTCCGCCGGCAACGCCGCGATCAGCTCGTGGACCTGCCGGTCGCGGCGCGTGTTGATCAACGCCGTTTCCGGGTCGTCATCGGCGGATACCAGCGCGTCCTCCGCGACCGCCGCCTCCTCTCCCCCCTGCCCGATCGGCACCAGCAGCGCGCGGCCGTCCCGCTCGCGCGCCGAGTACGCGGCATTGCGCACGATTTGCAGCAGCCAGGCGCGCGGATTGACACCCCGGAAGCTCGAAAAATAGCTCAGCGCGCGCAGCATCGCCTCCTGCACCACATCCTCCGCCGCCACCGGATCGCGCACCAGCCAGCGCGCGAGGTTGTAGGCGGCATCGAGATGCGGCAGCACAACCGCCTCGAACGAGTCGTTACGCGATGGCCCAGCCACGTCGCCCCATCTGCCGAATGATTCGCTGCCGATGATCCGCTGCCGATAGCCGCTGCCCAAACGGTCCGCCGCGGCTCCCGCGAGGCGGACAATATGCCTGATCGCCGAGGAGCGCCTCTTATTCCCGAGGAGCGGGATTTTACGGCGATCCCGCGGCGGCTGTTGTCCGCCGGCCGGAATAAATCGAGTTCCCGGACGATCAAGCCCCGCGACGCGGCGATTTCGCAAACCCGTCCGACAGAACGCCGAGTTCATCAAATCCGCGATGCAAACCCGTTGTGGCGAGAAAGTCGATGTATCTCCACCCCCGTTTATCCCCGCTCGACATCCGCGATGTCATCGCGGCATGGTTGGTCTGCTTTGCCGTCGCTGTGGCGGTTCTTGCCTATCCCGGTTTCTCCCGGCAAGCGCCGCAGCAAGCTCAGCCGGCTTCAAGGAATGCCGCGCAGACGGTCCCGGCGACTGAGTTCTGCTCGGTTCGCGCGGGAGGGATCGTTGAAACGCGCGGCTGACCGATAATGATTTTTTCTGTAGCCGTGAATAACCGCGAACCGCCTCCGGTCTCCACGCTCGTCGGACAACTCGACAGGAGAGAGAGCATGAGCAAGCATTCCGATGGCGAAACCGGCGCGGCCGCAAGCGTGAACCGCCGCGGCCTTTTGAAATGCATGGCGTGGGCTGGAACCGGCGTCGTTTGGGCGGTGTCCGGCGGCGTGCCGCGCACCGTCGGGCTGATAAGCGATGCTTCCGCCGAAAGCATCAAGGGCGAGCTCACCTTTGTGCAGATCAGCGACACGCATCTCGGCTTTCATCAGCCGGCGAACCCCAACCCGGCCGCGACGCTGGGCGAGGCGATAACCAAAATAAAGTCATTGCCGGTGCAGCCGGCTTTCCTGGTCCATACCGGCGACATCAGCCATTTATCGAAGGAGGAGGAATGGGACGCCGCCGACCAGATCATCAAGGGCGCCAACAAGGAGGTATTCTACGTTCCCGGCGAGCACGATGTCGCCGATGCCGACAATGGCAAGGCCTACCTCGCGCGTTATGGCAAAAAGACGCAAGGCCGAGGCTGGTACAGTTTCGACATGGCCGGCGTGCATTTCATCGCGCTTGCTAACGTCTTCGACTTCCAGCCCGGCTTCAAATCCGCCGGTCTCGCGCAGCTTGGAGACGAACAGTTGGAATGGATGGAGCGCGATGTCGCGCCGCTGTCCGACAGCACCCCGATTATTGTGCTGGCGCATCTGCCGCTATGGACGGTTTACGAAAAATGGGGCTGGGGCACCGCCGATGCGGGGCGTGCGCTCGGTTATCTGAAACGGTTCGGCTCGGTCACGGTTCTCAACGGCCACATCCATCAGATCGTCCAGAAGGTCGAGGGCAACATCACCTTCCATACGGCGATGAGCACGGCCTTTCCGCAACCGGCTCCCGGTAGCGCGCCCAGCCCCGGCCCGATGCTCGTCCCGCCGGAACAGCTGCCGAAACAGCTCGGGCTGCGCGCGGTCAACTATGCGCGGGGCAAACAGATTCCGGCCCTGATCGAAACGCCGCTCGCGGCTTAGGGAGCAGCTCCGATGTACAAACCCCTGCTCGTCGCGGCCGCTCTCGCGGCGAGCGCCCCGGCCGCGTTCGGCGACGACATGGCGGCGATCGGCACGGCCCCGGCGGTCATTGTCATCAGCAACTACGAATTCAACCCAGCGGTCCTGACGGTCGCGCCGGGCACCACCGTCACGTGGGTGAACGAGGACCAGTCGCCGCACACGATCGCCGAACAGACAAAGGCGTTCCGCTCTCCGGCGCTGGATACAAGCGACCGCTTCAGCTACACCTTTGCGCAACCGGGCGAGTTCGCCTATTACTGCACGCTGCATCCGATGATGGTCGGAAAGATTGTCGTGAAGCCGGCCGGCGCGTCTTCGTGAAGTCGTCGCGGTGGCGGCCGGCCCGGCCCGGCCGCCGCTCGCCGGGCGCGTTTTGCGCGGCTCTTTGATACCAAGTGGACCATAGGATAAACGAAACGGATGAGCGTTGCGTACCTCGTCACATGCTACAACAAGTCGCGATATATTGGCGATGTTCTTGACGCGATTATCGCCGAGCGCCGCTCGACCGATGGCGACATAATCGTGGTGGACGACGGCTCCGACGACGGCAGTCTCGAGATGATCGTCGCCCGATCGAAAAACCAACGCAACTTCTCGGTCTTGCGTCAGGATAATGCGGGTGTCGTCAGCGCCACCAACTCTCTTTTTTCCCGATGCAGCCAGCCGGTATTTCGCCTGATCGACGCCGATGACATCATTTCACCGGGAAGCACCAGCGCGCTGCTGGACAGTCTCGATCGTTCAAATCTCGATATCGTATTTGGGGCGCATCAAGTCTATGACCAGAAGCCGGTAGTGCCGCCCGCCATCCGACGAACCTTCACTTGTGACGAACTTTCCGATACTGTTATCGATGCGCTGCGGGGAAACGTATTTTCGGTCTCGTCTACCCTCTTCCGGACCGCTCCCGCAAAAGCGTTGTTTCCGCTCCCGGATCGTTACCGCACCAGCCAAGACTACATGCTTTCGTTGCGGGCCGCGTTGCGGGGTCTCCGCATCGGGCGGGTGCGGGATATCGTGAGCCTCGGGCCGAAAACCGCCCCCAACCGGCTCTCATCCGACAAGCGGCTGGTTTTCGGAGAGACGGTCGATTTCATAGCCGCGGAGCTGGCGGGGGCGAGTGCGAGTATCGGCCGGCATGCCTACAGCTATGCCTTGCGGCGGCAGAGCGGGCGCGCGCTTTTGTGGAGCATGCGCCATGGACATCGACAGCAATTGACAATCGCCGGCCTGTCGGCGACGAGGCTGTTCGCCGCCCTGTTCACCCGGAAGCAGGTCTGCCGCAACCTGGTTTGGATCGCGAGAAACGTCTATGGCGTACAGCGTTGAGCGTCGCCTGTTAAGAACGCGTCCCGCCGGATTGCTTCGTCGCGAGCATCCTCGTCGCCGGACCCGGCGCTGAACGAGCCGGCGGCGCGTTGTCGCCGCGATCTCTCCGGCGTCGCGGCTCGGCATTGGCGGCGGGGCCGCGCAATCCGGCGGACGGGATCGCCGCTCTTGGGAATGCCGCAGCCTTCATGCTATCACGGCGGACATCGACGGCATCGATCGATTCCGGTCAACCGATCCCGCGGGCGCCGCGGCCGATTGTGGGCGATAACTGGTCCGACGGGAGGGGCGGATGGATATCGCGGAATGGCTGCGGGGCCTCGGTCTTACCCAGTACGAGACAGTCTTCCGGGAACATGCGGTTGACGAGGCCGTGCTGCCGAGCCTGACCGCCCAGGATCTGCGGGATCTCGGGGTGGTGCAGGTCGGCCACCGGCGGCGCCTGCTCAATGCCATCGCCGAGCTGCGCGCGTCGTCGCAAACCGCGGCGGAACCGTTCGCGCCGGGTCCGCGCGCTCCGCCGCGTGAGGCGGAACGGCGCCAGCTCACGGTGATGTTCTGCGATCTGGTCGGCTCGACCGAACTGTCCTCGCGGCTCGACCCCGAGGATCTGGGAGAGGTCATCGGCGCCTACCACGGCACAATCGCCAACATCGTTCAACAGGCCGGCGGCTACATTTCGCGCTACCTGGGCGATGGCGTCCTGGTCTATTTCGGGTTTCCGCAAGCCCACGAGAACGATGCGGAGCGGGCGGTGCGCGCCGGGTTGGACGCGATCGCCGCGATCAGCCGCCTCGACGTTAAATCAGTGAAGCTCCGCACCCGGGTCGGCATCGCTACCGGGACCGTGGTGGTCGGCGATCGCATCGGCCGAGGCCCGGTGCAGGTGCAATCGGTCGTCGGTGAAACGCCGAACCTCGCCGCCCGTCTGCAGGAACTGGCCGAGCCCGATACGGTCGTCATCGCAACCGGCACGCGGCGGCTGGTCGGCGATCTGTTCGAATACCGTGACCTCGGCCCGGTCACGGTCAAGGGGATCGCCGTGCCGGTTCCGGTTTGGCAGGTGCTGGGTCCAAGTGTCGTCGCCAGCCGGTTCGAGGCGCTGCGCGGCGCCACGCTGACGCGCCTCGTCAATCGCCAGGAGGAGATCGACGTCCTGATGCGCCTGTGGGCGCGAGCCAAGGCGGGCAGCGGCCAGGTGGTTCTGATTTCCGGCGAGGCCGGGATCGGCAAGTCGCGTATCGCCGCCGCCTTGTGCGAGCGGCTCGACCACGAAGCGATGCTCGGCTTGCGCTATTTCTGTTCGCCGTACCACCAGAGCAGCCCGCTATTCCCTTTTGTCGAGTATCTTTCGCGAGCAGCAGGGTTCGCGCGCGAGGATCCGGCGGAGCGCAAGCTGGAAAAGCTCGCTTCCGCGCTGGCTGAGACGGCGCCGCCGGACGAGGATGTCGCGTTGATCGCGGACCTTCTGTCGTTGCCGGAATCGGATCGCTACCCGCTGCCCAAGCTGAGCCCGCAGCGCAAGAAAGAGCGCACCCTGGAGGCGTTGATCCGCCAACTGGAAGCCTATGCCGCGCATCAGCCGGTGATCCTGGTCATCGAGGACGCGCATTGGATCGATCCGACCTCGCGCGAGCTGCTTGACCATACCGTCGCGCGAGTGCGCGATTTGCCGGCCCTGCTGATCATCACCTTCCGCCCGGAATTCGAGCCGCCCTGGGTCGGTCAGCCGGCCGTCACGTTGCTGGCGCTCGATCGCCTCGACCGGCGCAACCGCATGGCGCTCGTCGAACAGGTTGCCGGCGGCAAGGCGCTGCCTGAGCAGGTTGTCGCGCAGATCGCCGATCGCACCGACGGGGTTCCGCTTTTTATCGAGGAGTTGACCAAGAGCCTGCTCGAAAGCGGCGTGCTGCGCGACGAGGGCGGCCAAATGGCGCTCAACCACGCATTGCCGCCGTCAATGATCCCGACGAGCCTGCACGATCTGCTGATGGCGCGCCTCGATCGGCTGGCGTCGGTGCGGCACGTAGCGCAGATCGGCGCCGCGATCGGACGGCGATTTTCCTATCTGCTGCTGCGTGCCGTTTCCGGCTTGCCGGATGACCAGCTGGAAGCCGCGCTCGATCGTCTGGTCGCCGCCGAACTGGTGATTCAGCGCGGCGCCCCGCCGCACGCCTCCTATACGTTCAAACATGCGCTGGTGCAGGATGCGGCACATGGCAGCCTTCTGCGCAGCACCCGTCATCAGCTGCACGCGCAAATCGCGCAGGCGCTCGAAACCCATTATCCCGAGCTGATGGAGAGCCAGCCCGAGCTGTTCGCGCAACATTATGCCGAGGCCGGTCTCGTCGAGAAATCGGTCGCCTATTGGGGCAAGGCCGGTCGGCGGTCCGCCGCGCGGTCGGCGATGACCGAAGCCGTCGCGCAGTACCAAAAAGGCCTGGACCAGCTCGCCCAACTGCCGGAAACCCCCGAGCGCCAGCGGCGGGAGCTCGAGTTCTGGAGCGATCTCGGCGCGGCGCTGCGCTTTGTCCGAGGTCAGGGTGCCCAGGAAATGGGTCATGCCTTCGCGCGGGCGCGCGAACTGTGGGAAGAGCTCGGGTCCCCGCCCGAATTCCATCACATTCCCTATGGCCAGTCGTTTTATCACGCGTATCGCGGCGAATTCGATCTGGCGCAGCGGCTGGACGAGGATCTGCTGCGCCTTAGCGGGCAACGCGACGACGTGGCCGGTCTCGTTCTGGGGCACGCATCCTCGGGCCGAAACCTTTTATTTGCCGGGAGGTTCGTATCGGCCAGATCGCACCTGGAAGAGGCACTTGCTTTGTATGACCCGGTTGCCCACCGCTCGCTCGGGGGCCAGACCGGCAGTCACCTCGGTGTCGGGGCGCGCGGACAATTGGGGATCGCGCTTCTCTGCCTCGGCTTTCCAGACCAGGCGGTGGTGCAAGGCAACGCCGCAATAGCCGAGGCCACGGCGCTCGGGCACGCCCCTTCTCTGGCCGCGAGCCTGGCGATGGATGCCAGGGTGCTCGCCCTCGCGGGCAACGATCGCGCCTTGGAGCAGCGGGCCGACCAGCTTATGGCGGTGGCGACCGAACAAGGTTTCCCGATGTACTGGGCGCTTGCGACGATCTATCGCGGGCTCAGCAGATGCCGGACCGGCGAGGTCGGAACCGGCATCGCGCTGCTGCGAAGCGGCGCCGGCGCTTACAGCGCCACAGGCGCCGAGACACGCATATCCTATCACGCCGCGCTGCTGTCGGAGGCATGCGAGATCGCCGGCGAGGTCGAGGAGGCGCTGTCGCTGCTGGAAAATGCCTTGCAGGTCGCCGAACGGATCGGCGAGCGCTGGTTCGCCGCCGAGCTTTACCGCCGGAAGGGCCAGTTGTTGGTGCGGAGAGGCGAGCCCGAGGCGGCGGAAGCACTCTATCGGCAAGCCCTGGCGATCGCCAGGGAGCAGGAAGCGAAGCTTTGGGAACTGCGCGCCGCCGCGAGCCTCGCTCGCCTCCCTCGCGACCGCGGCGGTCGCGCTGATGCGCTCGACCTTCTTGCCACGGTTTATCAGTGGTTTACGGAGGGTTTCGATACGCCGGATCTGGTCGGCGCCAAGCTGCTGCTCGGGAGCTGAGGCGAGGCGCTCCGGCAGAAACATGGACCTCGCTCGGCCGTCGCCGTAACGCCCGCGAACCGCCGCGGCCGGCCGTTCAACCGGCTTCCGGTCGACCCAACCAGCGGATTACGAGCTTTTGCCGGCTACACCGATTACGTTACAATGGCGCCGGAACCGCGCATCGAGCCATCGGAGGATGCCATGAGCCTTGTCGGACCCATCGGCAAAGGCAAGAAGACGTTCAACATCGTTCGCCGCGTTAATGTTGACGAGGCAACACTTAAGACGATCGCCCGTGCTTTGGGCATCCCGCCGGGCGAGCACGACCGCATCGAATCGATATCCGGCGACATCGTGATCAGCCCGGCGCCGTCGACGGGCGGCGGCGGTGCGGCCGCACAGGGCGGCGGCGCGCAAGGCACATCGGGCGGACGTTCCCCGTCGACGGGCTCGGGCGGAACCGGAAGTTAAGCCCGATGAGCGGCGGGGTGCTGCCCGCCGATGTCAAGCGCACATCGGCGTTGAGGCGGGTCCCGCCACTCGAGACAATCCGTTACCGATCGGCGCCTGGCGCCGAGGGCGATCTGGGCGTCTTCGAACTGCTCGACGAGCGCCCGATCGCGGTAGAGTCCCATACGGGCCGCACCATGGCGATTGTTCCGGGCGTTGTTTTCCTGGCGACGCCGGG
>JBFXDF010000071.1:0-16214 GCA_050181375.1 Alphaproteobacteria bacterium
GCTCTTCCGATCTTCTTAACAGGGCTTTTAATATCGGAAGCACGACGGAAACTTTAGCGACAGACCAACCACCGTAAGCACCTTCCCCACGTCATCATAAAATCGCAGTCACAGCAACCCTCGCGGCGCACGTTGCGTCTACTTCCCACGTCGATCGAAAGTCACCGCAACGGTGGTCCCCACGCCGCGGCCGGCCAGGATCGTGCGTGCGGCAGTGTCGAATTAGCGGAGCCTCGGGTCGTTGCGCGCAAGTGGTCGATGACACGCATATTTCTGGTGTCCGGCTCGCGAGCAGCCGTTCAGGAAAGACGTCACGGGAGCTCACGGAGATGGTAAGGGTCCTAACTGCAGTAGCGGCACTGACATTGGCGGCCAGCAACGCGCTCGCGGCCGATCGC
Source organism: Alphaproteobacteria bacterium (assembly GCA_050181375.1). Taxonomy (GTDB): domain Bacteria; phylum Pseudomonadota; class Alphaproteobacteria; order ATCC43930; family CGMCC-115725; genus DATARH01. The sequence continues at coordinate 399 of JBFXDF010000071.1, forward strand.
CTGGCCGATACCCAGCTGGACAGAGTCACTGCCGGCGCGCTCCTCGATTTTGGTTGCGGCGGCTGCTCCGGACGCGGTGCCATATCCACCTCGTCGTCGTCGAATCTAGACGGTATCGGGACATCCACCGGTGACACGCAGATTATTGGCGGCACTGGGTCCGGAGGGGGCGCCGGATCCGGCACTGGCACCGGCGGCGGCGGATCGGGCGGCGGCACCGGCGGCGGCGGATCGGGCACTGGCACCGGCGGCGGCGGATCGGGCGGCGGCACCGGCGGCGGCGGATCGGGCAGCGGCACCGGCGGCGGCGGATCGGGCAGCGGCACCGGCAACGGCTCGATCGGCGGCGCCGGCTCCAATGGCGCGCTGGCAGCAATACTGCCGCCTCAGGTTCCCGCGAACGTCGCCGCCATCATCTCGGCCATCAAGCCCATCCCCTGAGGGGATCTTCCGACAGGAATATGCCATGCGAACACAAATGCGAGTTCCCGTGCTCGGAATGTCAGCGGCGGGCATGCTGCTGGCGGGTGCGACCAGTGCGCTGGCCGGCGGTGCGGTGTTGACCGACCGGATGCTCGATAATGTCACCGCCGGCGGGGCTATCGTCGGGGTTTCTTCCGACGCGTTGGCGGCTGGTGTTCTGGCAATAACGAACGCGCAGGGCAATACGGTCGTAGTGCCCAGCGCGTCACCCTATCCAAACCAGCCGGGGCTTGGCACCACGATGGGAGTGTCGGTGGGCACCGCCTCGGCGATGGGAAGCAATCTTGCGTTCCCGGGTCAAGGATCGCCGTCGTCGGCTACATCGGTGACGACCGGCGGCTCTGCCGACGGCAATCTCGTTTTGGGTTGGACATTTAACAGAACAGTTACAGGCGCCGGTGGTGTAACTGCCCAGGTTGGCTGGACCATTGTTTATGGCGCCTGGGTCGGGCTGTAGCATTTGCGGAATGGGAGAACAGTGGGGCTATCCGGCCCGCTACGCCTCTCCGTGACGCAAATGCTGTGGGTGGTCCGGGGATGGCCTCGGTCCACGGGTGCGTGCAAGGAGGAACGGATGAAAAAGACGCTTATGGGGTTGGCGGTGTTGCCGTTTCTGGCTGGTGCCGCCGTCGCGGCGGAACCGCTGAACAATCAGCAGATGGATTGGGTGACGGCTGGCTTTTCCGCGCTCGCGAATGCCGACGCGGAAGGGCTGGTCGGTGCAAACGGGATCATCGCGACCACGACGGCCACTCTGGCGCAAGTCAACCCGATTGCAAGGGCCACCCTGGGCGAGGGCAGCTCGGTCCTGTTCAAGTCGATCTCGGCGGCGCAGTCCTCGACTGTCTCGTCGACGTTCACGCCGGCTCCGATACCGGGCACTGGCGCCGGCACCGCCGCTGGCAGCTGACGCCTGAATCTCGCTGGTTAAACGGCCGGACCACCTGTCGGGTCGAACGACCGATCTATTCGTCTATCGTTAATCGTGAATCAAGGGTGCAAGCGATGAAGAAACAGTTTTTTGCTCTGCTCGCGGGTGGAGCGTTCCTCGCCTTGGCCACCACCGCGAATGCGGCCGGCCCGATGCAGCTCAATGACAATCAGATGGACGCGGTGTCGGCGGGTTCGACCGCCCTCGCCAACGGCGTCAGCGTGGCTCTTGGTGAAGTCCTGTCCGACACGGCGACTTTGACCAGCACGAATGTGTCGCGACCGACCGGCCTGACGAACATCGCAAACCAGATTGTCATCGGTCAGGCTTTCTCGCAGGCGGTGGCCGCCGGCGGTTTCCTGTTCCAAGCGGCAGCGGCCTCTCACGCCGACAGCCTTGCTCAGTGGTAGGCGGCACAACGCTCGCGTCGTCGATGTCGATGTGTCCTGCCTAACTCACCCCTTCGAAAGGAGAGCCATATGAAAGCGTTGCTTTACGGAATCGCGGCGTTGCCGTTTGTCGCGACCCTTGCCTCGGCGGAGCCGCTCCAACTGACCAGCAACCAGATGGACAAGGTGACCGCCGGGTTTGTGTTCCGCGAACTTACGCCCAGCAACACCAGCCTGACCGAATTGTCGGTCTACGCCGGCCCGTTGTCGCCATGCGACAGCTGCTATCTGAGGATCGAGACGTCCTCGATCAGCGTGCAATCGCAGATGGGGCCGGCGCCGTTTTTTGTAGCGCCGCCGCCAGCGCCGTAACCATTGCACGGCGGTTGATGGCTACGCGAGCCCCCGTTCCTTGTTCCCGGCATGGGGGCTCGCCGGTATTCAGTGCACCGGGTTCGGCAGAACGATTCCGGTGCATTGTTTCGAATGCCCGACAATGGCCTCCCCAACACATGATCCGAAGGGAAATTGGATATGAGGCGATTGGCATTTGCGGTGGCAACGGTCCTGCCACTCGTAGCGGCCGGCGTCGCCGTGGCGCAGCCGGCGCAGTTGACGAACAACCAGATGGACAAGGTGTCGGCGGGGTTTTTGGAAATCGACCAAAGCAATACCAGCGCGACAATCCTGTCGATGTTCTTCAGGACATCCCTTTTCGTCACGACCCCCAATACGATCACCTGCACGACCTGTTATCTGGTGATCAATTCGCCTGTGTTCAGCGTGGCCTCGCAATTCGGCCCGGGAGTGCCGCTGGCGACGTTCCCGCCATAAGCCCGAACGGTCCGCTCTTCATCACGTTTGCTGAACTAAGCGCTTGATCGTTGGGCAGCTCGCCGTTCCGATTACATCCGATGCGCTCAGCAGAGCTGTTGCCATGCCTGCAGAACCCGAGCCGGGAAGGTCCGGTGGTCGATTATTCCCGCGACGCCGCCGGCGCTGGTCGGATGAGGACAAACTCGCGATCGTGCGAGAAAGCTTCGCCTCCGGCGTTTCCGTGGTGAGTGTCGCCCGACGCTACGGGATCGCCCCCAATCTGCTGTTCACCTGGCGACGGCTTTATGGCGAGGCTGCTCGCCGGGAGCCCAGTGGCGGCGACGCGCCTGCGACAATGTCCAGCTATCGCGATCTGGAGCGCCAGGTCCGCGATCTGGAGTGGCTGCTCGGCAAGAAGACGCTCGAAAACGAGATGCTGCGCCAGGAGTTGAAGCTGGCCGAGGCGGTCCTGGGGCACCGCCCGTCACTCAAAGACTAACAGATCACGATGCGCAAGGTCCCGGTGCGCGGGTATTTTCCGCCAGACCGCGCCGGCGCGATCCCCGGTATCCAAACAGGACCAGGACGACGCGGAATGGGGACCGACCCCGGCCGGTGCCCGTGACGGCGGCCGCTTTGGCGTGTGAGCCTGGGAACGGTATCAACCGAGCGCCGCGACGGGCTGCCTCCCGACCCGTGCTTGTAATTTCGGCGATATCGGGCGGCGCAAAGCGGAATGCCCAAGGCGGTGATGCCGGGCCGCTGCCCGGCTGGCGCGGACGGCCGACCAACATCGCCACGAATCTCGTAGACCGATGCGTGCTGGTGTACATTCGCACCGTCGCAATCGCCACTCCCCCGCAACGATCGCCGCGATGAACGATCTGCACCTCACCTGTTACGGACGTGACGCCGCTCCGCTCGCCGCGAGCGCACAACGCGCGAGCGCAATTGCCGCGCTGCTGCTGCTGCTGTTGTGCCAACCATTGTGGGCTGACGCTGCGGAGGGCATTGCCGAAGCGCCTGGTCCCGCGGGCTTGAGGCTAAAGGATTACCAACTCGATGCCGTTGCCGCTGGACTGGCAGCGAAGGCGAGCGGCGCCGCTCAGGCCGAGGGGGACAATGCGGCCACCAAAGCCGATGTCTTTACGACGGTCGGCCAGCCGGGACCGCAAAACGCCCTGTCCATCGGTCAGGCCGCGGCAAGCGCATCCGGATCCATCATCACTGGTCCCGCGACTGCCACTTCGACGCTGACCCTCACGGTCACCGTCCCCTGATTGGAGCCGAGACCCGTTCGCGCAAACCCAGGTCCGACGCGCGACCGAGCGCACCGACCGCTCTCGTACGCAGGTTGTCGAGGCTTGACTCATTCCTCAACCTACGCGACAAGACCGGGTTTGAGGACCACTTAGGCCCCAAAGGCCCCATCGCCAGGATCGGCTGCCTGTTGGATATCTGCATACCAGGATTGGGACAACATGTTTGGGGTTAGCCGAAATCCGTCAGCCAGCGAGCCCGCGAGCCGGATTGCCACTACAGCATTAGCATTGATGATCGCCGCCGCGGCAAGCGCCGCGAATGGCCGCGAATCCGGCTACGTCCAATCGCTGCTGGAGATGAGGCAAGAGAATGTCGTGGTCCAGAAATTCGATCTCAGCTGCGGCGCGGCGGCGTTGGCGACGATATTGAATTACCAGTTTGGCGATCCTGTAACCGAAAGAGAGATAGCCACCGGTCTGATTCAGCGAAAGGAGTATATCGAGCACCCTGAACTGGTGCAGATACGTCAGGGGTTTTCGCTGCTCGATATGAAAAGATATCTCAGTACGCGCGGCTACGTCGGTACCGGTTATGGTAACATGGAATTCGCGGATCTCATAAAGCTGGCGCCGATCATCGTAGCCGTTAGTCCTATCGGTTATAATCACTTCCTCATTTTTCGAGGGGTGATCGGCGACAAAGTGTTGCTCGCCGATCCGGCGTTCGGCAACCGCACCATGTCGATCGAGAAGTTCGAACGGATATGGATAAATTTTCCGGAGCTGGGAAAGGTAGGTTTCACCGTTAGCCGAGACGGCAAGCAAGCGCCTCCGCGGCTCTTGCGCATGCAGCCGACCCAGTTCGTGGCGCCGGCTCCCGAGCTTATCCGTAACACGCTGTTCCGATAGGCCGGAAAGGGGCGAGGACGAGAATGAGGCCGCGCCGCACTGTTTTGTGCACGGCGATCGCATGCGCGATTAGTTTGGCGACCGGGGCAGCCGCCAATGCGCAGGACCAACCCGCGTCCGAGAATGCGACAGTCGAGAGGTTGAAGAACGCGGTCGAACAGCGTGACGCGGTGATCCGCGATCTGCTGCGGCGGGTCGAGAAATTGGAAAAATCGGAACGGGACCGCCGCGTTGCGATTGGCAAGCCGGTAAGTCCGCAAGCGGCGCGAAGCCCGGCAAAACCGACGATCCTGCCTTTGGACAGGCCGGATGAGCTGGAACGCGTTGTCGGTGGTGCGATCGGTCCTGGCGACATCTCGGGCAGGTCGGTTCAGCCGTCGATTGCCCAGGCTCCCGCGCCGTCGGCGCCAGCCGCCAACGCGCCGCCCGCGGCGACTCCGCCAGCGGCTGGACCAGGCCAGTTCGAGGTGAGCCCCGAGGCCGCCGAACACGCTCTCGAGCGCGCCTTGGTTCAGACCGGGGCATTGCTGCTTCCTCCGTGGACGCTCGAAGTCGTCCCGAGTCTCACCTATCAATACCGCGAAATCTCACGGCCGGGGGCGATTGCTCTCAGTTCCAGCGGCAACGTGCTCGTGACCGAAGGGGTAGCCCGAACCTCGACCCTCCAGGCCGCGACGCTGGGGAGAGTTGGATTGCCATGGGACTTCCAAGTTGAAGTGGGTATACCACCGTACACATACAGGAACCTAACCACTACAACTCGCGTATCGGGGGCGGCTCTCAGTTCAAGCTCGACCGACGGATCGGGATTTGGAGATCCAAGCGTAAATCTGATCAAGCAGGTATTGAGGGAAAGCGAGTGGTTGCCCAGCCTGTTTCTTAACGGCTCCTGGAACGCCAATTTTGGCCAAACCGTGCACGGTATTGCGCTGGGCCAGGGATTTCACCAATTCCAGGTCGGCGCTACCGCCGTAAAGCGCCAAGATCCCCTGGTATTCACGGCTGGCCTCGCTTACCAGACGTCACTGGAAAACAATAATATTACGCCCGGCGACCAGCTGATACCGAATGCCGCCGTGAACTTGGCCGTGAGTCCGGAGACGTCCCTGCGCTTCTCTCAACAGGTGGGTTTCGTCAGAAAGGCGAAGCTGAATGGACAGTACGTTCCCGGGTCGCAACAAGTCACCGGAGTGTTTGTATTCGATCTATTGTCGATCCTTGCTCCGGGCCTCGTTGTCGATTTTACCGCCGCGATTGGTGAAACACGCGACGCCCCGGATCTCACGCTGCGGCTGGGGTTCCCGATTCGGCTAAACTGACGCCGCCGGAGACCGGTGCGCTGGATAGGCGCACCTTCACGAGAGCGCCGCGCCGGCCTCCGCACCACCTATCCCGTCCGCCTGTCGTCGCCCGATGCAGCAACCGCCGCTGACGGCTGGCATACGCGGCAAGCCCGGATCGGCGGGAAGTGGCCCGGAGCAGCGATTACAGGTGAAATCGACCCCGCGACCGCAAGATTGGGGCAAATGCCAACGCGCGTGGGGCGCTGGAAACCGAATAAGGTGCAGGCGATCGCCGCCGCGAGTTTTGCGATCCTGGCGCCGCTGGCCCGTATCCCCGTCCGGCCCCGCGCCGCCGGGTTGGTCGGAGTGAGAGGATTTGAACCTCCGGCCCCTGCCTCCCGAAAGCAGTGCTCTACCAGGCTGAGCTACACTCCGCCGACCGGGCGCAGTATATAGGCGACCGGTCGCAGTCGCGCAATCGCGGATCCTGCGCCCATGCAAAACCCGACAAATCGCCTTTGCGGTCGGGTCAATAGCCGCGCGCGGTAGCGAATTGGGTCGTCTCGATCAGCGCGCGGCGCATCGCTCCGTCCGGAAAGCAGGCGAGCGCGGCCGCGGCATTGTCGGCGTAGGTTCTCGCGCGGCGCATCGTCTCCGCCACGGCGCCGCGCCGTTCGACAAGCCGCATCGCGCGTTCCAGATCGCCCGGATGCTGGTCACACTCCTCAAGCGTGCGGCGCCAGAAACTCCTTTCCTCACGGTCGCCTCGGGCAAACGCGATCAGGATCGGCAGCGTGATCTTGCCGTCGCGAAAATCGTCGCCGACAGACTTGCCGAGTTCGCTCTGGCGCGCCGAAAAGTCGAGCATGTCGTCGATCAGCTGAAAGGCGACGCCCAGATTGCGGCCGAAACGCTCGAGCGCTTCTTCTTCCGCCGGCGGGCGCTCGGCAACAACGGCACCGATGCGGCTTGCCGCCGCGAACAGCGCCGCCGTTTTTGCCTCGACGACATCGAGATAGGCGGCCTCGGTCGTCGTCGTGTCGTTGGCGGTGACCAGCTGTCCGACCTCGCCTTCGGCGATGATGGCCGCGGCGCGCGACAGAATCTCCAGAATGCGCAGCGAACCGTCGGCGACCATCAGCTCGAACGAGCGCGCAAACAGAAAATCCCCGACCAGCACGGCCGGCTTGTTGCCCCAGACCGCGTTCGCGGTGTCGCGGCCGCGCCGCAGGTCGCTCGAGTCGACGACGTCGTCGTGCAGCAAGGTCGCGGTGTGGATGAACTCGACAGCGGCGGCGAGCGCCACATGCCGCTCGCCCTGGTAGCCGCACAACCGGGCGCAGCCGAGGGTCAGCATGGGCCGCAGCCGCTTGCCCCCGGCCGAAACGATATGGCCCGCGAGCTGTGGAATGAGCGCCACCCTGCTGTGCATGCGCGAGACGATCAGCCGGTTGACCTGCTCAAGATCGGCGGAGAGCAAACGGAACAGCGGGTCGAGCGACGGCGTCGCGGCCGCGGTGCCTCGATCGCCGCTTTGTAGCTGCTCCACCAAGATCTCCTTCGCTGGTTTCGGACGCCGCTCAGCGACCCTCCGGCGGATGCGCGGCTTGACGCGTTCGACCATCCGCGAGCATACCACAACGGTGTCGATGTAGGGCCGGCCATCGGCCGAACATCGCCGGGCAACGCGGGTTTACGGGCTTTGAAAGAGCTGTTTCGGACCAACGATGTTGTCCGTCTGTCCTGGGCGCAGGCCCGCCTGCAGGACGCCGGCATCGACAGCCTCGTGCTCGACCAGCACACCAGCCTCGTGGAAGGCAGCATCGGCGCGATCCCGCGGCGGCTGGTCGTCGCCGAGTGCGATCATCGACGCGCCTGCGAGATTATCGCCAACGCCGAAAAGGAGCTGTGCTGAACCCTTTCAAGGCGCCGACGAGCGCCGATCTGCTGCTCGGCGGGCGGGTCCGGATCGCCCAGCCGCGCAACGGCGCCCGCGTCGCGATCGACCCGATCTTTCTGGCGGCCGCGGTACCCGCTGAGCCGGGCGAGGCGGTGCTCGACATCGGCTGCGGCAGCGGCGCGGCGAGCCTGTGTCTGGCGGCCCGCGTGCCGGGCTGCCGCGTCGTCGGGCTCGAACTGCAACCCGATCTGGCGCAGCTGGCCGGCGAAAATGTCGCGGCCAACGGTCTGGAGGGGCGGGTCGCGGTAATTGCCGGCGACCTGCTGCGGCCGCCTCGCGGTCTGCTTCCCGGCAGCTTCGATCATGTGATGGCCAACCCGCCTTTTCTGGAACGCGGACGGGCCAGCCCGCCGCCGAACCCGGCGAAGGCGGCCGCAGCGATCGAGGGCGAAGCCGATCTCGCCGACTGGGTCCGGTTCGCGGCGGAAATGGCGCGGCCAAAAGGAAGCATGACTTTTGTGCACCGGGCCGACCGGCTCGACGCGCTGCTCGGTTACCTGGCGGGCCGCGCCGGCGGGATTGTTGTCTTCCCGCTTTGGCCGATGGCGGGCCGCGACGCCGGCCGCGTCGTGGTGCGCGCCCGCAAGCAGGTGGCGGCGCCGACTCGTCTCGCGGCCGGGCTCGTTCTGCACGAAGCCGACGGGCGGTTCACGGTGGCCGCGGAGGCGGTGCTGCGCGGCGGCAAGGCGCTGCCGCTTTAGCGCCGGGCCGAGGCCGCCCCGATTTCCCTTTCCCTGATAACAGGGAATGTTCTCCGACCGGCGCTCGGGCGGTTCCGATTCCACCTTCCATCGCAAAGAGTTGCGTGGCAATTACCGCGGCGGAAACAGGGAACCTGGAGCCGGGCGAACAGGGTATTTGCCCGCGGCAACAGGGAGTTTCGCGATCGTAACAGGGAATTTACAAAGCCGTCGCCTCCGAGCGTCACGCCGACCCTTGGTCGCCCGAACCCGCAATATGGCAGCAGATTGCGGCAATTTTTGCAGCGATGCGGAAACGTCGCCGACCTGATCGCGGCTCGGCCGGGCGCCGACCCCGGTCTGTTGCAAAGCGGTTGCTTAAAATAGTATTTACTAGTGGTTGATCGCCCCACGAAAGATTGGCAAAAACGGGATCGCCTCCGAGGAGGGGCAGACGCGCCGTTCGAAGAGAACAGCCGCTGTCGGCGTCGAGGCGGGACAGCCGAACGCTCTGCTCCGGAGCGGTCGATCGCGATGCATGGAGATGATGATGGGCCGTTTCGTTCCGGTTTCCCTGGTAGCGCTGCTCGCGACCGGCGCGGCGACCACGGCGGCTTTTGCCGGCGTACCGGTTACCGTTCCGGAGCCGTCGAGCCTCGCCTTGCTCGCCAGCGGCATGGGCGTCGTGTACCTGGCACGGAAGCTGCGCCGCAGAAAATAAGGCGGCAGGGTCTCGAGGTGGAGGTATCGAGCGAGGCCCTGGCCGGTTTCGCCGCTCTCCTCGCGATCGGATTGTGGGAGACCCGGCGCCCGCACGCCGCGTCGAGCACCGGCTTTGGCGGGCGCTGGGCGAGCCACATCATCCTCTATGTCGTGGGCGGCGTCGCGGCCGGATGGCTCGTCGCGGCGATTGTCGGGCCGGCCTGGAAAGACGGATTGCCGAGCCCGCCGAATTACCCGCTAATCGGGTTGGCCGCCGTGCTCGGCGTGCTGGTCCTGGATCTCGAGCGGTATTGGCTGCATCGGCTGCTGCACGGCGTGCCGGTCCTGTGGCGCTGCCATGCGCTGCATCATTCCGATCGCGAGATCGATGTCAGCACCGGGTATCGGCATCACCCGTTCGAGATTGCCGTCGTCGCGTTGGTGCTGCCGCTTTCGGCGCTGGTTCTGGCGATCCCCGGCTCGGTTCTCGTCGCCTACGGCGCGATCGATGCGATCGCCGCCGTTTTTCAGCACGGCAACATCACGCTGCCGCGACGGCTCGAACGCATGCTCGCGCCGATCGTTGTGACCCCGGCGATGCACCGGCTGCACCATTCGATCGACCGGCGCGAGGCCGACAGCAATTTCGGCCAGATCTTCTCGTTCTGGGACCGGCTGTTCGCGACCTACACAAAGCCGGCGCCGGGCGTAACCGGCGTCGAATACGGCGTCGCGGAATTCGCCGAGCCGGCCCATCAGCGCCTGCCGGCGATGCTGCTGACCCCGTTCCTGATCGGTGCGAGGAGCGGGTAGCATGGGCTGACCGGGCGACAGCCGGGAGCAGCCCATCATTTCGCCGCCGCACAGATGGGCTTCCCCCGGCCTTCGCCGGGGTCAGCCCGTCCCACGATCCACTTCCGGAACCCCGCGGCCGATCAATCGAGCAGCCAGGGCGCGGCGCTGGCCTGGGCGATCTGGCGGATCTGGCCCAAAAGGCCGGGTCCGACCGGGATGCCGTCGCGCAGCCGCGCGGCCGCGTTGTGCCATTGCGGGTCGCCCGCCACCATGACAGGCTGCGCCGGATCGACCGGTTTTGTCGCGCGCAGGTCGTCGCACAGCCGGGTCACGTCGGCCGCGAATTCCCCTTCCTCGCGGAACAGGTTGGGGTCGATCGCGATAAAGCAGTGGCCGATATCGTTGCCTTGCGGCTTCTTCGTGTGCATCGGGTCGGTGATCAGCGTCGACCCCGACAGGCACGCGCCGAGGATGTTGACCATCACTGCCAGCCCGTAGCCCTTGTAGCTCGAATTCTCCGGCGAGCCGCCGAGCGAGGTCAGAAACCCGCCCTTCTCGCGCGCCTCCAAGGGATCGGTGCTCGGCAGCCCGTCCTTGTTCAGGACCCAGCCGGGCGGGCATTGCAGCCCCTCGTTGGCCTTGTTGCGGATGCGGCCGGCGGCGACCGTCGTCGTCGCCATGTCGAGCAGAAACGGCCGCTCCGGGTCGCCGGTCGGCGCCGCGAACGACCACGGGTCGGTGCCGAGCTTGGCCTCCTTGCCGAAGGTCGGCGCGACCTGGATCGACGACGCGCTGGTGCACGCCATCCCGATCAGCCCTTCCTGCGCCGCCATCAGCGTGTAATAGCCGGTGGCGCCGAAATGCGCCGAGTTGCGCACCGCGGCGATCGCCATGCCGGCTGCCTTGGCCTTGTCGATCGCGACCCGCATCGCGAAATGCGCCGGCACGTGGCCGAGCCCGCCATCGCCGTCGACCAGCGCCGACACCGCGGTTTCCTTGATGACAACAGGCCGGCACTGCATGTTGGCGCGGCCGCTGCGCCGGAGACGGTCATAGCCCGGGATCATCGACATCCCGTGGCTGTCCACCCCGTGCAGATCGGCCCAGGACAGGATGTCGGCGGTTGTCTCAGCATTCCCTTCCGGCATGCCCCAGGCGAGGAGGATCGCCTTCAGTTGCCCGCGGTGCTTCTCATAGGGCGCGGTCGGCGCGCTCGGGGTCGGGTCGGCCATCGCATCACTCCATCGGCAATCCGGCATGGGTGTTGCGCGAGTCGAGCGAAGTGAAGCCGTTGGCGAGCGACGGCATCGCCACCTCGGCGATCGTCTCCGGGGTCCAGCCGCCCTGGCGGTGCACCATGCGTACCGGCCGCATATGGCCGTACAGCGACAACTCGCCGGCGCGCTGGTGGAACACCTGACCGTTCACGTAACTCGCCTGCTCCGACGCAAGGAACACGCATAAGGGGGCGATCGAATCGGCCCGGCTGCGCCTCAGACGCTCCTCGCGCGCCGCCGCCGCGGCCGGGTCTTTCGGGGTCGGCACCGAACGCGTCATGCGGGTGTCGGCCGACGGCGCGATGACATTGGCGGTGATGCCGCGCGACTGGTTCTCCATCGCGATGATGCGCGCCAGCGCGACGATGCCGAACTTGGCCGAGCCGTAATTCGCCTGGCCGATATTGCCGAGCAGCCCCGAGGTCGAAGAGACCAGGATCATGCGGCCGTAATTCTGCTCGCGGAACAGGTTGATCGCGGCCCGGTTGATGTTGAAGTGCCCGGTCAGGTGCACGTCGATGACGGCCTGCCAGTCCTCCGGGAACATATTGTGGAACATCTTGTCGCGCAGGATGCCGGCCGCGTTGAACACGATGTGCAGCCCGCCGAACGTGTCGCGCGCCTGCTGCACCATCTGCAGACAGTCATCGAATTTGTTGACGTAACCGTAATTGGCGACCGCGTCGCCGCCGGCGGCCTTGATCTGATCGACGATCTCCTGGGCCGGTGTCGTGTCGGTGCCCTCGCCGCTGCCGGTCGTGCCGGGATCGTTGACGACGACCTTGGCGCCGTTCGCCGCCATCAGTTTCGCGACCTCGCCGCCGACCCCGCGGCCCGAGCCGGTGCAAATCGCGACGCGTCCGTCCAGCATGCCCATTGCGGCCCTCTCCCGTTTGCGTTTCGAGCCGCAATTGACCCGGCCGCCCCGGTCTTTGTCAATTCGTTCGCGCCCTTTGCCGCCGGGGAGGCGGCACCCGCGTCGCCTCCAGCTCCCGCAACCCCTGCCGGGGCGGCGGCAATTGCCCACCCGCCCATGTTGTGCCGTGCGCGGGTTGCAGGCGGGGCACGTTGTCCGATGACGGGTGGCCGGCGTAGAGTTCCGGCTCGATCGACGCCGCGACCCGTCCGGTTGGTTGTGCCGGACGCGTGAGCACTTCGCCCGGGGTATGCAGCGATGCCCGATGGACCGCGCCCAACGGGGCCTGATTACGACGACGATTTCTATGCCTGGACGCAGTACCAGGCCGAGGTGCTGCGCACCCTGCCGACCGCCGACAACCGCTTCGACCGCGAGCACCTTGCCGAGGAGATCGAGGATTTGGGCAGGAGCTATCGTGACGCCGTCCGCAGCCAGGTGCGCCGCATCCTGCTTCACTTCCTGAAACTCGCTCATTCGCCGGCGCGCGAGCCGCGTTCCGATTGGATGAATTCGATCGATGATGCGCGTGCCGAGATCGCAGACAGACTGACGGCAACGTTGCGGCGCGACATCGAGGAAGCACTACCCCGACTTTACGCGGTCACGCGCAAGCAGGTCGTTCGTAATCTCGGGAAATATGGCGAGCACGCGGCGGCGCGATCGTTGCCGGCCGGATGCCCCTATACGATTGAACAGATTCTCGCGGAGGACTGGTATCCCGACCCCGCCGGGAATGCGGACAGCAACACCGACCCAGGAGACGCGACATGACCCAGGCTCTTTCCGGCATCCGCGTCATCGACATGACGCACAACCAGGCCGGCCCGGCCTGCGCCCAGATCCTGGCGTTCCTCGGGGCCGATGTGATCAAGCTCGAGGAGCCGAAAGCCGGCGACGTCGCACGCACCGTTCATCTCGAAAAGCCTGATACCGACAGCCTGTTTTTCCTGCTGTTCAACGCCAACAAGCGCAGTCTGACGCTCAACCTGAAGACCGAGGACGGCAAGCGGCTGTTCAAGGAGGTTGTGAAACAGTCGGACGTGCTGCTCGAAAATTTCGGCCCCGGCGCAATGGAGCGGCTCGGGCTCGGCTGGGACGTACTGCGCGACCTCAACCCGCGCCTCGTCTACGCAACGATCAAGGGGTTTGGCAGCTACGGCCCGCACGCGCATTTCAAGAGCTACGAGCCGGTGGCGCAGGCGATGGGCGGGGCGATGGCGGTGACCGGCTTCCCCGACAATCCGCCGACCTATGTCCTGCCGGCGATCGGCGACAGCGGCACCGGGATGCACATGGCGATCGGCATCCTGGCGGCGTTGCAGCAGCGCCACGCCACAGGGCGCGGCCAGCATGTCGAGGTGTCGATGCAGGACGCGGTGGTCAACCTGATCCGGGTCAGCCTGCGCGATCATCAGCGCAACGGCGGCGTGCTGCCGCGCAGCGGCAACCAGCTCGGCCATACGGTGCCCGGCACGACCTATCCCTGCGCCCCCGGCGGCCCCAACGATTACGTGATGATCCTGGCGCAGCCGCAGATGTGGCCGGCGCTGGTGCGGGTGCTCGGGCGCCCCGATCTGGCCGAGGATCCGCGCTTCAAGACGCCCGAGGCGCGCTGGCAGAACCGTGCCGCGCTCGACGCGATCGTCGCGGCCTGGACGCGCGAGCGCACCAAGCACGACGTCATGAAGCTGATGGCCGATGCCGGGGTGCCGTGCGGCGCGTGCCAGGACACCGGCGAGGTGCTGGCCGACCCGCATCTGCAAGCGCGCGACATGATCGTCGATGTCGATTACCCGACGCGCGGCGTCTACAAGACGGTCGGCTGCCCGATCAAACTGTCGGACTCGCCGGTCGCCGTCAGCCGCCCGCCGCTGTTAGGCGAGCACACCGCGGAATTGCTGCACGCGCTGTGCGGCGTCGCGCCCGACGAGGTCAAGCGCCTGCGTGAAGACGGGGTGGTGTGACGCCGGTATGGCGCCGCGCGGCTCTGGCAGCGGTTCAGGCCGGCTTTCCGGCGCGGCGCCCGATCCGGCGCCACAGCGCCGCGAAGCCAAGCAGCGCGGACACCAATATCGTTATGCCGCCCGGCTCCGGGACATCGATCGCGAAGGCGGAGACCGACAAGCCGAGCGCGAATTGCCCGGGCACGAGAGATTCGTGGATGAGGAGCTGCGCCAGGTCGAGCGTCGATCCGAGCGCGAACGTGCCCGTCATGTCGTCGAGAGGATCGCGGTTGTAGGACCAGTCGAACAGGCCCAGTAGGGCGTGTTGCGGCTGGGTCAGGAGTTCGTTGCCGACGGTCTTGACGAGGTTCTGCACAAACGGGGACAGCTGCCCTAGCGCTTCGTCGATCGCCTCCATCACGCTGATCGGACCAAAGACGTCCTGCCCTCCGAAGACGTGCTGGCCGTTGATGCTGATATCGTCGCTGATAAGCCAGACATGCTGCTCGTCGAGCGGCGGCAGATTGATCGTCACCGCGAAGTTGCCGGCCAGGGTGTCCTTGTAGTGTCCGTTGTTGAGCAGCGGCAAGGCGGGCAGCCCGCCTATCGGAGCCGCCTCGGCCGAGAGGTTGCTGTTGACCGGATCGTACACGAACAAGGCGTTTGTCAGCGCGATCGAGGCGCCGATCGGGGCCGACCAACCCGGCAATGGCCAGAGCAAAGCCAGCAGCAGCAAGCCGGGGGCCAACCTGGAACGAAGGACTCGGGCCATCGGATGCTCCTTTACAGGACCTTAAGGAAGAACACGCACGATCCCGAGCGGCTTGTCAATCACGGCGGTCGTGGCGCCGGGCAAAGACTTGATTTGCCGGCACGGAACTCATGCGGGTCCTCACAAGGGTCCTGGCTTTGTCTTTGCCGGTTCGGAGATCTCTTGGGGCAGATCGTTCCGCCACCGCAAAATGTCCGGGGCGAAGGGCGGGGCGGTTGCGGGTGCGTGGGCAGAATTGCCGGAACAGGCCGGGGGGGCGCGTTGGCGCAACCGACAGGGTTGCTCGCCGATGCCGCGCGAATCGTTCTCGCGCGGGCGCTCGGGAAGCCGAGGCAGTCCGCGATCGAAAGCTGCGATCCGAGAATCGAGTCTCAGGACCGCACCGGACACCCGGCGGATCATATAGCCCATATGATACGGCCCGTGTCGCCCTTTTGGCCGAAGCCTGGACATGCGACGACACCCGCCGGGTGCTGATCAATAATACTCAAAGCGAGATCAAAGTCTAATTAATTCGATTTCATTACATAACTGTCACTTATTAAATTTGTTGTCATGGAGGGTCGTTCCGTCAAAGGCTCATTGCTTGCGCAGGTCGCCTTAAACTGAGGTGACCGCGTAAAGCTCCGGAGCGAGGACCGGGGCGGCGCGGTTGCGGGCGTGCAGGTAGGATTGCCAGAACAGGCAGCAGGCAA